>JAAESQ010000202.1 GCA_024229275.1 bacterium | reverse complement strand
TTGCCGTCGAAGATACTGATAGACAATCACCTTAGTTGCATCTCAGTGTCTCGGCAATGACTCGTAGGGTTTTCGAGCTTCTCGCCAAGCCCACTTCTCCTCCTACAGAACCTCAACGGCGCTACTGTCAAAGGTCACCACGACTTCCGATTGCAGATTGAGGCCTTCCGTCGTGTACGTCGTCCTGCTGATGATGGCGGTCAATCGATCACCACAATCGATTTCGAGCCAAATGTCATCACCATGTTCCTGAATAGAGGAGATTCGACCTCTCATCAGGGACTTCGAACCCATGGCTGACTGCTCCACGGACACATCTATACTGCGTGGATCGATCATTACAGTCAGAGAACCGTAGCGAGTCGGCACAGTTCCTTCAGGCAGGGAGAGTCTGAGGCCACGTCCAGTCACAAGGCGCCCATCCTCGACCTGTCCTTCGAGGAGATTCACCGGCAATCTGGCCGAAAGGCGCCCCACTTTAAGGGCCAACACCCGGTCAGCAACGCGATGGGCGAAGTGAAGGTCGTGGGTGGTCAACAGTATGGTCTGGTTGCTCTTTCGCAGAGCATCCTCGATCACGGCTCGAGAGCGCGCGTCGAGGTGAGCTGTGGGTTCATCAAGAAGGAGCGTTTCTCGATCAGCGATGAGAGTCCGCCCCAACGCTAAACGCTTCTGTTCACCTCCCGAGAGATCGCAGGCGCTCGCTTCAGCAAGATGCACAAGTTCCATCCTTTCGAGCATCGCGTCGAGGCGACTTCTGATCTCGGTATCGGGAAGCCGGCACACCTTGAGCGGATAGGTGAGATTCTGAGTCACGCTACCGCCGAACAGATAGGGCTGCTGCTTGAGGAAGCCTAAACCACGCCTATCCATCGTCGTTCTTCCGCAGGGCTGATCTCTATAGAGAAAGGTGTCCCAGGAATCAGGCTGTTCTAAAAAGCTCAGGATCCGGAGGAATGTCGTCTTACCCGAGCCGTTCGCCCCAACCACCGCTACCTTTTCGCCACTCTCAAGCGAGAAGCGGGCTATCTCCAAGATAAATCGAGCACTGCGACGGAAAACGAGATCTTTCAGTTCAAACTGATTCATTACGACGGTCCAGAGCCTGGATGAACAAAGTGACGATGAAGACCAGAGTCAGCAGCACCATGCCGAGGGCGAAAGCTGCAGCGAAGTCTCCCTGGCTCGTTTCCAGCGTGATGGCAGTTGTGATTGTCCGAGTGAATCCGCGAATATTGCCGCCCAACACAAGGGAAATCCCCACCTCGGAAACGACGCGACCGAAGCCTGTCATCAACGCCGTTACGACAGCAAACCGCGACTCGACAATGGTTTTCACAGACGCCCGCAATGGCGAAGCGCCAAGAATCAGCGCTTCTTCATAGATCACGAGTACGTTTTCCTGAATGGAGGAGTGAACCAGAGCGGTGATGAGAGGGACGATCAAGAGCACTTGACCGATGATGATCGCTACTGGGGTGAACAGGAGTCCCATTTCTCCGAGGGGAGCATTGCGAGCGATGAAAGCATAAACGAAGAGCCCGACGACCACCGTTGGCAAAGCAAGGGCAGTGCGTAGCAGTACAAGCACTCCCCGCTTGCCTGTAAAGTTGAACCTGGCAATGAAGAATCCGAGTGGAAGCGAAATCAATCCAGCAATCGCCGTCGAGGTCAGCGAAACGCGGAGTGTGGTCACGAGCGCCGACAGCAGCTCCCGGTCGAACCGGTAGATGAGCTGGATCGCTTCCCAGAGACTCTGCAGGAGAAGTTCCATCAGGCTCCCGATTCCTCGAATAGACAGAAGAGCTGATGCCCATTGACTCGATAATCTTCGATCAGCGTTTGACCTCGATCCGAGGTGAGCCAATCGACGAACCGTTCGACATCAACGAAGTTGACATCCCGGAATCTCTCAGGATTGACTGCAATGATGGCGTAGGGGTTGACGAGTTCTGCTTGCCCCTCGAACAACACCTTCAGTTCCAGCGTGTCCGCACGGGCAAGATAGGTACCGCGATCCGTGAGGATGTATGCCATCTTCTCGTTGGCCATCGTCAGACACGCACCCATGCCCTGTCCCGCCTCGATGTACCACACTCCATTGGGCTCGAGACCTGCCAAGTTCCAGAGCTCGAGTTCCTTTTTGTGGGTGCCTGAATCATCGCCACGAGAAATGAAGGATGCAGCCGATTGATCCAGGCTCTTCAGGGCTTGTGCTACATCAATTGCTTCAGAGACCGCTGCGGGATCATCCGGTGGACCGAGGATGACAAAGTCATTCCACATCAGTGGCACTCGCTCCACTCCGTATCCTTCGCTGACAAAGAGTTCCTCTGCTGTCGGTGCGTGGACGAGGACGGCATCGACGTCGCCCCTCCGGCCATGGGCCAGCGCCTTGCCGGTGCCCGTGACGATGAAGTCGACCCTGATCCCAGTATCCTTGCGAAACTCCTCTGTGAGGATATCGAGCATTCCCGTGTTGGCAGTACTGGTAGTGGTTGCCAGCATGATCACGTCATCAGAAGCTCGACCACAGTTCATCGTCAACGCGAGTGCCAAACCCATCACGAGAAAACAGCATGCGGTCTTTAACTGGTGAACCCTATCCATTCCAGCTCCTCTTCCAGAGTTGATCGCAACGTTCTCCCGAACGATCGTGGTCGCGGGCGCTGAAGCACCCGCCTACATATGAACAGTACAAGTGTAGGCGTGTCCTTCAGGACGCGCTATTGTGCTTCGATCCGGTCCCCCTTCGTTACTTCCCCCAGGCGGATCTCCTGGACCGAATGTACGCTTCTGTCGATGTAGAAGTCAGCCGGAACCACGAGACGCATTGGACCACGCTCGCCGAGTGGCTGATCGTCCTCGGTAGTTGCGAGTATGACGCCGTTCGGACTGGTGAACACCTCTTTACCCGAAAGCACTATTCGGTAACCGTCGGCTGCTGTTACCAGGATCCACAAACGATCAAGGTCTGTCCCAGCCGGGATTTGGGCAGCGACTAGGGATGAGAGAGGTAGGCCCGTCCACGAGTGAATCCCATGGAAGCCGCGTCCCATGCCGAAAGTTGCGTCAGAGAAGCTCTCCGCGCCCAGCGAGAGCATCGCACTGGAGTGCAGTGCCACCGATGAGCCATCGAGGCGTACAAATCTGATGCTGGGCTGGGCGGCGGTGCCCTTCTTCATGTGGACTGGCACGGTGATACCGACCTGACGGATGCTGATCTCAACAACATCTTCGACAAATCGCGGCGGCCACGAATCGCCAGCCGCGATCAGACACACACCGCGGGGTATGTCCACGGCAGGAACCTTCTCCTCAGCGTGGCAGCCCACACAATCCTCGGGGACAGAGAGTGCCTTGCGCACACCGGCATTGAGCCAGCCGTCCTGCTCAGCCAAGGGCGGAACTTCCTCGTGGTGGTGCGGAATGATGTGACGAATTCGGTCCGCGAGTAGAACGCGGCCGCTGAGGTTGCCCATCTGCAATTCGCCGATGGAGAACAGGGCCTCATGTCCCTGGCGACCCTTCACCACTACCAGAAGATCGATTGGGCGGTCAAAGCCATCGGCAACCTTCTTCTCGATCTGAACCTTCTCAAGGACCGACCACAGACTTGGTCCCGAAACTTCGAAAGTAGCCCGATATTGACCCTCAGGAGTCCCTAGTCGGATCTTATCTTTCGCTTGCCTCATCGCCGCAAGATCGGACTGACTCACGGCCATAGGAGTCTTGACGCTACCAGTGATTCTGATCTGCGCCTCGGCTGCGGCCGCCGCGGCTAGTGCCACTCCTGCAAGCACAATTGAATACAGCCTCATGGAATCTCTCCTGACATACCTGTCTCCCCTAAAGTCGTTTTGAATGGAAACTGAGATCTCTGGTCGTGGCACTGAAGTACCCGCCTACACATTGAGAGCATCTACCGTAGGGGAGGGGTTTATCCCTCCTGTGATGCTGCCTGGTTGCGGTTGGATCCTCCTGGCGGGGATAAAACCTCGCCCCTACGATAATTCTCGAGCGCTCCATTCGTTCTATCTCTACAGCCTCGCCGAGAGTCCCACTGAAATGGAGCGCCCCGGTCCTGGATATCCATACTCCGGAGCGTAGTCGACATCGAAGACATTACGCACCGCTCCCCACAGCTCAAGCTTCGGTGCCAGGTCGATACCCGCGCGGACGTGCATCAGAAAGTACGAGTCTGCCATTTGATGAGGATCATCTGGGTACCGCGGTGAAGGCAGCGACGTGTAGACATCACCCATGTAGAGGCCGTCCAAATCCAATCGTGCAGCGACCGATGGCAATACCCACCGCAATCCAATGCCAACCTGCTGTCCGGGAACGTGGGCCACCTTGTTCGTGACACGACCCGCGGAACGGTCTTCAGCATCGTTGAACGTTAGGTTTCCACGCAGCAACAGTGACGGATTCACATTGATAGTTACCTCCAACTCGATGCCCCTCATGCGGACCTTGCCATAATTCTGATAGTCATTTGTCGGGTCTACTCCCGAACGTGAGATGAGGTCAGAGATCTCGTACCAGAAAGCCGAAAGATCGAGGTGCAGATTGGATGCTATCTGGTTGTTGTAGCCAGTAACGAAGTTGGTGCTTCGTTCCGGTTCGAGAGCAACGTTGCCACTCTTGGAGGAGTAGAGCTGCTGCAGCAGGGGGAATCGGCTCTTACGCGCCGCTGAAGCGAAGAGTTGACCGTGTTCCGACAGTGAGTAGGTGATGCCTGCCATTGGGTTGAGGAAGTAGGCGGTTGGCCTATCGAGTTCTTCATGCTCAACGAAGTCACCGTTGTCGTTGAGTATGTTGCGCTCTGCAGAGGATACGCCAAACCAGTCGTAACTCACTCCGACGACAGCGCGAGCTTTCTCCGATATCTTGAACTCATCTTCAAAACCGACGGATCCAGTAGTCGACTCAGTCAGGGCGAACGGCAGATAGGTGTCGTCACGCTCCCTATGAGTGTCGGTCTTGTAGTTGAGAGACAGGCGCGCCGTATTTCGCCTACCGAGCGGCGATTCAAGCAATACCGATCCACCGGTGAGCGAATCCTTGAAGGTGCTGCGGGCGAGCTTCTCCTCGTAGTCGATGTCGCGGTAGGAATCGTAGTGATCCTGATGATCGTGGTAGAAGAGCTTGCCCTTGAGCATCAGGTTGCTGGACAACCTCTGTCTAACGTCAAGGTCTATTCCACGGTCGCGGTAGTCCGGCATACGGCCGATCTGGGAGAACGCCGGGCGGCTTTGAAAGACCTTCACCTCGTCGGTAGAGGGCGGTAACCCTTTGGTCATGTCGAGATAGTGAAGATTGATCCAATACGCCGAATTGGCGTCGTTCTCGTAACCGATCTTGAACCAGGCGCTGTCCCGGCTGACATCCGAGTTGGTCCGTCGCCCTTTTTCCTGCAACACGGTCGTCACTCTGCTCTTCGGGCTCCGGTAAGAGATTGTTCCCTCGATCGGCTGATAGTCGTTCGACACATCCCAGCCGTCGGTCTCATTGTGGGAGTAGCTCGCCCAGTAGCTGATCTTGCCGAGTTTCTGTCCGTGGGTAAGGGCGAACTGCCGAAGTCCGTTTTCTCCAGCCTCCACCATGGCACCTGTGTAGGGCTTTGCTGAGGCCTTCTTGGTGATGATGTTAACCACACCACCCATCGCATTGGCGCCATAAAGCACGGACGCCGCTCCTTTGGTCACTTCAATACGGGCGATGTTGTCGGTCGGAATCTGGTTGAGGTCGAGCTTGCCGTAGTTAGTCTCGTAGTACGGCACACCATCGATCAGCACCAGAATCTTGGACTGATCGAAACCGTGAATGGATACGTTGGGCTCGTTCTTGCGTCCCGTGGAGACGCTAATACCTGCAGCAAACGTGAGCGCTTCAGCGACGGTGCGAGCGTTCTGAGCTTTGATGTCTTCGGCGGTCACGGTGGTCTTCTGTGCAGCCTCGGTTCGTGGCGCTTCAGCGTTCACCGTGATCTCAGCCATGTAGTACAGATCGTGATCAGGCGGGGTAGAATATTCAGCCTGTTGGGCGATCGCTCCGGAAGAGACGAGAAGTGCAACAACTGCAAGCGCGAGAATTTGGACAAGTGCGCGCAAGAACCCTTCCTTTCAGAAGAACGAGCTCTAGTCAAAGGTGCCAGAAACATCCACTTTCAGCCGTGGAACTTCGCTCGTCGGGATTGGGCAGAGTCCGCCCTTTTCACCAGGGGTCGTCACGAAAGGCTCAGTACGTTGTGAGATTTGGCGATCTCGCAAGGTAGGGACACGCACACAGCCCGAAGGACTGACAAGCCGAGAGGCTTGTATCTGCGAAGCGGATGGTGTGGGCGGCGAGCCGAAGGCGTACTTGTGGTACGTCGAGTGAGCGAATCGAGAAAGCGCCAAAGATTGCAGCGTTCTGAGCCTTGCCGTAGACATCTGGTCAAAAGGTCGAACTACGAAAACGTCAGCGATTCGACCAAGACGTACGCTGCTTGGAGGTACGACGTCGGGCAGAGAGGGAAACACTCCTTGCAGCTCTCGCACTCTTTGGCAGCGATCTCCGGCAAGAAGCTGATCTCCTTTCTGATGCCTCGGTCGATGAAACCAACCGCATTCGCCTGCTTGACCTCGGCACAGTATCGAACGCAGAGGCCGCAGTGAACACAGAACGAAGCCTCCTGTTCAAACTTGTTTTTGTCAGCGCCGTACTCTGCGGCAAATTCCAACAGCTGAGGAGAATCCGGAGCATGCGCCAACAGGAGTTCGAGGATGCTCTTGCGTATTCTGTCGATCTTGTCAGATCTGGTGCTTATCGTCAGGCCATCCTCTGCTTGATACACACAAGACGCAACGAGGGTCGTCCTGCCATGCGCCTCGGCTTCAACGATGCAGAGCCTACATCCGCCGAAAGGCGCCAGATTCTCATGATGACAGAGGGTTGGAATCGACAGCTCTGCATGTCGAGCGGCCTCGAGGACTGTCATCCCCTCCTCTGCCACCACCTCTTTGCCGTCGATCTTCATGCGGATGTCACTCATTGTGATTTGCTCTTTCTGATGACTGTTCTTTGATCTTCCGCAATGGGAGGTGGAACAGGCTCGCCAGAGATCCTACTCACTGCTTCAAAACGAGAGGGGCAGACCTCAAAACAGATACCGCATGCATCACACACCTCCTGGTCGATGATGTGAATCGTCTTCTTCGCCCCGTCGATCGCCCCGGCAGGGCACTCCTTCAGGCAGATCAAGCAGGCTTTGCACTTTTCTGGCTCGATGAAATACGAAACCAGCTTCTTGCAGGAAAGTGCAGGGCATCTCTTTTCCTTGATGTGAGCCTCGTACTCATCTTTGAAGTAGCGGAAGGTACTCAGGAATGGGTTCGGGGCGGTCTTGCCCAGAGCGCACAGCGAAGCTTCTTGTGCCGTCTCTGCGAGTTCTTCCAGGGTCTCAATATCGCTCTCTTCTCCTCTGCCTTCGGTGATCTTCGTGAGAATCCGATGCATCTGCCGCAAGCCCTCACGGCAGGGAACACATTTACCGCACGATTCATCCGTCAGGAAATCGATGAAGTACCTGGCCACATCAACCATGCAGGTCTCTTCATCCATGACGATCATGCCACCCGACCCCATCATCGAACCGACCTTGGTGAGTTCGTCGAAATCGACTTCGATATCCAGACGGTCCTCAGGGATGCATCCTCCGGACGGCCCTCCGGTCTGGATTGCTTTGAAGGCTTTGCCGTCGGGGATTCCGCCGCCGATCTTGAAGATGACATCTCGGAGGCTAATGCCCATCGGCACTTCCACGAGCCCGGTGTTGGCGATTTTACCTACTAGGGAGAAGATCTTCGTGCCCTTACTGCCCTCAGTACCGATTGCGGCAAAAGCCTCCGCTCCATCATTGATGATCAGCGGCACATTTGCCCAGGTCTCAACGTTGTTGATGTTCGTCGGCATGCCCCAGAGTCCGCTGACCGCGGGATAGGGCGGTCTCGGCCTCGGCTCGCCGACCTCTCCTTCGAGCGAGATCAAAAGCGCGGTCTCTTCACCGCAGACGAACGCACCAGCACCCCGGTGCACCTTGACGTCAAAATCGAATCCAGAACCGAGGATGTCCGCCCCGAGGAGTCCACTTTTCTGAAGTGTCGCGATGGCGGCGGTCAAATTCTCTAACGCCAGCGGATACTCCTGTCGGATGTAGACATACCCTTCGCGCGCACCGATGGCAAAGGCGCCGATCGCCAAGCCCTCGAGCACGCCGAACGGGTTGCCCTCCATCAGCGATCGATCCATGTATGCGCCAGGGTCTCCCTCGTCGCAGTTGACGACAACGTATTTCATGTCGCCAGTTGCGTTGCGCGCGATCTCCCACTTCGCACCGGCCGGAAAACCACCGCCGCCTCGGCCCCTCAAGTGGGCCTCTTTCACTTCCGATACAACCTTCTCGGGGGTCATCTCGAACAATGCCTTAGTCAGTGCTTGAAAACCACCGATGGCGAGATAGTCCTCGAAACTCTTCGGATCGATTCGCCGGTTGGCGCCGAAGATCATCCGTTGCTGATACTTGTAGAAGGGGATATCCGATTCGTGGACTGCACGCTCTTCGGTGTTGGGATCTACAAAGAGAAGGCGTTCGATGACTTCGTTCCCTTTGATTGTCTTCGTTATGATCTCGGGAACATCCTCCGGCTTGACCTGGAGGTAGCAGATTTCTTCGGGATCGATGACGACAATGGGACCCTTTTCACAGAAGCCGTGACACCCGGTACCTCTGAAGTCCAGTTCAACTTTGAGCCCTTGCACTTCGATTTCGTGGTTGAACGCCGCAATGACGTCCCGCGCCCCTGAGGCAAGACATCCGGTTCCCGCGCACACCGTAATGCAACGCATGTCGGGGTCTCGCTCGGAGACGACTCGCTGTCGAATCTCGTCGAGTTCAGCAGATGAGTGGATTCGGGTCATTGTGTGCACCTACTCATAGTTCTCGATGACCTTGGCTGTATCCGCTGCCGACAGTCTCCCATGAGTCGTGCCGTTGATTTCCATCACAGGCCCCAAAGCGCAGCATCCAAGACAGTTGACGGTCTCCAGGCTGAACTTCAGATCGAGGTCCGTTTCGCCGGGTTTGATCCCGGTCGCGTCCTCCACCTTTTCGAGGACACGCCCCGCACCGCGAACATGACAGGCAGTTCCCATGCAGATGTGAACCTCATGGCGGCCCTTGGGTACCAGGCTGAACGCTTTGTAGAAGGTAGCAATGTGCTGTATCCGCCGAAGAGGAACATCGAGCTTCTCGCTCACCCTCGACAGCGCCTCTTTGGAGAGCCAGTGGTCTTCGCTCTGGATGTCCAGCAGCACCTGGATCAGCGAGCTGGCTTCGCCATGGTGATCATCGATGATCTGGTCGATTCTATTGTTCGTCATCTCTGATGTACCCAACCTCGCGTGTGTTCCTCAAGCAAGCGCATAGCGTTTGTGCTCGAGGTCGTATCTAACCAAACCCTGTCGCGATGAGCTATTCATATGCCTCGAAACCTCTGATGGATTGAGGTCAAGAGCCTGCGAAATCTCTCCGGTTGAAAGCGGTTTCTCCTTCAGAGTCAACAAAATCTGGCTGATGGCCAACTTCTCTGCAATCACGTCGTTGAACAGCGTGTTCACCGCTTCACTGTTGAAGAAGTCGTTGTAGGCCTCCTCCGATTTGGTCGGCACTCTCAGCTTTTCCCTCTCCACCAGCTTCAGGTAGGGCACGAGTTGGTTGACGGCTCGGAGCTTAAGTTGCACCCCAGCCTCGTCAAGTCCCCCTTCGCAGCCGAGAGGTCCCAGATCCCTCAGCCTCAAGGCAAACTCACTCATGACCTCTGCGAAGCGAGAGCCCTCGGAGGCAGCGATCCACTCGAGTCGCATCCTGTCGGGACTCAGCCCAATCAGTTGCAGCAGTTTCTTGGTCAAGTGCATGTTGCCCAGAGCGTCATAGTTTCCTTCGGTCACGTAGTGGCATTCACCCGGCCAGCAGCCACCGATGATGACCCCGTCCGCTCCCTTCAGAAGCGCTCGCAGGACAAACGACAGGTCCACCCGTCCGGTGCACATGAGGCGAATGATTCTGATCTCCGGTGAGTAGCTTTGTCTGGTAACTCCAGACATGTCCGCAGCGGAGTATGCTCACCAGTTACACAGGAAGGCAATAATCCTGGGCGTGTGCTCAAGTGCTGCCATTCTTCATCCTCCTTCCTTGATCACATATCTCCACACGTCGACTACTCGGCCAACGACAACGCCGCATCAATCTGAAGGAAGACTTCCTCGTCAGTGAAGTGCTTCAGCATCACGGCATTGGTCGGGCATTTTGCGCAGCACAGGCCATCCCCCTTGCAGAGCACGGGGTTGACTACGGCCTTCTTGCCATTCGGCGTGTCATGCCAATCGATCGCGCCGTAGGTACATGCCGAGATACAAGCCCCACACGAAATACAGTCGTCCTCTTCAACCTCACAGACCGAACCGGAAGCTGTGACCGTTTCCTGTGAAAGAAGCGTCACGGCCCGGCCGGCGGCACCGTGCGCCTGGCTGATGGTCTCGGTGAGATGCTTGGGATAGTGACTGGTCCCGCACATGAAGACGCCGTCTGCGGCAAAATCAACCGGCCGCAGTTTGACGTGTGCCTCCTGGAAGAAGCCGTCCGGGTTCATGGCCACCTTGAACTTGCGGGCGATATCCACACTGCCTGTCGATGGTATGACTGCGGCTGACAGAACCACAAGGTCGCCGTCGACGGCCAGTCTTTGACCGAGAACGGGATCGGGTACGGTGACCCTCAGTACAGGTCGGCCCTCCTCGACCGCGGTTTCGACAACGGGCTTCTCGCCGCCTTCCCAGCGAACGAACCTGACTTCCTTTTCCGCCGCCTCGAGGTAGTAATCCTCCTTGAACCCGTAGGTCCTCATATCCCGAAACAGGATGTAGATTTCCATCTCAGGCTTGATCTGTTTGAGCCTAAGCGCGTTCTTGATGGCCTGGCTACAGCAAACCCTCGCACAGTAGTTGGCGTTTTCCTCCCGACAACCGACACACTGAATCATCACCAGGCTCTGAATGTCGGACAGGTTCTCTTCGCCTGCGGCGATTCGCTCTTCCAGTTCCAGCTGAGTCAAGACCCGATCATCCTCACCGTAGAGATATTCGGTGGGTTTGTGTTCCGCAGCGCCTGTAGCGAGGATGGCGGCGCCATGCTCGATCGTCTTGACCTGATTTTCAGATTCCACTGTGGTGACAAAGTTACCCACATATCCGGACACATCGGTGATCGTCGCCTCATGCGAGACATGGATCAGTGGATGCCGATAGACGCTGCGAACCAGATCACGCAGATAGGCTTGGACATCCAGTCCTTCCAGAGTGGACTGAATCCTTCGTGCCACTCCGCCCAGTTCTGAGTCCCTCTCGACCAGGTGAACCTCGTATCCCTGTTCGGCCAAGTCCAGGGCAGAGATCATCCCGGCCACTCCGCCACCAACCACCAAACAGGCCTTGTTGACTGGCAGGTCGAACTCCTGCAGGGGTTCCAGATTGATCGTGCGCGCCACCGACATGCGAACGATGTCCTTGGCCTTCTGGGTGGCATCTTCTTTCTGTTTCGAGTGCACCCAGGAGCAGTGCTCCCGGATATTGGCCATGTCGAAGAAGTACTGGTTGATGCCCCCTTCACGAAGAGTGTCTCTGAACAACGGCTCGTGAGTCCTCGGGGTACAGGCAGCGACAACTACGCGATTGAGCCCCTTCTCCCGAATTGTGGTCGCGATCTGCTGCGCCGCATCGGTGGAGCAGATGAAGAGGCCTTCTTCGGCGTGAACGACGTTCTCCAGCCCCTGAGAGTATTCAACCAGAGAGGGGACATCGACCACTCTTCCGATGTTGGCGCCGCAATGACAGGCAAACACTCCGACCTTGACTTCTTCTTCCGACACATCCCGTTCAGGTGGATAGACCCTGTCCCTCGCCAGCTGCCCTCGGCGGGACTTCAGAAGCGCCCCGGCCAGGGCGTTGGTGCCACTGGCGGAAATCACCGACTCGGGAATATCGACGGGTCCTACGAAAGCACCGCTGGTGAATACTCCTGGACGGGAGGTCTCGATCGGATTGACGGGGTTGGTCTTGCAGAAGCCATGCGCATTGAGTTCAATTCCAAACTGTTCTGCCAGGCGGTGCACCTTGGTCGGAGGGGCCAATCCAACACCCAGGACCACGAGATCGAATTCTTCTTCCTTGACGCCTTCGGTGTCGGTCGCATATTTGATCGTTACGTTGCCGGTTTCCGGGATCTCTCTCCCGATCGAAACGTAGCTTCTGATGAACTCGACCCCGGGCAGTTTCTCTGTCCTTTGGTAGAAGCGTTCGAAGTCCTTGCCGTAGGACCGTATGTCGTTGTGGAAAATGGTTGCCTCGGTATCGGTGTCGTGGTCTTTGGCCAGAATCACCTGCTTCTGAATGTAGGAGCAGCACACCGAGGAGCAGTAGCTGTTGGCTCCCTCGAGCACCTGCCGGGAACCGACACAATGTATCCACGCAATTTTGTGTGGGTGCTTCTTGTCTGAGGGCCGCAGGATTTCACCTTCGTGCGGCCCGGTCGCACACAGGAGCCGCTCAAAGTCGAGACTGGTGACGACGTTCTGGATCGTCCCGTAGCCATAGTCTCCCCGCACCTTGGGATCAAAGACCTCGTAGCCGGGGGACAGCACAACTGCGCCGACCTTGATCTTCAGCTTCTCAGGCTTCTGATGCAGGTCAATGGCGTTAGTCTTACAGACTCCCTCACAGATCGAACACTTCTGTTCCTTGAGGTAGATGCAACTCTCGTCGATGTAAGGAACCAACGGCACCGCTTGCGAGAAGTAGATGTGTACGGCCTTGTTTGGAGACAACTCCTGATTGAATGGATCAGGGATCTCGACAGGGCAGTACTCCACGCAGGTTGTACAGCCCGTGCATTTTTCTTCCACGATATAGCGAGCCTTCTTTGTCAGGCTGATCGTGAAATCACCAGCCTCACCCTCGACATCATCCACCTCGGTATAGGTCAGGATCTCGATGTTGGGATGCCGATCACATTCAATGAACTTGGGAGACTCGATGCACATGGAGCAATCGTTGGTAGGGAATGTCTTGTCGAGCTGCGCCATCTTGCCGCCGATGGTCGGTGCTCTGTCAACCAGAAAGACCCTAAAGCCTGAAGTGGCGAGATCGAGCGCTGCTTGAATGCCACTGATTCCGCCGCCGACCACCAAGACGTCGGCAAGATTGTCGTCGCTAGGACTCTCGACCTTGTCTGCCATCAATGCGCAGTAGTTCGCCATCACGCACCCTCTTCCGCTGGGCTGGATGGCTGTATCGCTTCGTCGATGATCTCGGTGATGTCCTTGATTTGAAGGACCTCATCACTCTCCATGGCCAAACGGCTCTCCTCAAAGTTGGTGATGCAGTAAGGGCAGGACGTCACCAGTACTTCAGCCCCGGTCTCGGCGGCTTGCTTCACTCTGAGGTCAGAGAACCTCTCTTCCTTCGGCGTCTCCATCCAGATCCTGCCACCGCCTCCTCCGCAACACAGGCTGTCCTGGCGCGAAGCGGTCATCTCGACCAATTCGAGGCCAGGCACCTTCTGCAGGGCATGACGGGGTTCGTCATAGACGCCATTGTGGCGACCCAGGTAGCACGGGTCGTGATAGGTCACCCTCTTGGCATACTCGCCGTTGAGTTCGAGCCGGCCTTCGTCAATCAGTTCAGCCAGAAACTGAGAAATATGGACAACCTCAAAATTCACCATGAACTCGGGATACTCATTGACGAACGTGTGGTAGCAATGCGGGGACGAAACGATGACCTTCTTCACCCCGTGATCGATGAAGGTCTTGATGTTGCCTTTGGCGAGATCCCTGAACTCCTGCTCACCACCTGTCTTGCGAATACTCTCACCGCAGCAGCTCTCCTTGCTGCCGAGGATCCCGAAACTGACCCCTGCCTTGTTGAGGATGCTGGCGGTGGCAAGGGC
>JAAESQ010000201.1 GCA_024229275.1 bacterium | reverse complement strand
CGAAGGTCTACCGAAAGGTTAGTTTCACAGTAGGTCGCGTGGCGGCGCTCGACATCGGCCAGACGCTGGAAGGTCTCCTGAAAGCCCTTTGAGTCCCCGATAGTGGCCTGGGCGAGGCCGAGGTGGACAAGGCAATCGGTGAGGACGGGGGGATCTTCGAGGAGGCCGAAGCAGGCGAGGCGCAGTGACTGGCTGGCGCTCTCGTAGTCGCCGGCTGTGTAGAGGGCTTTGCCTTTAGCCAGGAGGCTTTCGTGGAAAGGATCGGCGGAGAACGCTGGGAGTGTGGGGAGGCAAAGGATGCTGAGGAGGGTGGCTGCCAGCTGGAAGGCACGTGATGTTTTTGAACCACGAAGAACACTAAGAGCGCGAAGAAGACGCGAAGAAGATGTATAAGGGCGGCTCGTTGAGCCGCTGGAAGAGGCACTGATCGCTGTGAAGCGGGCAAATCGCAGTTTTGAACCACGAAGAGCACGAAGGACGCTAAGGGATATAGAGGCTATGCGGGGCGAACGGGACGAACGGGACGAACGGCTGTACGGCAGAACAGCCAAACCCCGCACAAAACGTACTTTCAAATTGTTTCCGGAATTCATCGTCGTCGTGGCTGTGGGAGCTGTGGGAAACCTGAAGGGTTTTCCAAGTGGCTGCTGTAAACGTGCAACGTTTTCCGCAGGCGCGTCAGATTCCATAGCCTCTGGATCGTGAAGAAGCTTCTCGGATGCACGGGATGGGTCTGGCTTTGCTCTTTGCGCTACGCCGTGACAAGAGGCACGTGAGGATTTTGAACCACGAAGCGCGCTAAGGAAACGAAGGGGACGCAAAGGAGAAGGGAGGGGGCGGTTCTTTGAACCGCTGGAAGAGGCTCCATGAAGTTTGTGTGCCTCGCTAATCTTTATTCTTGAGCAGTTTGTGTGCCTCATGGGGGTTGCCGAATTTGTGACTACATCCACGGGCGATTCTATGAATCGCCCTATGTTTCCCTTTGTGCCACCTTCGTGCTCTTTGTGTTCTTCGTGGTTCAAAGACTGACGGCGCTTCAGCTGGTACTCCGAGTAAATTATGGTAGTCATTGTCTCGCTATTGAAATTTTGGTTCAGCAACTGAGACCTGTTAAAGGGCGGCGCGGGATGTTCGGCGGGCGGACTTTGGTTTCTCTTTCTGTTCGGGGTCTGAAGGACCGGGACCATAGCCATAGCCGTAGCCATACCCTCCGTATGAGTCCGAGTGGGACGGAAAGAGGTTGAGGACCGCGCCGAGGATACGCACTCCGCCCATGGAAAGTTGCTCGAGGGCTGTGGCGCCATCGTTCCGGTCGAGTAAGCCGGAGCCGACGCAGAGAATGGCGCCATCAGCGAGCGTGCCGAGGATCGTGGCGTCTGAAACGGCAAGCAACGGCGGCGAGTCGAAAATGACATATCGGAAACGCTGTTTGGCCAAGGTCATGAAGTCATGCATGGCGCTGGACGAGAGTAATTCGGAGGGGTTCGGTGGAATCGGTCCAGCGGGTGTCAGGTAGAGGTTCGGTACCTGAGTGCGGACGAAGATCTCGGCAGGATCGACCTCAGCCGTGAGATGGTCGACCAGACCCTTGGATCCGGAGACCATGAGGACGTCGTGCAGACGAGGCTTTCTGAGGTCCGAGTCGATCAGAAGGACATCCTCGCCCAGTTGAGCCAGCACTACGGCAAGGTTGAGTGATGTACTGGTCTTGCCTTCTCCAGGGTTGGCCGAGGTTACGACCACGGAAGAAATACCACCGGCCGTTGAGAGCAGTACGGCTGCCCGCACTGTGCGGTAGGCTTCGGCAGCTGTGGAACGTGTGTTGAGGTGAGGAATCAGTTCGATGGAGGGTGTGGGGATTTCGCTCTTGCCGTGACCCAGTCGGAATCCGTCAAGCTTACTGCGCCAGCGTTCAAGTTGTCCGCGCCGTGAGGTAGGTTGGATTTGAGAGTAGGAGAGCCGTGAGGCGCCTTCGCTGGTGTCGGGGATCAGACCGAGCATCGGTAAGCCGAGATTTCGATCGATGTCGGACGCGGTGCGAACTTTGCGGTCGAGGAGTTCCAGCAGGACGACTCCGCCAAGGCCAAGCATGAAACCGAGCACAAAGCCGAGTGTCAGATTGCGGCGCAGCGAGGGTCGGTAGGCTCCTCCCGGAACCAGCGCCCGGTCAACAATGACGACGTTGGTGTTGCGGCTTTCCTGGAGCCGGTTCGCGACGCCGGTTTCACTTTGTTTTCGCACGAGTTCGTCGAGAAGCTGGCGGCGGGTCGAAACTTCAACCCTCAGGTTGTTGTACTCGACGGAGGCCGAGTTGAGCTGCATAGCCGCAGATTTCTGTCGAGTGAGTTCTTCTGAGAGGGACCGTTCTCTGCGCAGAGCTGTCTGATACTCGGTGCGTGCGGATTTCTTGGCCTCTTCGACCATTGCGTCAATGACCGATTGAAGGTTTGCACGGCTATTGTTGATCTTGGCCTTGAGCTCCTGCATCGCCGGCCACTCTGGCTTGTATGTCTCCAGGTTGTTGGCGTAATCCTGTTCGAGCTCAAAGACGTCTCGTCGTAGCTGAGCGACGAGGCCCTCGGAGTAGGTCTCAGCGACGGTCTCTCGAGGCGCGTTCAGCACTTCGTTGTACTTGGCCTCTTTGTCGATGCGCAGAGATACAGCAGCGGTGTAGTCGCGGTTGAGGGCCTCGAGTCGTTGGACGACAACATTCGAGTTGGGATCAAGGGCAACGATATCGGTGCGTCGGCTGTAGGCCTGGAACTGAGTTTCCTTTTCCTGGATCTCCTGCTTGAGTCCTTCAATTTGAGAGGCAAGAAAACTCGAGGCGCGACCGAAGGTGTCGGAGCGCGTCTCGATACCCCAATCGATGTATGCATCGGCGACACCGTTGGCGATTCGCGCGGCAAGCTCGGGATCGGGGGCGGAGTATGCAATTTCAACGAGGCGCGTGTTACGCACCGGCTGAATACTGAGTCCACCCTGTATTCCGGCAGCGAGGCCGCCGAGGCGGCGTGCATCGTCTGCGGCTGTGCTGTCTGTTGCCTCGGTGGATCGCTCAGCACGCGGAGGGCTGAAGGCCGGATCGTTGGCCAAGCCGAGGTTTCGAACGACACGTTCCGCCAAACCGCGACTCTCTAGCAGCTTGTACTGGGTTGGGTAGAAGGACTGTGCATCCCAGTAGCTCTCAAAATCAAGCATCTGGTCCATCGACACGATCGACGAGTTGTTACGTTGAATCTGGATCGTTGTTGAGGCGCGGTAGAGTTTCGGCGTGATCACATACAGGACGAGTGCGGCGACGACAACGCAGCCAGTGACCGCGCCAATCAACTGCCACCGTCTCTGCAGTACGTCCAGCCAACGCGAAAGATCGAGTTCCTCCTCAGATTCGTAGATGACCTGCGCCGGGGAACTACCATTCAGGTTGAGGTTTTCTCTGTCCATCAGAAGAACGACTCCTTGACGACGACGACGTCGTCGCGTTGCAGATCGGGGTCGGGCTGTTTGCCGGTAACGATTCGCTTGTAGTTAACTTCGATCTCGACTTCGCGTCCGGTAGCGTCACGACGGCGGATGAGGATCTTGTTCGAGGCGCGGTCGGTAAGGCCGCCGGCACGGGCCAGCGCAGCCAGTAGGGTCATGCGTTCGGTGCTCCGAAAAGTCAAAGCACCCGGTCTTCTGACCTCACCTAGACAGAAAACGGTTACCTCTACGGTGGCTGGGATGTTTATGAGGTCCCCGGCATAGACCGGTATGTTGAGATCGGGGTTGGCATAGACCATAAGTTGGTCGAGGTCGATGGCCAGCTGGTCGGTGAGTCCGCTTTCGGCCCGGCGCATGACGTAGATCATATTGCCGTGGTCCTCGGTAAGGCCGCCGGATGCGGCTATGGCTTCGAGCAGCGTCCAACGACCCGAAAGGGCGAGGGGGCCGGGTTCGCGAACTGCTCCGATGACCGAGATCGGTCGCGAACGGTACTCTCGCACCTCGACCGTCACTGATGCCTGCTGCACGTAGCGCGCCTCGAGCTTGGTGCGCACCCGGTCGGCAACTTGATTGGGTGTCATGCCTTCGACGTCGAGGTCGCCGAGCAGGGGAAGGCGAATCGCACCGTTTTCTTCGACTCGCAGCTCAATGTTGAGATCGGGTACCTCGAAGACCTTAATCTCGAGGAGATCCTTGGGTCCGATGCGATAGCCGACGGTGGCGTCCTCGTCCTCCGCGCCGGCCAAAGTCGGCACGAAAAAGAGTAGCGGAACGAGCAGCAGGAGGAGCCTGCCAGAGTGGCATCCGCGGTATGTTGATCTAATCATGATGAGCCTTCCCATAGATTCTAGTCCGTCGCAAGGCGGAGGAGAATTTTTGAACCACAAAGCGCGCAAAGAGCGCGAAGGAGTCGCAAAGAGGAGATTTGAACCACGAAGAGCACAAAGAGTTAAATGGGCTATGCGGGGCGAACGGGACGACGGCTATGCGGCCGGAAGCTGGCATTACGGGACGAACGGGGCGAACGGGTATACGGCAGGACGGGAAAACGAACATGAGGAAGCAGCGGGGCTCAGCTAGCTACGGAATTCACTTCGTTTCCTGATGAAGGCCGCTAATGCACCCGACGCTCGCTTCTGGGATTGAAAGAGTTGGCCTTTCGAAGCCTCAGAGAGATACCCAAGACGGCTGGAGAGCTCAATGAGGTATCCGAGTTCTCTGATAGATCCAAACGAGATATCCAGGAATCGGTCAAACTCGACCTCGGTCTTTCGTCCGCATCCTTCAACTATGTTGGTCGGTACGGACACAGCTGCTCTTCGAATTTGGCTTGTAAGACCGTAGATCTCTTCTTTCGGAAAAGCTCGCGTTGCTTCATAGGCATCCATCACGAGTTGGTCCGAAAGAACAAAGATCTCAAGCTTTCGATGATCTCTCATCTTTTGATTGCGTATTCTCTTTGCCGTTCGTCCCGTTCGTCCCGTTCGTCCCGTTCGTCCCGTATAGCCGCACAGCCGTGCGGCTTTCTAGTACCAAGCTCCGTTGCTGGAATTCTGGCCGAGGATGAATCCGAAGTGGACGCGATTGATCGATCGATCGGCGTAGCCGGGAAGTCCTTCATAGTCGGTTCTTGATAGCGTGAATGTGAGTTTGAGCTTCGGGTCGACGATCCATTCTGCGCCTATGCCGAAGGAACGCACATCGAGTGAGAGTCTTGGCGCGAAAGGACCAGCCTCGGGATACTCGTTGACACCAGTTTCAACAAACGGGCGGAGTTTCACGCTGGTGGCGACAGGTGCGACCACGGCGAGTCCGAGACGTTTGTCGTTGAAATACGGATAATCCTCGAAGTAGGAGTAAGCGAGATCACTGCGGCCATAGAGCTGCCACTCGTATTTTGCCTTGGGCTTCCAGGAGATCTGAAAGCGACCCAAAAAGTCGTTGTAGGGGACGAATCTGGAGTCTGTTGAGGAAGGTTCAAGGTCCGGATAGGTGACCTGTGCGTTGACGGCGAAGTGTTCGCGGTTGATGCGAAGGTCGAGCACAGGACCGTCACCAGAACTCGAACGATCATGCTCAGGGCGAATGAAGTCAATTTCAATCCGCTCTACGCCGAGGCCGATGCTGATGTCTTTGTTGGCGTGGTAGCGAAGACCTCCTCGGATTCGTTGTTCATCGCGGTCCAAGGTCAGTAGTTGTGCACCGGCCGGACCTCGGATGTCGTCCTCGCGATACCGCACTCCGTTGTCCGATGCCTCGGCAAAGACTCCCAGATGTCCGCCAACTCGAAGCTCAACGGCGGCTCCCAAGCGGTCATTGCGGACGTTGACAGGTTGTTCAAGCTGCGAGTTCAAATAGGTGGCCTTACGGTTGGAGTTTGCCGTGACCTCGAAATTCAGGTGGTTGAAATAACCATAGAGACCCAGGCCATAGCGTCCGTTCCAAACTCGGCGATCCTCGAGTTCGGCCCACCAGACATACTCCGGCAGGGCATGGGCGGCGACGACCACTTTCGGCCCGAGCCGAGTGTAGGCCCTGAGGCCAAGTCCGAGAGTAGCGGTGAAATCCGTTATAGTTTCGCCCTCTTCGCCCAGGACATTGTTGTCCCAACCAGTTTTGTAAAGCGTAAGCCACGGCTGGATGCGGAATGGCCCGGTGCGCCAACGTGCCTGCTCCATTGCCTGGTCCCACCGCTCTTTGGTGGGGAGTTCCGGTAGAGGAAGCTCACCAGGTGCGGTGTACTGAGTGAACTGTGCTGTTGCAGGAGCTGCCAAAATGCATATCGACACCAGGGTCAGAATGAGGCTACGCAGTTTCATAGTGACCTTTCAATAGAGGGTAGGTTGGCGACTGATGGGTGCCAGGATCTGAAGATCTGAGTATGATGCACAGACATGGAGATAATGGAATGATGCCGAAACTGGCAATCGGAGTTCTTGCAGTTCTGCTTTTCTGGGTGCCCTTGCCGTTCGGTAGCGTCGTCGATTGGGCGCATGTCGTGTTGCGGATCTGTACGGTTGGGCTGCTTTGTTTGGTGGCTTTCACTGGTCCGCGAGGAGCAATTCGCGCCGTTGGTGTGCTGATTGCCGCGATGCTTTTCATAAGTGTTTTAGGCTGGATCCAGGCCGCGAGATTTCCCTCGGCGATTGTAGGTGCAGTGTCTCCTGCTCATCTGGAGATAGCAGCCAAAGCTGCAGAAGAAACTGTTCCTGTAACCGGGGCGAGGTTGTCGCTGACGCCTTACCGAAGCAGGGAAGTCGGTTTGAGTTGGCTGGCAGTGGCGGCCTGTCTGATGGTTGCAGCGATGGCTGTGCGGGTGAGACAACGTCGTGTTCTGCTCTTTACCCTGGTTGGCGCCGCCCTGTTTCAAGTGCTCTACGGTGCACGGCACTGGATGGCAAACATGACCGAAATCTGGGGAGTTTCTGCGCCCTCTGACGTCAACCGATTGCGTGGAACCTTCGTCAATTCGGATCACTTTGCGCTGTACGCCGAGCTGGCGTTGGTCGTGGTCTTTGCCTGGGTCTGGATTGCACTTCGGCGTGACCGTGCCAATCTGCCTCCGGAAAGACGTTTGCTGGCGATCGCTCCACCTGTGTTGGTGTGGCTGACGCTGATCGCGGCGATTGCTTTCACCGGCTCGCGGGCAGGTATCGCGGCAGCTGCGGTGGCAACCGTGGTCCAAGGTCTGTTGCTGGCGGCGAGACAACAGCGGGTCGGCCTCGCGACAGCTGGTGTGTCGGCTGTGCTTTTGGGAGTACTCTTCATTTCGGTGCTTGGTGTGCAGGCCGGCTTCGGTCGTTGGATGGCAACTTCGCGTAGCGAGTTGACCTGGAACGGGCGGATGGAGATCTACGCTGCATCTCTCGAACTTTCGAAGGAGTTTCCAGTTCTGGGCACAGGTCTTGGATCGTTCCGCGAAGCCTTTGCGATGGTCCAGCCGGCAAAGCTTCAGGCAACGGTTGGGCATGCGCACAACGACTACCTGGAAATGCTGGTCACAACCGGTGTGGTCGGTGGGTTGGTGTTGCTCATTGGTGCTGGGTTCACTGCAAGGCGATTGGGTCGACTGTTGATGACGACTGAACGATCGGAAGATGCCGCGGCAGTCCTGGCAGCGCTGGGTGCGTGTGTTGCTGTGGGACTTCATTCGTTTGTTGACTTCGGTCTGACCATGCCGGCGAACTCGGTGACGTTTGTGGTTATTGTGGGGGCTGCCTTGGCGGTTGGGGCGAAGAGCGAAGAGAAGGCAGTTTGAACCGCTAAGATCGCGAAGAACGCTATTGCAGGGCTATGCGGGGCGAACGGGACGAACGGGACGAACGGCAGGGCAGGAAGACAGATTGAACCACGAAGAGCACGAAGAGCGCGAAGAAAACGCAAAGGAAGAATGAGGGCGGCTCGTTGAGCCGCTGAGAATCCTTTGGTGAGTGTTCGATCGAAATCAATGCTGCACGAGGCGTCGCCTGCTGAGGTGAACGAGAACGAACAGATTGAACCACGAAGAGCACGATCGCAGGGCTATGCGGGGCGAACGGGACGAACGGGACGAACGGCAGGGCAGGAAGACAGATTGAACCACAAAGAGCACGAAGATCGCTAAGACAGCACGAAGAAAATATATGGTGGCCATTCAGGGAACCGCCGGGGCGACAAGGGATATTCAACCCAAGCCACCGAAGGCTAGAATCGTGTCGCTTCTTCGCAGCTCGAAGAGCTGCCTTCTTCGTTCCTCCTCTTTGTGCTCTTCGTGTTCTTAGCGGTTCAAAAACTCACGTGCGATCACTCGTCGGGGCCGTCCCCATCAGCCACTGTCAACAGCGTGACGTCGCCTGGAATGACTCTTCCGCCGCCCAGTGTACGGAAGCGCAGGAGCCAAGGGCCTGAACTAGGCAGATTACTGATCTCGATTGGAGAGTCTGGTCCGACCTCGCCGGTCCAGACGACCTGGTAGCCAATTTCTATCTCGACCACGGCGCCGCTGTTCGGCACCTGATGGAGCGCGATCTGGATCGACTCGGCAGGCGCCTTCGGATCGAGGTCGAGGGTCGCGGTCGCTTCCGACCAGCGCCACTCGGTTCCCCACCACATTTCTCTTTGGGACCCGTTTGCCTGCCCGTTGAGGCTTTGTTGGAGGTCGATCCAGACGGGATTCCCACTCCAGCTCGGATGGACGTTATTCAAGCTTGCACGAGCCGCTTCCAGATCGCCTTTGGCTCGCATGATGCGTGCTTTGGTCAGACCGTAACGGGCCCACGGTTCGATGTTGAGGTCTTCACGCCGACGTTCGATAGTCTCGGCCTCAGCTACGCGACCTGCTGCGAGCAGGGCGAGTGCCTGAGTCGGAGCATCTTGTTCGGAACGGGCTGAGGCGAGTCTGCTGATGACTCCCTGAGGCAAGAGCTGCTCGCCTCGGACAGCACCTTCGAGAGCCCAGTCAAGCCATTCCTGGGGAACACGTTCGGTCATAAAGCGGACGGTTCCAGCAGGAGACTGAGCGATCGCACGGGCGAAGTCGTCGCGAAAGCGCAGATCGGGTCGGGAAACTCTGACAGCGTTCGCGAACGATGTTCCGGCGCTCACTCGGTCGCCGCCGCGAAGCTGCGCCTCACCAAGGTCGACAAGCAGTGGCACCTCGAGTTCGAGGCATGTCCACCAGCGCTCGCGGGTATCTAAGAATGCCGGCCAGTTGCGTTGGCCGCGGTACCAGTTCTGAACACGAGACCAGGAGGCTGCACTATTCGGTATAAGTTCGAGTGCTTCGTCAAGGTCTTCGGCGGTCTGCAACCAAACGTTGATGAGTTGATGAAACGTTGGGGCATGTTCGAATGCCCGCGTCAGGATCAGCTTGGCTTCGCTCTGGTCCTTCTCGCTCAGGCCGAGCCAGATCTCGAGCATAGCAGCGGAAAGGAATCTCTGCGGTTCGTCCTTGCCGGGTGCGAGAGTCATCGCGCGGCGGAGCGGCGCTTCCCAAGAGGCGCGGTCGTCAAAAACGTCAAGGCTTCCTTCGAGAGAGAGCAGAATGTAGTGCGATGCGCCCTTGAGCATCCACGCCTGCCAGCTGACAGGCCTTTGCGTGATGATCTCGGAGGCCATCTCATGGGCTAGTCGGAGGCGATCGCGTACTCCTGCTGCAGCTTCGGAAGCTTCACGAGTGGTCAGCCCTTGATAGGGGTGGGGATCGATCGCTTCAGCAACGATGGCACGGGCGATGACGACGCGCGCCCACTCGGTGTCAGGCTCGTAGCGAACGCGCTGGATAAGTTCCGGTCTGCGCTGGGCCAAGCCGGTTTCGTCCAGAAGTTGTTGTAGTTCTGCGCGTTCATTGCGCATGCGAATGGCGCTGGCAATGGTAGCGCTGAGCAGAATGACCGCCAAAACGACAATTCCGATGCGCCAGAACACAGAATTTTGTTCAATGCGTCTCATAAGACTAAAGAGACTCTTGTGTCAATAGAATGTACCAAATTGGAGGTGGGAGGGTCAGGTAATTCGATTTTCGTTTCTGGGCCTAGCTACCGCAGGATGATACGAGATGTATCAACAAGTAAATAAACAAGTTATGACACGAGAGGTGCGTGGGTTAGCGATTCCAGAAGCGCACATGGCCTACGTACCTGTGGCTTGAAAGTCGAACCGTTTTCATCCGCACGCCCCTCCCGATCTCTCAAAACAGCTTTTTAGGCCGTGAAACGTCAATATGAATCGCGAAATTAATAGTGGAAAAATGCCCTGATGTCAAGCAAAAGCCACTGCGCAAGCCATTCTGTCGCAAGATCTTGACATGGATTTTGCGGGGCAGGTTTGTTTCGGAGTCGGCAGCTTCGCCGAAGAATATTCGGGGGAGGGCAGCTATGCGGGACGAACGGGACGAACGGCAATGCAGCAGGACGCAACGAAGAACACATTTCTAAACCACGAAGAACACTAAGAGCGCGAAGGAGGAGGCGCAAAGAAGAAAGATGGGCGGTTCTTCGAACCGCCTGGAGTGAGGTTGAGGAATATCGGTGTTACAGGGACAGGAGGTGCGTGAATTTTTTTGAACCACGAAGATCACGAAGAACACGAAGGAGGAGTCGCAAAGAAGTAGATTTGATCGCTTTGAAATCATAGCGGAAGCTGAGTTTGGCTTTTGGACTATTGGTTCGCTGATGAAATCGGTTAAAGTATGCGCGCATGATGGATGTTAGTCGAGTGCGGACGGTTGAGATTGCGGGTTGCAGTATGGAGCCCTTGCTGCCTTTGGGGGCACGCGTTGTGGTGGTTGCCAATGGTGCGGATGCGGTGAGTCCTGGCGATATCGTACTTTTAGAGACACCGACCTGTCGTGTCATTCACCGACTCATTTGGCTCGGTGTAGTTGACGAACAGCCGGTGGTGTTTCATAGAGGCGAGATCAACGGAGGCGGCATCGGGGTGGCAGCTGCGACGGCTGTGGTCGGGAGTGCGGTTGCGGTCATTAGTTCACCACGGGGGCGTGGATTCGAGGACAACCTTGCGGCTATTGATGCACCGAAGGGTTTGTGGCTCGCGGCGTGGCGGTGCCGAGCGTTTTGTTGTCTGCATCGCCTCGGTCGGCTGGTGCCGACTGGGCTTCGAAGATGGGCGCGGAGGAAGCTGTTAGCGCAATGATGATTGCGGGGCGAACGGCTATACGGGACGAACGGGACGAACGGCAGGACGGCTGAACGCGGCCTCTCAGTTGGAATCCACTGCGCAAGGCTGAACGTAGTGCAAAGTCAGACGCACGTGAGTTTTTGAACCACGAAGATCGCTAAGAACGCGAAGACGGCGCAAAGAGGAGAATTCGGGCGGTTCGTTGAATCGCTAGAGAGCGGGGGGCAGGATCAGCCAACCAGAGCTACCTACCAAAAGCTTGTACGATCAATAACCTATCCGCCCAGTATCAAGAGACCCGCCTCCCTGTGCACTGCTACGCCGCGTTTGCGGCGGATATCCAGGGAAGCTTTCCGAACCTCAACACCTGTCACCCTGAGCGGAGCCGAAGGGTCTCCCGTTGAAATCAGCAGTACGTATGTTGTTGTAATACAGTAGATTGCTAACTGGAGCGGGAGATCCCTCCACTCGCTTATGGCTCGGTCGGGATGACAGTTGCGGGATGATTTCTTGGAGGGCGGCTCTGAGAGCCGCAATTCATACTGTTCCTTGCGTCCTCTCCTTCGTGCTCTTTGTGCACTTTGTGGTTCAAAACCTCGCGATTCCAGCCGCTTAGTACACCATTCAGCCTTCTACCGTGTTGCTGAACATATGCCGGTCGCCCCGTCCTGCCGCATAGCCGTTCGTCCCGTAGAGCCGTCTTGCCTTCCTAATGCTCCGGGAAGAGCTTCAGAAACACGATCCTCGCGGCGAAATTGCCCTCTCCTGGACCGCCGACGGCGTAGCCGATTTCGAAGTTGGTCGCCATCTGCCACGGCAAGGTCAAGGTCCCACCGATGCCGATGCCGGAGAGCAGTTCGTTGTCGAGGCCAGTTAGAGAGTTGCTTGCCCATACAGCGTCGGCCATGGCTTCGATACGGACCAGATCGTGCACGTTGAGGCCGAAGGTCACATGCACACCGTTGGCTTGGTCGCCACGCACCAGGCCACTCTGATAGCCGGCCACTGATGAATCACCGAAGATTCCGAAGTCAAATCCAGAGAACCGGTCGAGGTTGTCGCCGCCGAGGTGTTCCAGAGTCACGCCGAGTTTGCGGAACTTTCCGAGCCACCATGTCTTGGCGAGGATCGCTCGGTAGCGGGTGTAGTTCTTGTGATCCGGGTCGTACTCGATGTTGCCGGGTAGACCCCAAGAGTCCCACTTTGAACGGCTGTTGTAGCTCCCGGTAAGACCGAGTCGATATCCGGAGCGGCTGTAGGTGAGTTCAGTTTCGTAGGTGCTTGTTACGTGGTTGCTTGGCAGTACGAAATCGCTGGCTGTTTGGTCGCCGCGGCTGTAGCTGTTGTGACGAATCCGGTAGGTGAGGTCGAACTTGAGGAATGGCCCGATGGGGCGTCCAAGATAAACCGCAGCGGCGGCATTGCGGCTTTTCACTTCTTCGTCATCGACGATCGCTCCCTCGCGATAAAGCTGGTCTTTGCGCTTGATGAAGAAGGCCGAGACGTTCGTGCCGAGATTCCACTTGCTGCCATAGAGGTCGGGGTTCGAGTAGGCGCCGTTGAGATAGGCCCCGGCAAAGAGGAAGTTGAGTTGATGGCCGGTGTCCTTGAAGTTGAGGTCGAGGTAATTGGCACCGGCGAGTGGTATCGGGAAGTCGACAGATTCGTCCCAGAAGACTCCACCCACGAGAAAGATGCGGCTTGTGTCGATTTCGGATTCGACGATGCGCTGGCCGTCCTCGTCTTTGCGCAGGTAACGCAGACCTTGGTCTGTGTCGCGCACCATGGTGTGGTCTGAGGCAAGGGCAGCTTCTCGGTTGTTGGTGAAGCTGTCGCCATTGATGACGATGTCGGTGAGCACGGTTTCACGTTCGATTGGGAGAGTGGCGCTCAGCACTGAGAAGGTCTGCTGGCCTACGACCCTGGTCGGTAGGATGAAACTCTCTTTTGACCACTCGCTCGGCTGACCGAGGGCGTCAAGAGGGCGAAAGTGGGTGGTTTCCTCGTTCGAGATCACATCGCCGGCGAGGCCTATCTGAAGCGCACGGGTACGGACGCGGGCGGAGACTTCCTTGTCGACCCATACCGTTCCTTGATAGAGGGTTTGCCCCGGCTGGACAGCGATGGGCTCGAAATCGATGACCCAGCAGTCTCGATCGTCAACCGTAGCCTCGCCTCGCAGGCGGTAGACATAGTCTTTGGTGAACCGAATCTCGGTCGGCAAGGAGGATACCTTTTCCGGCTGGATCAGGGGAAGCTCCGGCAGTTTCTGTGAACGCCATTTCACGCCACCGAGGAAGAAGTCTTCCCACACCCAGTCGAATCCGGCATCGCGCTTGTAGAAAAAGTCTCCTCGATACGATGCTTCCACGGTTCCTGTCGTGCCACGGAACCGCAGGTGAAGCGCATTGGTCGCCTGATAGTGGTCGAGACGCCGCGCCTGGTCGTCTTCAAAGGCCTGCAGTCGGCGCAAGATCTCCTCGACGGGGATCTGTCTCCGACCGGCGATCTCGATCTCTTCGTCGAAGCCCTGCAACTCTGCTGCGGTCGCGCGGTCGAGTTCGAGGAAAAGCAGGCTGCCGGGATCGTCCACGGTCAGAGTGAATCTGCGTCCGGCTCGCGACTGTCGATTGATAGTGGTTGCTTCACCGGTCGCCAGATCGAGGCGCTTGGGATTGCGCAGGCTGTCGTCACCGAAGATGAGTTGCAATTGGGCCAGCTGAGCATCTGTTTCCGCGATAACACGGAGGCCAAGGTCTTCGGCACGTACGAAGGCCCACGACTGCAATGCGCCGAGCGGTGCGCCGTACTCTGAGTACGACAGCTCACCGGCGAACTCGCGCGCCATGATTGCAAGGGGAGCTAAGTCGAGGGTGGCAGTGGCTGTAGTGTCGAAGAAAGAAAGGGCTGCGCCAGCTGACGAAGCTTCGGCGGCAAGGGCGAGGGTCGAGGCCGACGACTCGGGCCAGGCGAAGCTGTCGACGGTGATAGGTTTGCCAGGGTCGAATTCGATCATGGCGTAGTAGAACGCTTCAATGTCGGTGTCGGGCAAGACAGCTAGTCCGTCGAGATAGGCAGCGACTTCTTCCGCGTAGAGGGTTCTTAGATAGTCGATGTCGTTGCTGAATGGTCCGGCGATGAACGAGGCACCTTCTGTGGCGCCGGTCACCGTGACCGCGGCTCGTTTGATCAAGAAGGCGTGATCCTCGGCGTCAGGAGTGCCTGTACGCGGTTGCCAAATAGCTTGAACAGAGAGGCCATCCGGGGCGTCGCTTACGAAGGCAGCGAGGTTTGCGAGTTCTTCTTCCAGTTGAGTGAGATTGTCCATAAGTGGATGCGGGGTGCGAAAGACGACGCGAAGCCACGGTGTGGCGCCGGCGGTGTGGGCCTTCTTGATGAGTGCGGGATCGGCGGAACCATCGAGGTCAACAGTCCATGCGAGCCAGAAGTGAGCGTCTTCGCCAAGTTCAGGGCTGCGCTCGAGTTCGGCAAGAACCTGGTCGAGATCGTCCGCCAGAACTCCGACACACGGGGAACACGGATAGGTCACAGCGGAGGCTACTGAGGCAGTGAGTAGGAGAGCGGATGAAATGGCGATACGCAAGGCGGAATGTAGTCTCAAATAGCACCTCTTCGTCGTGTCAACGCAAGAGCGCGTACATAAGTTTCACCTAAATTGAGCGATTCTCACCGGCGATCTGCACCAACCTCTTGCGCCCTAGGCACTTGCGCCAATGCTCGACGTACCGAAGGGTACGCCTCCGCTTGTCGCAAGCACCAGAACATCAAGATCTTGGCACATCTCATCCGG
>JAAESQ010000200.1 GCA_024229275.1 bacterium | reverse complement strand
CTTTTCCAAAGGCTGGGACTTGCCGTAGCCGCGAACAGAGATAATCTCGGGATTGATACCGCTCTCGACGAGGTAGTCGCTAACGGATTGGGCCCGACGCTCAGACAGTTGTTGGTTGTACTCGTCTGAGCCGACATCATCGGTGTGACCAAAGACCTGGATACTGAACCCCTCCGCGGTCATCAATACACCGGCGATGCGACTCAAGATCTCTCGGTTCTCAGGTCTCAGCTTTGCCTTGTCAAAATCGAACTCAATGCTGTCGCCTAAATTCATGACGAGGCCCAATGCTGAACGCCGAGTCTCGGCGATGGTCTCGAGCGTGTTATAGAGGCGATTGAGGGTCTCTTCCCTCTGCTTGCGAAGTCGTTCCGCTTCCCTTTTGGCCTCCCGAGCTTCAGATTCGGCGATTTCGGCTTCGGTCTCGGCGTGCTTTGCGCGTTTCTCGGCCTCTTTCTTGGCCTCCTCAGCACGTTTGCTGTACTCAGTTGCGGCTGTACTTTTCTCAAGGGCCTGCCTGGCTCGATCCCGCTCTTCCGCCGCTATCTGTTCGGCGACACCAGTTTCTAACGCGAACTGGTCGGCTCGTTCCTCGGCCTCCCTAGCCTGGTCTTCCGCGACCTTGGCACGGTTCTCCGCTCTGACGGCGCGTTCCTCGGCCACCTCCACACGAGTCCTGAGGTCACCAACCTGAGAGTTGAGACCGTTGATTGTCTGATTGAGCTGACTCATCTGATTCCAAATCAGAAATCCTGCAGCAACAAGAAGGACGCCGACACCCAGCAGAATGTAGGTGAAACGACTCATTACTCAACACCGGATTCGGATTCGGGAAGAAGCATCCCCGCCAGCCCTTCGTCTGCGAGTTTCTTGTTGAATACCACAACATCGTTCGTCATCAACGATTCATACACGTCACGAAGGGCGTTGAGTTCGGTCTCGAGGACTTCCTTGACCTCCAACTGAGATTGCGTCGGAGGATAGTCCGACGTGGACATCGCTTCCGCGAGGTAGGCCAACTGCGCCCCAAGCATCGCAGGCCATCTGATCCCATCCTGGCCACGACCAGTGATCTTCAACTGGAT
>JAAESQ010000199.1 GCA_024229275.1 bacterium | reverse complement strand
GTGCCGTCGATCGGCTGCAATACAAGCACGCAGCGCGAGCAAGTGTGTCTGTACGTAAGTTACTCACTCGCTTGCGCTTCGTGCTCGGTGTGAGCCGCAGGTGTTGTCGGCTTAGTCGTTAAACGGTGAGATTTTACCAGAAAAGGAAAGTGGATGAAATCGAATCCTACCCGGGCGGGTCCAAGCCTGTCCGGAAATCTTCCCTCGAACCTCGAAAGAGGGTACGAGCCAGGGCCGGAAGGTAACGACCGGTGACGGAGGGGCCAGGGGAAGACAGTCGGGGAGGTGTCGCGTTTCGGCTCGGACGGTGGGCCAAGTTCCCTAGCAGGCCGAAGTCCTGGGAGTGAAATCCGCTCCTTTGCGCATCGATACTTGGTTACGATGCGTGGACCGTCTGAGTGAGTGGCGGGGTCGCCTCGACAAAACGGCTGACAACATTGACCGGTGAAAGTCCTACTTCGTCCGTCGTTCGGCCTCGGCTGGGCGACGGTAACGCCAATCTATAAGTCCACGACGAAATGAGCGGCGGATGCGATGGAGCGAGGAAGATGCCTGGTCTCTCTCGTGAAAGGATGGCAGCTCTTCCGGAGTAGTCGCAATTCGCTTCGGCAACTTGCGACGAAAGGAGGGACCGTTGTGAAAGTAATGACGACTCGAACAAGACACGGAGAAAGTTAGCCCGGCGATTGCGATCACAACAGATCTGCCTGTTCCTCTTTCAGGAAACCCGCCGCGACTAAGACACATCTTCAAACGCTTGGTGCGAGGAATCATTCGACCGAACGATCCGCAGGATCAGCAAGAGGAAAGTAAGTGGCAAAAGGAAAGAGAAAAGTCCATAGCCTGACGGGAAGGATTACTTCCAAGCTGGTATTTGAAGCCTGGCGAGCCGTACGGCGTAATCGCGGTGCGGCGGGAATCGACAAGGTCAGCATCCAAATGTTCGAGCAGAACCTGGAAGCCAACCTCGACCGACTGATGCGAGAACTTAAACAGAGGACCTATCAGCCTCTGCCCGCTCGACGGGTCTACATTCCCAAAGACGCCAAGGGGACGAAATTCCGTCCGCTCGGAATCCCGGCAGTCCGAGATCGGGTTGCTCAAGAGGTGCTACGGCGTCTGTTGAATCCGATCTTCGAGGCGAAGTTTCACGATCATTCGTATGGTTTCCGACCTGGACGAGGTTGCCATGACGCGGTGGAAAAAGTCCTGGAAATCGGACGGCAAGGGCATCGTTATGTGCTCGACGCCGACATCTCCGGTTTCTTCGACAACCTATCTCACGCAGCGATCATGCGCGAATTGTCCGACGTGGTGGCCGACGGTAATATCCTTGGACTGGTGGAGAAGTTCCTCAGGGCGGGAGTGATGGAAGGCGGCAAGGTCCGTCCGACGCGAGTCGGTACGCCTCAAGGCGGCGTCGTATCGCCGCTCTTGGCCAACATCGCCCTGAATGTTCTCGACTGGCATCTCCACGAACAGGGCTTTCGCTTTGTGCGATACGCCGACGATTTCGTGGTGCTCTGCCGGAGCGAGAACGAAGCCAAAGAGGCTCTGACCCAGGTCGAGCATCTATTAGCGAACCGGATGGGGCTCACCCTGAGCCCCGAGAAGACGAAAGTGACGAGGTTCCATGAAGGGTTTTCCTTTCTCGGCTTCGACATCAAATCGCGGTTCGTGAGGATGCGAGCCAAGTCAATGGAGAACTTCAAGACAAAGGTCCGAGAGATTACCCGACGCAGCCACAACCTGGACGCCGAAATGATCGAGAAACTCAACCGCGTCATCCGTGGCACGGCGAACTACTTCGCCACGCCTTGGTCGCACTGCGGCGATGCATACCGCAGCCTCGACCGTTGGATACGCATGCGACTGCGGTGCATGAAAGTCAAACGGAAATCGCGGAAGGATAACCTGCGACTCCGTCTGAAGCACTTCAGGCGAATGGGCTTACTTTCATTGAGCGACCTACGAGCCTCTCGTATAGCAGGATAGTTTTCGGTTCCCCTTCGGGGGCGATTTCCGCGGGACCGCCCGGTGCGGGAAACCCGCACGCCGGTAAATATGAGGAACTAACCTCATTGCGATAACGGGGAGGGAGTGGCATTAGCCACTCCCTTACCCGCTTAGTGAAAAATCCGGGTTGGAGGGTGTGGCTACTCAGCCGGAGGGTGGGGTGCGTGTATCCAACTGCGCGCGACACCCAAGCAAGAACGCTCCCAAACCGGGGCTTGGGAGCGTTTCGTAGCGGCCGATCAGTTATTGTCGCCGAACGCTCC
>JAAESQ010000198.1 GCA_024229275.1 bacterium | reverse complement strand
TCTTCGACCATCCGCTCGAGGCTGACCCCGCGGGTTCGCCGCGTGATCTCCCGCACTCGCTCCTTGAACCGCCGGCGAGCCTGCGGGGCAATGCTCCGCTTCGGCTTCCGGCCGTTCGTGAAGCGAAACCCCAGGAACTTACGCCCCCAGGGACGACCCACCGCACTCTTGTCCCGGTTCACCTTCAGCTTGAGCTTCTTCGTGATGAACGTGCTGACGCTCGCCATCACGCGGTGCCCCGCCCGTTCGCTGCGAACGTAGATGTTGCTATCGTCCGCGTAACGCACAAAGCGGTGACCGCGTCGCTCGAGTTCGGTGTCCAGGTCATCGAGCACCAGGTTCGAAAGTAAGGGAGACAGCGGACCCCCTTGGGGCGCGCCTTCATCTGTCGGACTCACCAAGCCGTTCTCCATCACCCCCGCGTTCAAGAACGCCCGAATGAGTTTGAGCAGTCGCCTGTCGGATACCCGTTGAGCAACCCGCCCCATCAACTTGTCGTGGTTCACCCGGTCGAAGAACTTCTCCAGGTCAATGTCCACAACCCAGCGATAGCCGTCAGCCGCATACTGTTGCGCTTGGACAATCGCCTGATGAGCCGAACGGCCCGGGCGGAATCCGTAGCTGTGCTCCGAGAACGTCCGGTCCCAGCGTTTCTGCAGCACCTGCAACACCGCCTGTTGGATGAAGCGGTCGAGACAGGTGGGAATGCCAAGCTTACGCAGCCCACCTCCCGGCTTGGGAATCTCGACTCGCTTCACCGGCTGCGCTTGATAGGTTCCACCGAGCAACTGGGCCCGAATCATAGGCCAGTGAGACATAAGATGGACCGGCAATTCGTCGACGGTCATCCCGTCAACCCCCGGACTCCCCTTGTTCTGCCTGACTCGTCTCAATGCATCCTTCAGGTTGGCACGTTGGCATACCTCCTCCATAAGATGTTCGGTCGATGCCGGGCTTTCGGTATCGTGCTTCGCCGCGGACAGTTCGGTCCCTTCACAGGCGGCCGTCGGGGCTTCACCCCTACCCTCCGCCATGAAGGCCAGTTCCAACTGGTGGTTCTGCCGCTTTCTGTCCATGAGTCGCACGCCCTACTGGCCACCCCAATCCGTTCGGGCCTTCCCCCGATCGCTCGGAGTACTATGCCCTCTGCTGACTTCTGCCGTGCGGTCAGGTCGCCTCACGACGCCCTCAGTCACGAATTCGCGACACACGACAGACCTCCCGAGGTAAGTTCGATCACCTTCAGCACACCCGCCGGATTTACAGCCCGAGCCCTTGATGGATATGGACTTCGCAATCATTAGCTCGCTCGTCCGGTCCGACCTGCCTCATATCCGGTTCGTAAGAGTTCAGCCATCTGCAATGGTCTAATCTGGTAGTGGCGGGAGTTGCCCGGTGGTCAGGTATGCTCTGAGTGCATTAGCGATGGTTTCGGTTGGGTTGTGGCCGCGGAACCGTAGCGTACGATAGACGCTCATCAAAACCGCTTGCGTGGCTGCACCGCGGTCCGAACGATTCGATTGGCTGTTCTTCCTCAAGATCACTGCCGGTCGAATCTGCCGCTCGGCGAAGTTGTTGTCGTGAGGCACGTAGGGGTAATCCAGAAAAGTGAACAGGTGTTCGCGATGGCGCCACAGGCGTTTCGTCAGTCGTCGCGTATCGGCGTCCTTGTGATTGTCTTGGGCCAGGATCCTCAGGCGTTTTTTCAGCCGCTGAATGCGGCTCTGGTACCGCTCGGGGGCGAAGTCCGGCCGCTTGCGGAGACGGATGCCGTCGCGTAACAGCCGACGCAGCTTCTTGGCGAACGCCTGCCACTCGGCAGACTTGTTGTGTTGATCCACCTTCTCCAACTCGCGCAGCAGGTGGGGCAGGCAGTACTGCCGATCCGCCACCTCGACGGATTCGTAGGCGGCCCAGAAGTCGGTGATCAATACGCCGTCGAATGCCTCGGTGAAGAACTTCAGTAGGGCCGGACTGCCTCGGCAACGGTCAATCATATAGTAACAATTGCGGTCGTTGGCAAAGCACCATAGCCAGTGCTTTTTCCCATTCACTCGCCAGCCGGTTTCATCGGCATGGAGATGAGTCGATTGCTTCGCTTGCTCGCCGATCTGCTCATACCAGTCGGTGAGAATCTCAGCCAACCGCTGCCAGGCATTGATCAGGCCACCCGGCGTCAGTCGCGTGTGCAGATGGAACGAGAGAATGTCAACGATCTGGTCGATCGTCACACCAAGCCCGTAGTGTAGCCAACTGGTCAGACTGACCAAGTGGTGGCCAATCGTCGCCCGGGGTAATGCGTCCGGCACGACCGGTTCGACGTGTTGCTTGCACTTCGGGCAGTAATCGCGATGGATGATATGCTCGGTGATAACCGGTTGGATCAGTTCCAGGAGGTCTTCGATCACCCGGCTGCGGGTACGCTCGCAACGTTGCAGGCGCCCGTTGCAGTGGGGGCAACGTTTCAGTCGGTGTACGCGCTGGTCATCGATCCGGTTCGGCGGCGGTCGCCGTTTGCCAGGATGGCCAACCCGGGCTCCGGGACGCTTCCGCCGTTTGGGCGTGTCCGGCTTGGTGTAGATGGGACGCATGCCAGACGGCGTTGACGGAGAAGGTGGTCCACTCTGCGGTCCCGTTTGCAGTTCAGCAATGCGTGCATCTTGCTCGGCAATTCGCGTACCCTGTTCGGCGATGCGTTGACTCGCAGCCAGGAGAGCCAATGCCACGACTTCGGAGCCGTGTCCATATAATTGCCGGGCCTGTGCATCACTCAGTTCGCCCCGCACAGCCGCGTCGATCAACACCCTTACTGACTTCGCCTTCCCTGGCTGCATGCAGGCTTGTATACCAGCGCAGGATCGAGCGCGCAAGCTTACCTATCTTAACATCTCCGGTTTCACATCCACGCATTGCAGACGGCTGATGTGTTACCTCCATCTTAGTGACCAGCAACCTTTCCGGATGGCGCACATCATACGAGGAACCGCCAGAGGCATGTATGCGCAGAGGCCTGAAAGGCCGTTCTCGCAGGCGTGCTTGTATGGTCTCGGCTCGCATGAAGCACCGCTATAAGAGTACTACAGGAGACGGTATCCGACAGGCCACGCTCACACTTGCTCTCACAGCCCTGGCGTCCAGAGGTAGAGGA
>JAAESQ010000197.1 GCA_024229275.1 bacterium | reverse complement strand
TACCTGCTCCATGGTGATCTCGTGGCGCAGCCTGTTGAAGTCGATGCCAGGCATGGCTGATCCTTTCTCGTTGAAAAGAAAGAGACCGTTCCGTTCCCTTTTATATATGGGGAACGGGAACGGTCGTCAGCAGAAGGTCCATTTCGAGTCAATTGGTGCGTTGCCAGCCGATCGGTGTGCGGCTGATTCGCCCAGCTTGCTGGAGAGACTCCAGTGCCTCGCCCAGCCGTTCGTTCTTGACCGAGAGCACTTCACGGAGCTTTCCTCGCGTCAACACTCCGTTTTCGGCAAGGAGATCCAGCACTCGCTTTCGAAGGTCGTGTCGCTTCTCGCCACCGACGTCTCCAGTCACCGCAAGATGCGTGGTCGCCGCGTCGGTCGCGACAAGTTCGAGGTACACCGATCGAGCCGCTGCCGCCGCGCGGTGCTCGCTGGATAACATGAGGCGATCGCTGGTTCTCCGGAGGTAAAGATTCGAGTCGCCGAAGGCATGGATGTCACTGGAACCACGCAGCCCCAAGCCTGCCGCGGCTCCCCCTGCCGCGTTCTTGCGGGTGTGATGCACCAGGACGACCGAGAGATTCAGTTCTCGCTGCAGCCCGCGGAAGTAGGCCAATAACTCGGCAACTTCTCCCGCGTGGTTTTCATCGATTCCATGAAGCCGCACCAGTGGATCGAGCAGCAAGAGTCGGGGGTGAAGTTGCCTAGCCGCCTCGAGCAGTTGGGTCCGATGCGGCTCACGATCGAGTTGGAGCACAGGAGCCGTGATCACATGGATGGGAACCGAATCGAGCGGCAAGCCACGGTGCCGGGCAATTCCCTCGACCCGTTCTCGCACGATCGCCAAGGAGTCCTCTGCCAGATAGGTGAGTACGGGCCCGGCCTCGGGAACCTCGTAACGACCCAGACAAGCGGTGCCGGTCGCGACGCTGACCGACATATCCAATGCCAGCCATGTCTTGGAACACTTCGGCGCGCCACCAATGACACCGACCGAGGACGCCCCCCAAAGTTGATCGATCAGCCAACGTGGAGTGTTCTTCTCGGTGACGATGTCAGCCACGCGAACCATGGGAAGTGATTGGTTGTTGTTTACAATCATTTCAGGCCCTCGCTTTCTTCTTCGACGTCGGTCCCTTGGGGTGAAACAACTCCAGGAAGAACTTCTCGTCGAACTGGCTCACTTCATGGGCGATGCCGTAGGCAAGCAACTCGGCCGACATCGTCATCAGCAACCGGTAATTGCCAGCCGAGTGATCAACCAGGGCATCCATGAGTTGCTCGGTCATCAATGTCGCGTTGCCGGCCTTGGCCAGTGCGTGTTTCAGTAACTCAAGCAACTCGTCACGCGTTGCCGTCTCGGTGCAGAGCCGCGTACGAATCCTCGTGCAGAGCGGAACCAGGTCCTGGTGACGCAGCAGATCCGGGAGACGTCCATCGCCGGCAATGACGATGGTCAACAGCGACGTAGCATCGAAGTCGGCGCTGGACAGGATCCGCAATTCGTTCAGAACATCCGGTGCCATCTCTTGTGCTTCGTCGACCAACAGCACGGGTTTGATGCGTGAGGAGGCCACATAGGCTTTCCATCGTTCTCGAAGGGCTTTGAATCCCCCATAACGATTCGATGGACTAAGCTTCACCGAGAAGACATCGCCCAGCTCGCGATAGAAGTCCGCCGTTTTCGACTGGGGCCGCTCAAGCACACCGACCACGACATCACGCAGCGTCGAAAGTCGCAGGGCGACAATCCGCAGCGCTACCGACTTGCCGGTTCCCGACTCGCCGGTGATCAGAGCGAAACCGCCTTCCTGCACAAGTTGTTCGACTCGCCATGCAAAGCTCTCGATCTTGGCGGTCACCAGCAGT
>JAAESQ010000196.1 GCA_024229275.1 bacterium | reverse complement strand
GTGCTTGATTCCAGCGAAACGGGCTCTCGGAAGCAATCCGGCTGACGCGATGCGGGGATGAAGCATTTTTCAGAGACAGAGACAGAGACAGAGGCAGATTCAGTAGTCAGATACAGAGACAGACTACAGATTCAGATTCGGAGACTGAGATCGAGACCGTCCAAGCCGCGGTCCTTGCCACAGATCCCCAATCCACAACCCCTCATCAGAACGCCGCTCTATAAGCAGCTATGATGGGCGCATGGCAAGACGAGACAAGGCACCACCGCCTTCTGATGCCGATACGGGTGTGTATCGAGGAGAGTCGATTGCGCGTGTCTTCGAGTCTCCTGATGGAATGATCGTCCTCGTCGGGCGCACTGCAGCGGACAACGATCAGCTCAGCCTCAAGCTAGCGTCGCCGAGAGATTATTGGTTGCACGTGGCTGCTGGCTCAGGTTCACACGTTGTGGTCCGCAACCCAGATCGGCTCGACCGCCTGCCGCGCACCACGCAAGATTTTGCGGCAGCTCTCGCGGCGAGATACTCAAAGGCCAAGCATGGTGGCCGAGTTGCCGTACATCTAACCCGAGTCGATCAAGTGGGCAAACGGCGAGGAATGGCCCCTGGCAAGGTCACAATCGGGAGATTCAAGACGGTCTACGGGAGACCTAGCGATGTAGAGGGTGTGGAGGAGTAGACCGGACGAGGTCTGCCTAGTGTCGGTCGCAATCGCCATCGAAGTCGGCACAGGCCAAGGACAGTCGAGCGTCAAGTCCTCCCGAGGAGCTTCCCGTGCATTGCCCGGTACGTAGTTTTGAGGATTCGAGGTTCCACGAATGCGGGATGATCCTGCACCTCAAGAACTGCGTACCCGGCACGTGCCGCCGAAGGGTAGATTCTCCTGTAAGGCGAACACGATTGCAGCAACTACTGATCGGCGGCGTGTGCCTGGCTCTGGTTTTTCGGGAAGACCAGCCATTCGGGGTCTGATGGTTCTTGAGACCCGAAAAACCGTGCCTGGCAACGCACGGGAAGCGCGTTTGGAGAATCTACCCTTGAACCTTGAACTGATTCTGGGCTCGAATAATAGATGACGATGACGACCTGTCACGGCGTAGCCGAATGACGAAGCCTGGCGTGTCTAGTTGACGTCGCTCTCCAAACCCTCAAACTCCCTTTCCCAGGCTTCCATCTCTTCCTCGGAGAAGCCAAAGTGATGGCCGATCTCGTGCAGGAGAGTGAGTTGGATCTGACGCACGAGTTGAGGGTGAGTGTGACATGCAGCCAGAAGGGGCCTGCGAAAGAGCAGAATGACATCGGGGAGGACACTGCCGTAGTAGGCTCCACGCCGGTCAAGCGGTACGCCGGTGTAGAGTCCGAATAGGGTGCTCTGACGTGGGTCCAGACCTACGTTCTCGACCATCTCTCGCGTTGGACTCTCGTGAACTTGGATGACGACGTTCTCCATCAGCTCTGCAAACTGCATCGGCATCTGATCAAGAGCTTCGGTGATTGCAGATTCGAACTGATCTCGGTCCACTCTTGCCTCCTGAGTCCGGTGTACAGTATGCGGGACCTGATCGTGACGAGCAACGAGGGGGATGAATGCGTTGGATCTCCATTTTGGGTTTGTTGGTCCTTCTGGGCATTGCCTGGCTCATGTCCTCCAATCGCAAAGCCGTGAGGCCGCGGGTCGTCGTTTGGGGAATAGCTCTACAGGTTCTCTTTGCTGTGATCATTCTCGAAGAGAGTGCCTGGAGCTTCGTCGGAATGGGCATTCTGGGCATCCTGATCGTGGTGTACATTCTGCGAGGAAATCAAGCTGCAATGGGTGGCGGCTGGGCAGCGACCGCGGCGCAGGTCGTTGCATCAGTCCTTGTCGGGTCCGCATTGGCGACTTGGCTTGCCCCGGCCATTCCTGGGCTCGTGATCCTCACAATGCTGTGGCTGATTGTCAACGCGCATTTTCGGTTGCTGTCGACGACTCAGCCGTATGCAGGTGCGCTTCTCATTGTGAGTGGCGTTGCCTATCTCGTGTCTCAGGGGTTGTATGGTCAGGCCGTCTTTACGGGGTTTAGCGGCAAGGTCGCGTATTTTCTGAGTCTGTCCGACTATGGTGCCGAGTTCTTGTTTGGGAACCTGGCCAGAAGTCAGTATTTCATTTCGGAGCCGGGTGCTGGATGGCCGGGATTTGGTGTTCAATTTGCCTTCAAGGTGCTACCAACGATTGTCTTTTTCGGTGGTTTCATGGGCGTTCTCTACCACCTTGGTGTTATGCAGCGTGTCGTGGAAGCCATGGCGCGGTTCATGCGATGGACCATAGGGACGAGTGGTGCCGAGACCCTCTCGTGCAGTGCGAATATCTTTGTTGGTCAGACTGAAGCGCCATTGCTGATCAAGCCCTTCTTGCCGAAGATGACCAAGTCGGAGCTTCTTACGATCATGGTGGGTGGTTTTGCGACCATTGCCGGTGGTGTGCTGGCTGGCTACATCGTCATGGGAATCGACGCTGGACATCTCATCGCAGCGAGTGTGATGTCGGCGCCAGCGGCGCTGGTGGTCGGCAAGATTCTTTACCCAGAAACCGAAGAATCGGCAACCGCAGGTCGTGTGGAGCTACCTGACATCGACAAGGGCGGAAACGTAATTGAAGCGGCGACGAACGGCATCAGCGATGGTTTCAAGCTGGCCCTCAATGTCGGCGCGATGCTCATTGGATTCATCGCTTTGGTGGCAGTGGCCGATGTGATCCTGAATTGGTTCGATCGTTTGATTGACGGGCAGGCACTGGTGTGGCTTAACGAACAGTTCGGTGGAGCATTGGAGCGTATGAGGGCAGGTATCGGAACACGAGTGGAGTACGGCGCCGGAGGGATGTCACCCATTGTCGGCGAGTTCCGCGGTGTCTTTCCGGGATCGCTGCAGACGGTGTTCGGGACCGTGCTTCGTCCTTTAGCATGGTTGATGGGCGTGCCGTGGCAGGACGCCGCGTTGGTCGGTAATCTTCTCGGGACCAAAATATCTCTCAACGAATTTGTCGCCTACGGAACGCTCGGATCCTACATCCAAGAAGAAGCATTCTCGGACCCGAGATCGCTGATCATCGCAACCTATGCACTGTGCGGATTTGCCAATTTCTCTTCGATAGGCATTCAAATTGGCGGCATCTCGGCGATTGCACCCGAGCGGAAGAGTGAACTAGCGAAACTCGGATTGAAAGCCATGTTCGGGGGTGCGATTGCCTCTTGGCTGACAGCAACGATTGCGGGTATCCTGCTATAGGCTCCTCGCAGGAGGATTGGTTGGAGGCAACCTGATGAGACAGTTCTTCGTAGTTTTCACTCTTGTGGCTGTGCTGATAACAGGGGGCTGCAACATGCTGGACCCCGAACGGCCGACTCCACAGCCCGACACGACACTTTTTGGCAACGTAGTGGAATTGACCAAGCCGGGCGAAGATGGACTGTGGATGATTCGTGTGCAGATCGGCACCCCTCGTGCACTGACTCGTGCGAAGGAGGGAGAAGGCCGAGAGCCACCAGTGGTAGAAAAGGGCCTGATGGCCGAAGTTTCGGTCGGCGCAGACTCGGTGGTCTATATGCGAGGAGAACCCGCGATATTGGAGGCTTTCAATCCGGGCAGTGAGGTTGTGATCGAGCCAGTCGTGGGAACCACGCGCATGCTTGGGACTTCATTCATTCGCTGCGAGGCCAGCATGGTGATGGATTTTGAGTCGTACGCAACGTGGCGACTGCCGGAGCTTCCGCAAACAGATGAGAGCAGCAGTCGCGAGAGGCGTGAGGATCCAGCGAGCATCAATTCAGATGGTCTGGAACAGGCGCCGGTGGTGCTTGGAGATGGCAAGGTGCTCTACTTCTCGGCGAGTCTCAGAACGCCGGTGGACGAAACACAAGAGCTCATTGGTGCCCGCCGTGAAGGTCTGATTGACGAGAGCGCCCCAGACCAGGTGCGTGAGCGTTCATACCGGACTCAACTCGGAGAAGAAGGATGGAGCCAGCCAAGTCTGGTCCAAATCCAAGGTCTGAACGATGCTGCCACGGCACGTGTGACCTGGGTGAATAGTGATGAGACCGAATGCCTGGTGACAGTGAGACGAAGTGATGAGCCGCCGTGGTTCGGTAAGAGTGTACGTTCGCGTCCACGTGGCACGTGGTCAGAGCCGAAGAGTGTAGTTGAGCTTGGTCCCGCAGGTGGAACGGACGCAGTCTACCTCGCAGGGAGCAAAACACAGATAGCTTATGTCTCCCAACTCTTTGAGGGGGGAACAACCGATGTTTTTCTGTACAGCCCCAAGCTTGGTGAGGACCCTCAGCCTCTTGATCCACGTATCAGTACCCCAGCAGCAGAATGGGGTCCGAGGGTCGGTCCTAAGGGTGAACTGCTGTTCGTTCGAGGTGATCGGCAGCTCATGTTGAGCGGTGAGAATCCCGAGGAGCTCAAGCTTCCCATGCCACATCGCACCCTCCTTAATCAGGCGGCACTATCTCCGGAAGGGGAATGGGTCTTCTTCTGCCGACCGAATTTCACACCTGTGCAGATCGATCAAGACATCTACGTTGCGAAATGGCTCGGCGGAGGAGTCCTGAGTGAACCCATAGCTGTTGACGAATGGCGCGGCGCAGCCGATCTCGATTAGAGTTTGGAACAGCATCGAGCGTCTGGATAATCAGGTTAGGTTGTTCGTTTGCGCCAGCGCAACCGATTCGCACTCAGGCGTTCTCTACGTCCCATAGGGAGACTATTCGAGGGTGATCCCAAGGCACTCGAAACTCGTCCGGTGCGTCTGGGTCGAATGGCTGCGTCACAAAGTAGATCAAAGCGCAGTTGTCGCACAGCGGCCTGAATCCATGCGCTACTCCAGGTGGGATCTTGAGCAGTCCATCGCGCTCACCTCCGATGACAAGGACCTGAATCGAGTCACTCGTGGGAGACTTCGAACGGAGGTCCCACAGGACAACTTTCATTTTGCTGCCCGGCGGGCAGTACCAGATGTCGTATTGCTTGAGATGGAAGTGCAGACCTTTGATCGTGCTTTTGGCATCGACGACGGAGTAGTTGACCTGGGCTATGTCCAAATCTTCGAAGAATTTGGCGAGAGGTTCGGACCCAGGATGAGTCGCCTTGGTTCTGAACAACTCGACGAAAAGGCCACGGTCGTCGAGGAAACGGTTCAGATTGAGGACTTCGACACCGTCGATCACGGTCTTGGGGTGGTAGATCTTGCGCTCGTCACGAAACGCATCGAGAATTTCGCTGCGATCGAGGGGTTTATTCGTCACCGGCGCCCTCCTTGTGTTCGGAGCATACCCAAGTTGAGGTTCAGAAATCCACTCCAATGGTTGTCCGGCGATGCGTGACACTGCGCAGCTTCTTGCTGAGGGATGGGGTTGCTGGCGTGGTGCGTGGACCAGCTGCCGGCGTTTGCGTCGAGACACGGATTGTTGGCGACTCGAAGAGGACGGCCGGGAACTCGACTGCTGGCCCCAGTTCTCAGACGCCGTTTCCACCCTTTGGAAGCAGAGGGCGACGCGTGACGATTCACCCTGGGCGATTGGTTGGCTGGGATACGAAGAGTGCGCCGAGATCGGTGGCAGGCTTCCAGCGCGTAGCTCCAGAGATTCGGAGATGCCCGGGCTCTTTCTACTCGAACCGCAACTGGAAAACCAAGCGATCGCACGGGTCGGAGGGCCGGACAGCAGCCAGTTAGTGTGTAGCCTCGATGATGAGAGTTTTCGTACACGGGTCGACCGCATTCTTGACCTCATCGAGGCAGGGCAGATCTATCAAGCCAATCTGACTCGGTGCTTCCGCGCCGGGTGGAAGGGTGGTCTTCGCAGCCTTGTAGAGATCGCATCCAGAAAACCGCCGCCCTACCTGAGCTGGTTTTCAGGGAGAGAATACGAGCTTTTGTGCACTTCAATGGAGTTGTTATTGCGCCGGCGAGGGACGATGCTCGAGACTGCACCGATCAAGGGGACTCGGCCACGAGGTTCGAATCCAGAGGAAGATCTTCGCTTGATAGCTGAGCTCGACACTGATGCCAAGGAAAGGGCCGAACTGGCAATGGTTGTAGATCTGGAGCGCAACGATCTCGGTCGAATCGCGAAATCTGGAAGCGTTCGAGTTGTTGATCCAGGAACGGTGATCACGTACGCCAATGTTCACCATAGGGTTGCCAAAGTCGAAGCTGAGAGTTGTTCTGGCCTACCATGGTGGGAGGCGATTGCCGCCATGGTGCCGGGTGGGTCCGTTACGGGTTGTCCAAAATGGGCGGCGATGAAGACGATTGTGGAGCTGGAACCGGTTCCGCGTGGACCTTACACTGGAGCATTGGGTTTGATCGCAGGAAATGGTGACTTTGAACTCGCTCTGCCGATTCGTACCGTTTGGAGGTCAGGTCCGCAGATCGCGTTCGCTGCTGGTTGCGGCATCGTGTGGGGTTCGGACCCCCAACGGGAGCAGCTGGAATCCCGAACCAAGGTTGCACCTTGGCTCGATATAGTGTGTGGCGATTGGAGAGTGGCATGACCTGCTGGATGTGGCGAAATGGGAACCTCGAAGAGGATTTCGAGCGCATTTCACCTCAACTGAGTTCGTGGGGTGCCTTCACGACTGCAGGGTGTGAGAACGGAAAGATCCTTCTGTGGTCCAGACACCAGAGCCGATTACTGGGTACTCTCGCTGAATTGGGGTGTGATCCTGCCCTTCGTTTTCCAGCGCGAAGTGATCTTGAGCGTTTGCTTGAGCGCAACCGAGTCACCGGCATTGGAGTGCTTCGAATCGTGGCTGCGTGCGTATCCGATGAGAGGTGGGATATTCAAGCCGTGGCAGAGCAGGGTGCACAGTCCGGCTATGGAGCCAATCCTCTTCGCCTTGAATTGGAAGCCTGGCAGGGTGTACCTCCGCTCGTTGGGCACAAGACGTTAGCTCGGCTGGCGTGGGATCGAGCACGTGCTTCCGCCCAAAAGCGGGGTGCCGATGACGTGCTTCTCACCACCGAAGACGGGGTAGTACTCGAGACTTCTGTCGCGAACGTGTTCGCTCGTACCGGCCGGCGTGTCGCAACGCCGCCGGCGCCGAGTGCTTGTCTCCCCGGAGTCATGAGGGCATGGCTCATGGAGAAGCTGCCATCTCTCGGCGTGTATCTGGCATCGACACCGCTGGAACTCGATGAGGTGCTCTCGGCAGACGAGGTGTGGGTGTCGAATGCAGTCATCGGTGTGCGTCGTGTAGCGTCGATCGGCGAAAGAAAGTGGTCGAGTTGGCCGGTGGCGGAGGAGATTGCAGATCTCGGATTGCCGGCGCCTGGTTGGCCGCGGTAGGTTTTTGTACCGATGAAGAGTAAGAGAACCGGGGTTTGTCGCGTTTCAGAGACTGCACCTATCGAATGACATCCATAGATGCGAGCACTCTCGACGGGCATCGCCTTCGTCATCCGGCTTCGACTCCGGCCCTTGTCTCTGTCTGTGTGTTTCCTCCGCTTCGAAGGAGCGCGCACGACATAGAAATCGCAATGGCCATCGTCATCCTCATCGTCATCGAATTTGGCGTTGCAGTTTGATAACGGATTCTCTAAGTAGAGGCTGAAACCGATATGGAGTCGGATATCAATTCCGCGACCGCGACCGCGACCGCGACCGCGACCGCGACCGCGACCGCGACCGCGACCGGGTCCGGGTCCGGTTCCGGGACAGCGGCGGCGGCCGCGACGGTGACCGGGGCAGCGAGTGAGGCTCTGAGCAATCGGTTCGTCTTGGCTTCGAAGCATGGTCACTCCAGGTTGTTCATGGATGAGATTGAGTAGCCGCTGAGTCAGCCGGAGTCAAGGGCAAGCCGGCGTAGGACGCCGTTCGTGCCGACCCTTGACACCGTCAGCCTCACCGGCATGAGAGGGAGTCATGAACAACCCGGAGGTGACCATGCACGTTTCGCAACCAAGCAATCAACTCGAAGCTTACACAGTCGCACTCGAAGCAGCGGCCTCAACCCTGGCATTAGTGCGAAGGGTACCCGTACCTTTCAAAACGTTGGCGGACCAGTTGATACGAGCAGCCAGCTCAGTCCCTGCCAATTTAGCCGAAGGGCACGGAAGATTCGGACGCGACCGATTCAATCACTGGCGCATTGCCTATGGCTCGGCCAAGGAGGTCGATGTTTTCCTTCATCTGCTTGCGGGATCAGGATCGATAGACAGCACCAAGGCAGATGCCGTGATTCAGCTTTTTGATCGTGTTCGAGCCATGACCTGGCGGTTGATCCACAAGAAGTGATCGTCGGAAAACGCTCAAGCCACCGAGGCCGCGGCTCTCCGTCACGGTCGCGGCTTCCGGCACCCGCCCCGGTCCCGGACGCTGTCTCTGTCTGTATGTTCTCTCCGCTTCGTAGGAGCGCGCACGACTTTGTACTCGCATTGGCCATCGCCATCGCAATCGAATATGGCGATAGGGATGTGATAATGCCGACTCCGACTCCGATACGGATACGGATACGGATACGGATTCCGAGATCGATCCAGATACAGGGGCTGAGACAGGAACAGAATCAGATCCCGGCCCCGGTCACCCCGCTATCGGCGAAGCCCTTGCCGATACCTTGCCACCAGGCGATACACCCGCTGCCCGAACCAAGCAATCGGCGTGAGCCGAAATAGGGGTGCGACTCTGCGCCACCTTGGGAGAGCATCGAGTATTTTGCACCACGCGGAGTAGCCCTTCAGAACAGTGCCGTTGGGTAGTGTGACGTGCATAGCCTGCTCAAGTTCGTGGCGGGGAACGGGGAGTGATCCTTCGAGTTGCTGGCGCATGTCGATGAAGCGAAATCGCGACGCCGTGTCGCGTCGACTTGCCCACTTCTCGGAAAGCCGACACAGTTGACAGTCGCCATCCATCCAGATCTCAGTTTTGCTCGAATCGATCTCTTCCATAGTGTGTCTACCTGCCATGAGCAACGCGCGCCTGCGGAAGTGAATTTCGAAAGCTATACTCCCTCCTATGACTGAGCCATCATTTTCCCCGTTGGCGGATCCTGCTGTGCGCAGGATTTATGTTCTGGCCAAGGTTGGGATCTTTCTCATCGCTGCCGCGCTAACCTGGCCGCTATCACTGGTGATTGGTGACAAGGCGTGGATTGGACTTCTGTTCTTTGGATTGGTG
>JAAESQ010000195.1 GCA_024229275.1 bacterium | reverse complement strand
CCTGCGCATCCCCATCTCGGAGGCGGCGCGCGAAGTGACCAATTGGCATATCCTGGCCATCAATTTCACATTTGAGTTTCCTGTTGCATGCTGAGAGCCGGACATCTCGGCCTTGCGCCTCGTACTCAAAGTCAAAATCAAAAAGCGAAGGTTTCTCGAAGTAGACATCGACTAGTATCTGGAGCAGAGCCTCCACCAGATTGGACTTGCCACTACCGTTCTCCCCAATGACCGCACTAAGGAGGGAGGGCTGCTTGAAGGTGACCTCGCAGTTGCGGAGGTTCTTGAAGCGGTCAATCCAGAGGCGGCGGAGCTTCATCGGCTAGTCAGAGCCTTCGTCGGATGACGAGCCCGTGGCGGTGAGTTCGGCGACGAGGCCTTCGAGGAGATTCTTGGCGGTGGCGCGGGAAGCTGCGAGCTGCGTTTCCATCTCGTCCACCAGGGCCATCAACTGATCCACTTTGACCACGATTCGGCGTTGTTCGGCGAGGGGTGGGATGGGAATTGTGACCCGTTCGAGGATTCCAAGATTGATATTCTTCTGTGCTGTCGATGGGGCGAAACGTTCCAAATCCTCTTTTGCTGTGCGCATGAAGTATTCAAAGTAGCGGACAGACGGAATCGGCTCTGCAGGAATGAATCCAACCACGCTGTCAGGAAAACACGCATCGAATCCAAGGATGCCTGAGTCTGCGATGTTTGCGGCGATCGTGATGCAAAGCGTGCCAGCCGGCCACATTCTGCTTTGGGCAAGGCCGACATCGTTGTAGAGCCCTGTGTGCGTCTGAATCGTCCCATTGGCCCGTGCAACGTCGCCAGTCTGAATCAAGCGGTGGCTGCCCCCAGAAAAGAGAATTGGGTCATTTCGTGGCCGATGCTTGGATTTTCCTCTACCGAACTCACCAAGCTCAGGAAAACCCGCCCACGCCCAACCAGCCGGGAGCTGAAAGGGTTCTTCGTGACTAGCTGCGTCGGACGCCTTTGCTTTCCTCCGCTGCCGGCCGGTATCGGTGAGGAGCTTCTTAATTTCAGCAAGACTTTCCTCTGCTGGTTCGTCCTTCGGATCCTGCGGGACGAGTTTGCCTTGGACGGCGAGGGTGAGGATGGATTTGCGGAGGTCGGCGGGGTCGATGTCGTATGACTTGTGGAAGAGGAAGTCGAGGTTTTCCGGGGTAGGCGCGTCGGCAAAGCGGGCAAGCGAGGCGCAAGCGAGCGCTGTGTGCCGCGTGTCGCATTCCTGCTGCTGCGCCTCCAGCCGATCACACAAGGCCATCAACTCATCCACCTTCGCCACAATCCGCCTCTGCTCGGCGAGGGGTGGGACTGCGACGGGGCCGCCGTAGAACTTCCCGTCATTGATTGCTGGGTAGGCCATCCCTTTCATTGCCGCTTGGACATACTCGGTGAAGGGTGCACTTCTCAGCCAGTAAAACAAGTAGCGATTGTAAATGCCTGCTAGAGGATGAAGGATGCCGAATGCGGTGCTAGCGATCGGCTCGGGTTCAATTTCCTGATCTACAATTGCGATGTTCAAGAGATACGGGCGAACCGTGGAGTAGATGACCGTGCCACGAATCACCAGTTTCCGTGCCCGCGAAGGTGCATCGCCGGGTTCCAGCACCTCGACACGTTCACTGATGCGGCCTTCGCCTGAATCGATACCGCCTACATCAATGTAGGTGAACCGCTTGTCTGGCACCTTCTGCCCAAGTTCGTGGCCAACGTCCAAGAGTCGCGCCCATACCCAACTTGATGGTAGTTCATAGGGCTGTTCGCTAGGCTCAACGGGCACCGATGGCCTCGACTTGATCTTGCGGGCAGCGACAAGCTTCGCCCGTTCAGCCTGAGCGCGTTCCATGAGCAGCGAGGCAGGTTCATCGTGGTCATCCTGAGCCACGAGCTTCCCTGTTACAGCCAAGTTCAGCACCAGCTCGCGCATCCGCCCCACAGCTTCCGGCGCGCCGGCGAACTGGTCGTACTTTTCAAAGAAGGTCTCGAGCTTCATTTGGACGTTTCGGCGGTGGCGGTGAGGGCGAGGTGGAGTTCCTGTTTCAGCTCGCCGCGCGTTTCAGCGATCTGTTCAAGCAGCTTTTCGTATTCGGGCAGGAGGTCTTCGACTTTACCAGGACCGATGTCGGTGTTGTGCGGATTCTTGAGGTCGAGGTTGTAGTTACGGGCCTTGATGTCCTCGATGCTGACGCACCAAGCTTGATCGGTTTCCTTGCGCTTGCTGTAGCGTCCGTTCTTGTCGGGCTTTCCCCACCAGTTCTTCTCAGGCTTAAACTCCTCGATGCGAATGGGCTTGCTCTTGTTGTAGCTCTTCGCGCCCTTGGGATAAGGATGCTCGTAGTACCAGATTTCCTGTGTGGGCTGACCTTTGGTGAAGAAGAGCAGATTGGTCTTGATGCCGGTGTAGGGGTTGAACACGCCGTTGGGTAGGCGAACGATGGTGTGGAGATTGCACTCGCTGAGGAGCTTCTCCTTGATGCGCGTTTTAACACCTTCACCGAAGAGCGTGCCGTCTGGCAGGACGAGACCGGCGCGGCCGCCTGGCTTGAGCACGCGCATGATAAGAACGAGGAAAAGATCGGCGGTCTCGCGGGTGCGAAACTCTCTAGGGAAGTTGGCCTCGATGCCGTCTTCCTCCATGCCGCCAAAGGGCGGATTGGTGACGATGACGTCGAAGTATTCTCGCGGCTTCCAGTCGGTGAGCGGGCGTGACAGGGTGTTGTTGTGGCGGACATTTGAGGGCACGTCGATACCGTGAAGCATGAGATTGGTCATGCAGAGGACGTGCGGGAGGTGCTTTTTTTCGATACCGGAGAAGCAGCCCTGGAGGAGGGCCAAGTCCTTTTCAGTCTTGGCCTGGTCGCGGAGGTGGTCGATGGCGCAGGTGAGGAAGCCACCGGTGCCGCATGCGGGATCGAACACTTTCTCACCGAGCCTGGGGTCGACCTGTTCGACGATGAACTGGGTAACGGCTCGGGGGGTATAGAACTCGCCAGCATTGCCAGCGGACTGGAGGTCTTTGAGAATCTTTTCGTAGATATCGCCGAACGTATGCCGGTCTTCAGAAGTATTGAAGTCGATGCCGTTGATCTTGTTAACAACCTTCCGCAGGAGAGTGCCGTTCTTCATATAGTTATTGGCATCCGCGAAGGTCATGCGGATCAGTCCACTGATTTTGTCCTGACCCACAGTCAGTTTCTTGAGCTCTGGAAGCAAGGAATTGTTGATGAAAGCGAGGAGGCCTTCACCAGTCATTCCCTCTTCGTTCGCTGCCCAGTCTCGCCAGCGCAAGTAATCCGTGAGTGGTGACTTGTAGTCATCCTTGGTGACTTCGAGCTCCTTCTCTCGGTCATCAAAGATTTTGAGGAAGAAGAGCCAGGCCATTTGCTCGATGCGTTGCGCGTCGCCGTAGGTGCCGGCGTCCTTGCGCATGATGTCCTGGATGGATTTGACGAGATTGGAGATATTGGTCATGGGCTAGTGCTTCCTAGGCGGCGGTTGCGTAGAGGGCGTCTTCAAGGTCACGGATGGCAGCGCGGTAGGCCGCCTTTCCGCCGAAGAGTTGAACAATTTCGATCGGTGTGCCAAAACTGCGGAGGGGATCGACCTTGAGGATTTCCATGGATTCGACGGTTTGAATGCCGCTGTCGGCGTATTTATCCAGAAGAGCTTCGAGCACGGCTCGGGCCTGGTCGCCATACTTGCCAAAGACATTGCGTTTCTTCACTCCATCAGCTCGTTCTCTTCGCGTGAGCGGTGGCTGATCATAAGCTATGTGGCAGATGAGGTCGAAAGCACCGTAGTCGTGCCCGACTTGATCGGCCAGTTCGTCGAGAAAGAGCCCCTGGGCGGTCAACTCCTCGAGGAGGGCTTTCTTCTGGTCTGCGGTTTTCCACGTGGTGAGGAAGTCGCTGAGAGATGCAAAGGATCTGTGGACTGTCTTTCGGGAGTAGTCGGTGAGTGACTCGGTGATGAGTTTGCCATCGGCATCGAGGTATTGCACCCGCTCGGTGGCGACGCTAACTTCGACATCGTCGACGTAGTAGCGCTTCGGCGTGGTGGCGACTTCACAATCTGGGCCAACGGGCGGTGCCGGATCGACGATAGTACCGTCTTGGGATTCATCCTCACCATGCTCAGCGGGCTCGTCCGGGGGAACGACTGTGTCGTCCTCCTTGGGTTCGTAGATCTGGACAGGTTCGCCATCGAAGTCAGGATCGGCAAAAAGTGCGGTGGCGCGTTTGAAATCCATGATCGTGAAGTAGAGCTTGTCGTAGTCCTCGTTGATTCGGGTGCCCCGGCCTATGATTTGTTTGAACTCGGTCATGCTGTTGATTCGCTTGTCCAGGACAATGAGGTGGCAGGTTTGAGCATCGACACCGGTGGACATCAGCTGCGAGGTGGTGGCGATGACTGGGTAGGTAGACTCTGGGTCGATGAAGTTGTCTAGCTGCGCCTTGCCTTCGTTGTTGTCGCCCGTGATTCGCATGACGTATTTGCTATTTTCGCCAGCGAGATCAGGGTTGGCGTTGACCAAGGTCTGGCGCATGCGCTCTGCGTGGTCGATGTTTTCGCAGAAGACGATGGTCTTGGCGTAGCGGTTGGTGGCCTTGAGAAACTCGGTGATCTTCGCAGCGACCAGCTCGGTCCGCTTGTCGAGGACGAGATTGCGATCCATGTCGCGCTCGTTGTATTCGCGGTCCTCGATCTCAAAGCCGTATTTGTCGAGCTTTCCGGCTTCGGGGCGCCATCCGTCGAGATCCTTGTCGAGACCGATGCGGACGACTTTGTAGGGGGCGAGGAAGCCGTCGCTGATGCCCTGACGGAGGGAGTAGGTGTATTGGGGCTCGCCGAAGTATTCGATGTTGGAGACGTCCTTCGTCTCCTTGGGGGTGGCGGTGAGTCCGATCTGGGTGGCGGTGGTGAAATACTCGAGCACCTGACGCCATGCGGCATCGGCGGCGGCGCTGCCTCGATGACACTCGTCGACGATGATCAGATCGAAGAAATCCGGCGAAAACTGCCTGTAGATGTTGCTTGCTTCCTCTGTGCCGGTGACGGCCTGGTAGAGGCAGAGGTAAATTTCGTAGGCCTTGTCGACGGTACGGTTGGTGATCTTGGTCATGGCTTGACCAAAGGGCTTGAAGTCGTTGGTTTTGGTCTGGTCGGCAAGGATGTTGCGATCGACGAGGAAGAGAATGCGCTTCTTGGCTCCAGATTTCCAAAGCCGCCAAATGATCTGGAAAGCGGTATAGGTCTTTCCTGTGCCGGTGGCCATGACGAGGAGAATGCGATTCTCACCCCTCGCAATGGCATCGACCGTGCGGTTAATCGCGTTGACCTGGTAGTAGCGAGGCTTCTTGCCGCTTCCGTCGTCATAGTAGTCGAAGGTGGTGATGGATTGCTGCTGTGGGGAGTAACCTTTCGAGGCACTGTAGCGTTGCCAGAGTTCCTCTGGGCTGGGGAATTGGTCGAGGGGAATCTCCCGTTCGACTGGGTTCGCCCCTGGCGTGCGATCATGCTCCAGGAAGGCGTCTCCATTTGAGCTGTAGGCAAAAGGCAGGTCCAAGGTCTCTGCGTAGTCGAGTGCCTGTTGCATACCGTCGCCTACAGAATGATTGTTGTCTTTGGCTTCAACGATTGCGATGGGGATATTCGGTTTGTAGAAGAGGATATAGTCGGCTTTGCTCGCCTCGCCCCGGGAGACAGTCTTGCCACGAACGATAACCCTGCCCTTGGTGAAGTAGTGTTCCTCCAGGAGTTGGGTCATCACATCCCAGCCCGCGCCGTCTTCTCCAACGATCGCGGGGGTGATGTACTTGGTGCGGATGTCCGCTTCGGTCAGGCTCTTCTTATTGATTGAATCCAAGAGCGACCCCCATTCCACAGGGTAACTTGTCAGTGAGGCATCAGTACATGATCTTCTTGAGATGAACCTTGGAGGCAATTCCTCCAAGGGCCATCTTCACCAAGTCTTCAAATGCCTCCCAATCGAGGACCGTTATGCGGTCGTATTCCGACAATCGACGCGATCGTGCCTGCTCCTGCAGCGATGTCATGTAGCCGGGATCTGATTTCGCGCTAGAGACTCGAGCCTCGTAGTTCGTGATCTGTTGGTCTGGGTCGAGAAATCCATACTTGGTGCTGAGGATGACCCACGGCAGGCCGGAGTTCTCGGCATGATCTCGCCAACGTGCAAAGGCGCGTTTGATGTAGGCGCCGCGTGCGGGGACCTCGCCGCGTTGTGGCTCAATGGACCAGATTTTCTCTCGAGTGCACGGAACGATGATGATTTCTGAGGGCATGACGTGTTTACCCATCCCCTCGCAGTTCGGCAATGACCCTCCGCATACTCTCGATGATCTCGTCTTTCAACGCAGGAGTTCTGTCGGAAGAAACCGTATATCCGAAGATCCCTGCAGGTTTGGCTGGAGTCACGCCTTCAATAGCTGAGACCGCCTCGACGTAGCGTTCGAGAACCGGCCTTTCTGGCAGGTCGAATGGCTTCGTATCCCCCTTGCCGAATCCAAGCACGAGATCTGTGAGTCCCATCCAGCCCGCTTCACCGGGAGGATTCACCCATGCGATCGATACGGGTTCGCTTTGGCTTTCAACCGGAACACGGATTGATGCACCCTTGGAGCCAACGTTGATGATGCCACCAGCACTCTTCACGGCCGCAAAGATGTCTTGAATCGTTGCACGCAGAGATGGATCCTCGAGGTGGGCCAGGAGTTGATCTTCGGTGAGGTTCGGACGTCGGCCTGTCGATTTTCGCCGCTCAGCTTCAACCGTACGACCGACGACTCGAGGAATCAGGGTTTGGATGCCCTCCCCTACGAACTGCTTGACTTCAACGGCAAGAACCTCGGCGGGATCCATTTGCTCGTTGAGGAATTCAACTACGCGCTGCAGTTCTGAAGGGATAATGTCAGCAACAAAAACCATGCGAATCCGGCCGGCCTGGAGGTTGGTTTTGACCTGTTGCCAGAATCGCTCAGGGTCTTCGTCGGGACCAATGAGCTGTTCAAGCTCTGCCTCGGAATTGAGGCTTTCCTTGTCACAACGCTTCTCGAATGCTGATCTGATGTCCTGCACCGGCCAGTAGGCAACCCCATTCGCAGCGTAGTCGAGCATCTGACCGACAACCTCGCGCCGAAGTCGCGTATCGCTGCTGCGCTTGACTTCTACTAGGGTCGGCACGCCTTCGGAATCAAGGAAGAGATGATCAAGAGACCATCGTCCAGAACCACCTTCCTCGTCCGGCACCGCACGCTCTCGTTCGGTCAACAACCATCGAACATCTGCCTCTGAGCTGAGCAAATCCGGATACCGCGCGAGCAACTCTTGTAGAAGGTCCTCAGAGTCGTACGCAGACTCTTCCAGCGAACTCAGATTCTTGTTCTTATCAACAACAAAGACCTTTTGTCCCATGGGTCACCCATCTATGAGCAAACAAACAAGTAAGGCGCGTACGCCGTCAAACCAGTGTACAACGCGATAAAATGAATACTGAAAAGTGAAAAATGAAGAATTGTTAAGGCAATGATAGAAAAAAGCTCTACGGGACGAACGGGATCTTTGAAAGATGAAAGCGGAAAGATGAAAGATGAGAGCGGACGCGGAAGAGGCCGTACGGGGCGAACGGGACGAACGGCTATACGGAGGGAGGCAATTGAACCACGAAGATCACGAAGAACACGAAGGAAGAGACGCAAAGATGGGAGATATGGGCGGTTCTTCGAACCGCAGGGGATCATGGCACCATGTGCATAGGAGAAAGTGATGGAGAACGCGATTTGCGCTTCTTCTCCTCTCTTGTTCCCCTCTCTGTTTCCTCTGCGTGCTTCTGTTCAAATCCTCACATGCTTGTCGGCGTATACTGTAACTGGAGGCTCCGATGCTTGGATTCGACAGGATCACGTTTGATCCCAATATTTTGGGTGGAAAGGCCTGTATACGCGGGATGCGAATTTCCGTCTCTTTGGTTGTGAATCTCGTCGCCAATGGCATGACATTGTCAGAGATTGTCGCGGAATACCCCAACCTTGAGGAACAGGACGTCACTCAAGCGCTCCGTTACGCAGCTTGGGCCTCCGACGACGTATTCATTCCAGCTGCGGAGACTGCGTGATTCGCCTCCTGTTGGATATGGGTATCGCCCAGTCCACCGGACACTACCTCAGGACTCGAGGCCACGATGTTGTTCATTTATGCGAGCAGAACCTAGAGCGCCTTCCTGACTACCAGATTGTGACCAAAGCAAAGAAAGAGGATCGCACGATCGTGACGCATGATCTCGATTTCGGGAGAATCGTCGCACTTAGCGGGCGATCAATCCCGAGCATCATCACTTTGCGCCTGAGCGACATGACACCAACTCGGGTAAATTCAGTTTTGGGGATCGCCTTTGTTGAAGCAACCCAGCCGATTGAGCGCGGTGCACTCGTCACGATCACGGACCGAGGTATCAGGATACGAGCACTGCCGATCGACACCGACTGAGAATTCCACTCCAGATTCCTAATCCTCTCCTCCCCTCCTCTGCTTCCCCCTGTTCAAAATGGCCACGGTGCGAATCCGGCTATGCGGGGCGAACGGGAGTCTGGAAAGATGAAAGCGGAAAGATGAAAGATGAGAACGGGCAAGGGCACGCCCAGTCGGTGGTGGGGGCTTCGGTGGGATGGATTGCTGAGCTGGGGCGTAGGAGTTTTTGAACCGCAAAGTGCGCTAAGAGCACGAAGGTGGAGTCGCAAAGAATACTATCGCGGTGCCAGGTACGTATTTGTGTATTTAGCTGAAAAATCCCAATAGCTGGGAGGCAGTTGTGAAGGATGAAATGTGATTAAGAAGGGGCGAACGAATACGCGGTCGGGACGACCGCGCCACAATGTGGTTTCGTGTCCGCGTGGGTGTGATGCCTGCACCTCAATGATGAGGCTTCCTTTTGTGGCGTGGGCGTCCCGCCCGCGCATTAGTCCGCAACGTTGGCTTCCTGTTTTGTCGCTGGTCGCACCGGCTAACGCCGGCGCCCACATTTCGGAGTTGCCCGGTTTCAACTTTCATCCTCTTTGTGCTGTCTTGGTGAACTTCGTGAGCTTCGTGGTTCAAACCTGACGTACGTGTCGGGCGAGGAGCGCCTCACAGCGAAGATCTACTCTGTCAATCGTCCTGCAAGTCGAGCGTCCTGCGGAGTAGCGGGAGCATCGCTGTGTCTTTGTCGCGACCAGCGTGCTCTTTCGAGTGGATGATGGTCTCCAGTTTCAGCGACCGGATTGTCAGCTCCTCGAGATCGTAAGCAGTGGTTTCATGTTGAAGATCATCAAATGTGAGGTCGGGATCGATTTCAGTCAGAAGATCGAGCGGTCCGGACGCCGTATTGAGTCTATGCAGACGAAAGCTGCTCAACTTTTCTAAATCGGGTTTAATCTCCCGCTTCTGCATGTCGCGATAGGTGGCGTCAAGCTCATCGAGGGCAGCGAGGAGCTTCTTATGGTTTGCCTCGCTCTTGCGGTGCATTATGTCGAGGTCGAAGGTGGAGATAGGTGCTCCCGCAAGAACAGCTGCTACTCCACCGACAACAATGAACTCAACATCATGTCGAGCCAAAACCTTCAGAATTTCAACGAACTTAGGAGCGCCGACCATTTTGCAATTCTGCCACGCTGTCAACGAATCCTTGCGCGGCTTCGAGACGTTCGGCGGGACTGAGGTTCAGCATCCACCGAATGAGGTCATCGTCCTCGTGGCTGACCGGCGGATGCTGGTCACCTCGGACGGCCTGGCTCTCCGGGGCCGGATCCTCCTGCAACTCACAGGAACTGGGTTCGGTCATTTGCTGTTCCTCCGTTTCATCGTATCCGGGTCTGAGGAGGATTGGAAGTTGGGAAGTTATTCGGAACGATGAAAGCGGACACGGAAGAGGCTATGCGGGACGAATCCGGCTTCGCTGCGCTATGCCGTGACAGGCGGCCACGCGGGGGGAGGAAATCGAACCACGAAGCGCGCTAAGAGCACGAAGGAGGAGACCCAAAGAAGACTATCGCGGTGCCAGGTGCATAGGGAAAAGTGAATAGCGAATAGTGATTAGTGAAAAGTGATGGAGAAAGGCCGGATGAATACGCGGTCGAGACGACCGCGCCACAATGGGGTTTCGTGTCCTAGTGGGTGTGATGTCCGCATCTCAGTGATGAGGCTTCCTTTTGTGGCGTGGGCGTCCCGCCCGCGCATCAGTCCACAACGTTGGCTTCCTGGTTTGGTGCTGGTCGCACCGGCTAACGCCGGCGCCCACATTTCGTAGTTGCCCGGTTTCAACTTTCATCCTCTTTGTGCTGTCTTGGTGAGCTTCGTGGTTCCAATTTCACGTACGCTTCGGTCAGAGTCGCTGCTGAGCTGGGGGGTGTACGAATGCTGAACCGCTAAGTGCACAAAGAGCACGAAGGAGGAGGGTCCTGTGGCCAGGTAGAGTGATCCCAAAAACAACAGAGAATTCGCAATTGCTTCTCAATCTCTAAATCTGGTGCTATAGTTGAACTCGTTCAGTGAAGAGACAATCACGAGAGGAAAGACAGCAGACTACTGTTGGTACAGTTTCCTATAACTGTCGGCAGGAAGCTGTCGTCTATCGGAGCCATTGGTTTCATCGGAAAGGCTAGCAAATGAACAATGTTGGGCACAGCAATGAGCCGAACCCCAAGTCCATGCACATTCGAGATCTAGACCTGGATATAAGGGGGTCAACGGGGAAACACGGAGAGAAGGGGCGGCGCAGCAAGGGTCAGGAACGCGTCACAGGTCAACGGTCGATTGGGACAAAAAGAGAGATATCCACAGAAGAGTCTCCGGTGCCACAACGCGTGGTGAGAAGGCTTCTCGACCTGGATGATCGCCAAGGTTTCCCTCATGACTGTTCTTTCGAATATCAAGCCGATCCGCATGTACAGGCCACCCCCCTCGGGACCCGCATCGCTCGTGTTCATCAGTACTACCGCGGCATCCCGGTGTTCGACTCACTCCGCACCATCTTCCTTGGCGATGACGATGAGATCGACAGTGTCGAGGGGGCACGAATTCAGATCCGGCACACGCAACTGATCGAGCCGCTGCGATCCGCGGCGCAGTCTGTCGCCGACTCCGCCGACTTTCTTCGCTCCGGCGGTGTGATCCGCAAACATCGATTGGCACCCGCACGCGTAGTCTATGAGTTTCCTCTCCCCTCTCAGCCAACCGTACTCAGTAAGCGTGGATACTCGAATCCCATTTCAGCGTCCCTGAGCCTGTTCCCTTGCGGTGAAGGGTGCATTCTTGGTTGGCGGGTTCAGATCGGGCTGGCCGATGCACCGGCGTACGACATGCTCGTCCGAGCAGATGGTGGATTCGAGGTCCTCTATTGCAAGCAGACTGCCAGTTTTGTCGAGGGGAAAGCGTTCGTGCTCTCGACCGGCTTCGGCCGAGAGTCGACGAAGACGGAGGAGGACCTCCCGTCACCCATCACCACCTACCCAACCGTTCCCTGGGCGACACTACCTACAGGTTTCCCGAGGGATTGGGTCGACGGCAAGCAGACGATCGGCAATAACGCAAAGGTTTGCACCGCTAAGCCCAAAGAAGCGTTCACGGGATCCAAAGACAACGACCGAGTCGTATTCAAATCGGCTAACCCTACTGGCAATGACCAGGAGCGGATCAACGCCTTTTATTGGGTGTCCTTCCTACACGACTTCTTTTATCTGTTCGGATTCCGCGAAGCGGAAGGCAACATGCAAAGAAAGAACTACGGCGGCGGTAGGGACGGGGATGCTGTCGAGGTCTGGATCAAGGACGTCCTTCGAAGACCGTTGCCTGGAAACATTGTCAAGGAAGTACCGGCCTACGCCAAGGTACGGCCGGATGGTAGAAAGGTGAAGATCTTTCTCGGCAAACATCCCGTCTCGGGAAACCGAGCGGCGCTCGATCCGGACACCATCATTCATGAGTATGTTCATGCTGTGGTCGAGCGTCTTGTTGGCGGTCCCAATACACATCACATTGGGATGAGCAAGCCTCAAGGCAAAGCTTTGGCCGAAGGATATTGTGACTACTTCGCTGTAACGATCCGTCAGCATTTCTTCCCCGAGGATAGCGGCAAGAAGTACATCGGCGACTGGCTCACGGGCACCGAGCAAGGAATTCGCGATCTCCCCTACGACGACACCTTCCCGGGCCATTTCGGCCTATTGGGTCAAGCGGACTGGGATGAGGCACACGATGCCGGCCGCATATGGGCCGCGACTCTGATTTCGCTCAATCGCTCACTTGGAGAAGCCCTCGGATCGACAGAGTTGGGCCACGTGACCGGCTGGCAACTTGTCGTCGAGTCGTTGAGCTGTATCGCCCCACACGAGAACGCCCCAACATTTCTCGACGCGCGGGATTCCATTGATACGGCCTACACACGACAGAGCCCCCTTCGGGCATCACTCACCGAAGCACAGTGCCAGGCCATGGATACCGCAATTCCTGCGATCTTTGCCCGCTACGGCATGGGGTCGGCGGCCCATTCCTCCAGCCCCTCCTACGACGGTATCGTGGCCGATCCATCAATGTGATCCACTCAAGTTGACAACAACCTTTAAGGGGAAATGTCATGAATTCAAGAATCAGCTTGTTTGTTCTCGTGACTTGCATCGCCATTCTTGGGGCCACCTCGCCCGCATTCTCTTCGG
>JAAESQ010000194.1 GCA_024229275.1 bacterium | reverse complement strand
GCGGCATACAAGCTGACGACCAACCTGACTGTCGAGGGCGGTTACCTCAACCTCTCCGGACAGCGAGGGAATCTCAGCCAGCGGCCAGAAGTGGATATCTACCTTCAGTACTCGGGCGCGGGAGCTTCGGCTCATGAGCTGGCCACCTCCTCCGATGGTTTCATCGCGGTCGTTGTGGGTGAAGGCGTCGTTGACAACTCACTAATCAACCTTGTTGCGGCCGATATTCTCGTCACTCTATTGGAGACTTTCAATCCGTTTGCCGAAAGCGAGAAATCGAGCCATTTGGAATGTGCGGTGATCCTCTCAACATTTGCCGACGGCTATGCAAACCTCGAAGAAATGGCGATGCAGTCCGACCGCATGACCCTGCTCGGTAGCGGGAGCGTCAATCTCGATTCCGAAGAGATCAAGTTGAACTGGATCACCAAGCCACGCAAGGGATTTGGATTGAGCGCCAGTATGATCACTAATCCATACATCAGTCTCGGCGGTACGTTGGCAAATCCTCGTCTGGATCTCAAACCGTTGGAAGCCATGACGACCACAGGAATCGCGGTTGCCACTGGTGGCCTGTCGATTCTCGCGAAAGGTCTCTATGATCGCGTCACTTCCGAACGCAAGGTATGCAAACAGGCCAAGCAAGACGGCCGGAAGGCACTGGAAGAACGCGGATTCACCGTGCAGCATCGGCGCTGACGAAGATTCGCCGGCTTATGCCCTTCAGCCCATCAGGGTAGAGCGAATACGTAGCTCAGCAAGAAGATGTCGAAGTCTCCTCCTGACCTTGTGACCATGCCGCCGCTGTAACCGAACTTGACAGCATGCCGACCCGCTAACGGCACGACAATCGTGCCCCCGAACCTCGAGTTTCGCTGCAGATCGGCGCGATGCTCGCCGTCAACCGTTGACCGTCCTCCGGTGTAGAAGTTGGCGTCGAGCGACGCCCAGAATCCGGGCTTGAATCGCCGCACGAGATGCACTTCGGTCGCGAAGATCGGATCCTGCTTTCTGGTGACGCCGAGGAATTCATCGTTGTCCCCGAAGAACCATGCACCCACTTCAATCTCCAACAACAGCCTCGGCTTGATGGGAATCATGTATCCCAGTTCGGCCTTCGCAGCCCAGCGGTTGGCACTGACGTTGATCAGTCTATCGGTTTCATACCGTCCAGTGGGCGCCAGGACTTTGAGACTCGCGCCCAAGATCGGACGAGGTGCGGCGCGCAACGCCTGGAACTCATTGAGACCCATCGATGGGCCGCCGAGGAGGTTGATGGACAAGGTGACGCCCAGATCACCGAAACCGGAGAAATCGCGTTGCATATCTGTGCCTTCCACGTTACCGACCGTCGATCCCCGTGAATAGGGCAGCTCCACGATCAGGTTCGAGGTCCTTCCCCACAGACTCAGTGTATGGAGGTAGCCAATGAGACCATTGTTGATCCTCGAATCCACGCCGAAGACCGGAAGTGACGGGTCTGTCGCGACGTCTCCGAACGAATACGAGTAACCGAAGATCGCGACCTGTGTACCTTTCGGTCCCGGCCAGTAGGCGCGCGGCGAGAGTTCCTGAGCGGCGGAGCCCTGGCATACCACCCAGTGCACGATAGTCGCCACAATGAGTGACACCGTTTGCCGATTCACGCTTGCTGCTCCATACAGAAGTCATATTCTAGCGCGGTGTCTTGCCTGCTTCCATCGCCGTTCGGTCCAGCAGATCTGATCATCTCATTCCGATATCGGACGAGGCAGGGCAACAGAGTCAACGAACCCCTCGCGAATCTCTCGACATCGACAGGAGGTAAGGCTTTCGGCTAGAGAATGTCGCCTATCGCCATGAAGACCCAGGAATTCATTGAGCTTTCCGTCCTCCGCTTCGCGAAACGACCAAACTACCGCCGCTCGATCACTCTGCGCTACACAATCCGGTGACTAGAAAGACCGGATACTCGCCGTCGCGACCCTCCGAATTCTGGAGCATTACCCACGGCGTCGATTCCTGCACATCCATGAGACCCGCCTCCCCCATCCAGGTCCGAATCAGCGCACGATCTATGCCGTGGTGAACCTCCGACTCTGGGCCATGGTAGGAACCATCCTCGAGATCGAGGTCAGCGATGGCGAGAGCACCTCCCGGCTTGAGGGAACCCGCCAAAATCCAAACAACCTTTTCAGCATCCGGAATGTGATGAAGCGTCATGAGGGACATGATGAGATCGTAGCGGTTCGGAAACGCTGTGCATTCGGGGTCGAGCACTAGAGTGCTGACACGATGAGCGTCATCATCGCGGATTTTGCAGCGAGCCTCGTCCAGCATTCCCGACGAGGGATCGGCTAACGTCAACTGCCCGATCCGAGGGAGCAGAGCAAAACCCAACAGACCGGTTCCGCACCCGAAGTCCATCGCCGTCATGGAGGCATCCAGCGGCACCTGCTTGGCCAGTTGGGCTGCAACGGCCTCTGCCCGTTCGATACGGGCTGCTACGTCCCATTCCTGAGCTTTCTCGTCAAAGTCAGACTCGACCATATTGAATTCCAAACGCGTCTTACATCTTAGTTGATTCTAGCGTTAGGTCGCGACATGCGACCTTGGGGAGACCTCGAAAGGTCTTTGGGACTGCCAAGCTCGAATCTCTGTGATACTGCGCGCCGGCGAGTTCACTGCGAATGCTCTGCCGGTACTTATACTTCGGCGAATTGGACAACCCCTTCACCTCATATTCGCCTTGGATTCTGAGATCCTTGATTGTCTGCCCACTTTCGTCATATTTCTAAATATCACTACCCACTAGCGACACGACACGCAAGGCGCTATTAAATTCTAGTCCTCAACCTGTACAATAGGCGTACCCAGAATGAACGGCGTTGAATTTCACCTCCAGTCTCTGGCTCTCACAATGGTGTTCGTCAGTGCGGTGGCGTTCCTTTGCCTTGCACCCGCGATATTCCGCTTCCCCGAAGAATTCCGGCCAGGCCTTCGAGCATGGATCATCGGTACCGCACTGGTCACTGCGACCGATGTTGTCTTCTTCACAGGTGTGGAACTTGCGTATCTCGATACGACCCTCATAGCTCTCGCCGCTTTGGGTATCACCGAACTCATGCATGGCCTTCGACTTCTCAACGACCAAACCGCTGGACGTCCTGCCTGGCCGTACATCGTCGTGCTGGCTGCTTCGGTGCTTTCGGCAATCTACCCAAGCTATCCAATGACCGCCTTCGTAACCTCAGTGGCATTCGGACTGCTCTACCTAAGTGCAGCACGAAGCGCCGTATTGATACGCTTGGGAGGACCCTCGGTTGGTCGCGCGGTTCTCGTTGCCGTTTTCGCCATCATCGGCATCGTCATGCTCAGCAGAATCGTGCTCTTTCTGACAGTCGGCGGATCAGGCGCCTCCCCCGGATTCACAACCCTGCCCAGGGCGATGATGTTTGTCGTCGCGTCGGCCGGTCCATTTGCCGGGTCACTCGCCTTCGTCCTGACTTGTGGAGAGAAGCTCGGGCACCAGCTCATACACCTCAGTCTCACTGATTCGCTGACGGACATTCCCAACCGCAGAGCATTCTTGGAATCAATGGAACGCGCCCTCTCTGCTGGAACCAGACACTCCACGCCTGTCGCAGTCATGGTGGCTGATATCGATCACTTCAAACGAATCAATGATGAGTGCGGCCACCCCGCTGGGGATGCAGCGCTTGTTGAAGTAGCACGTCGAATTGCCGCTGCGGTTCGATCAGAGGACATGGTGGGTCGACTTGGCGGCGAAGAGTTCGGCATCATTCAATCAGATGCCGAACTCGATTTAGCCGCAGCAGCAGCCGAACGCATCCGTGAATCGGTCGCCTCTAGCCCTGTTTCAGTCGCCGGCACAGACTTCAAACTCACCGTATCGGTTGGCGTGACAGTCACGTCGGAGCAACCGGAGAATGCCTCTCAGCTATTGCTACGGGCAGACCGGCTACTCTACACAGCCAAACGCCTGGGACGAGATCAAATCGTCACCGGTTGAAGGGCCACTGCAAATCCCGGCAATCGTTGACTCAGGTTGATCCGCTCTCGGCTATCACAGGCCTGCTCCCTGTTCTCGAACTCAGTTCGCCACCACACCGACTACAGCTAACGTGACGGCCCTCACAGTATGACTGTAATAAGTTTCGACAAGGATTGACAGTTTTGACCTTCGGCAATACATTTTTCCCAGAGGCAACAAATTTTAGTCAAGGTGACGTCACAGGGTTGTGGTGGGTGCCTTGATCTTAAGAATGACTGTTTACGAGTGTCGGAATTCACTCTTGGGAGAAGTTGTGTTGAAACAGAGATCACACTCACTGAAATGCCTGGTCAAACGAGACCGTGTTTCACCTGTCATTCTGATGCTGAGGAACGCACAGTTCTTGAGCTTGTCGGCATTGACTGTAAAACAGACCGGGCGCTGACATGTCCCAGAGGATCAATCTCGAAGTTGTCATTGGCCACTTGTACGAGGCGGTGTCCGACCCAAGTGCCTGGAACGGCGCTCTCGAGGCCGCCGGTCAGCTACTCGCGGCGGATGCCATGCTGCTGACCTACGGCAATCCATCGGCCAACGATCTCCGGATCATTGGATCGACCGGTTGGAAATCGCATGCTCAGGAAATCTACGCGGATGAGTTTCTTCTTCACGACGAGATGATTCGCGAGGCGATCAACGGCCCGATTGGAGCCATCGTTTCTGCCAACCAGTCTTTCTTCGACTCAACCGTAAACCAGCACATCCTTCACCAAGGCGGTTTCACACACTTCACCGGCGCGGCGTTGATGAATACGCCCGATATCCATGCCTCGCTCTGGATGGCTCGTGCGATCGGAGCATCCTACTTTTCCAGGAGCGACATCAAAGTCTTCACAGACCTTCTCCCTCATGCAACAAGGGCTGTCACGGCATTCCACCGCATTCGCGAGGCTGAGCTTCGCTCAGAAATGGCGATGGGCGCCTTCGACCGAGTGGCGAACGGTGTGGTGCTGCTCGATGTCAAGGGAACCCCCGTAATGGTCAACCGTGAAGCCAAGCGCATCGCAGACGCCGAGGACGGCTTCACATTGCGTAGCGACGGTATTGTGGCTCACAGGCCGACAGATACAACGCGCCTTCGTGATCTGGTTCGGTGTGCGGGATCCGAAAGACTGGCCCGTCAATTGAGGGGGGCAGTAACAGCTCGCCTCGAAAGGCCATCAGGCCTCGCCGACTACCACGTCGTTGTCCTTCCACTCCCCAAGAAGTGCCAACCAAGCGACCATGATCTTGTGGTGGCAGTACTCTTCATAACTGACCTATCTCAACCGAAAAATCCGTCAGATCATCTATTTGGTGACCTTTATGGCCTCACTGATGCCGAAACTCGACTCGTAACCCAACTTCTCAAAGGTGGTGGGCTGACAACTGCAGCTGAACGACTCGGAATCTCACGCAACACAGTTCATTCTCAACTCGCCAGCGTATTCCAGAAGACCGAGACAAAGAGCCAGAGCGAACTACTGACCCTTCTCCTGACAGCGGTCGCCCCGATTCGGCCACCGGACGAGTCATCTGGCTTCTACGGCTCAGTGTTCGATGCCTGAGAACTGGCCCCCTAGATAGCGTCAAGCTCTTCGAACCTCCTCTCCCCTGTCGCGCATGAGCAGCTTTGCATGGAAAGAGACAAAGCCCCCGCACTGGATTCTCATCCAGCGCGAGGGCTTTCGTTGATACTGGTTAGTAGACGATAATGGAAGCAACGATTCGCTACGCTAGCTTCCAGCTAGACCTCGCTTCAGAGGCGAGGACTTTGACGAGGCACTTCATTCGCTACCGTCGTCGTGGGCCAAACCTATGAGTTCGCGGTAGACGATTCTGCTTCCCGGCGTTCCGTAGTCATTTGTGGTTCGGTCACGGACATACAATTCGAAGGAGAAGGCACAGAACTCACGATTTGCCGGCAACCAATCCTCCCCTGCCGCTGGTTGGATCTGTGTCTCTACCCAACCATCGAGGCTTACATCCAACGTCCCTCTAAAACGATACGGATGCATGTTCTGGTAGGACCCAGCCAATGGAGCTAACGTCGTCGTGTCGACGATAGGAACCGGTGTATTGGAACCACGATGGGCTACCAAAGAGTAGTTGCGCATGAAACCCTGATCGTCGACAGCTCGGTAGCGGACGTCAAGAGGGCTGTTCCCAGCCGGAAGCTCGTAGAATGCGCAATCCTCGGCCTGCCCGGTTCCAGATTTGACGTATTCGACTTCTCCTGTACTTGGCTGATTATCGAGATATAGCCGTACCGTATCTTCCGCTCCGGTGATCTTGGCGCCATTGGAATCGTAGCCTTCGACCTTGAACTCAACCTGCCCAGCGACAGCCTGGTAGATGCCAGTTCTGTGCCTTTTCTGATCACTCATAATCGAGGTGAGAGGCGCCGCACGTCATCACCCAAATGGGTAGGTCTGAAAGCCCGACACTGGTTCAATCAAGTGACGTGCATCACAGGGACAGAATTCAGTCGTTCATCCAGCGCCAACCCTATTTGTTGGTTATCATTGCTGAGAGGGTATGGAATCGACCTCACACGGAAGGATCCGCATGTGTTCTGAAGATCCTGACAGCACTTCTCTAGCGCCACCAGCTGAAGATTTCGTCGGGCGTATCATCGATAATAACTTCGAAATCCTGGGCTTACTCGGTGCAGGAGGCATGGGACAGGTCTATCGAGCGTTGGATCTGCAACTCGATCGCGAAGTTGCCCTCAAGATGGTCTCCAAGATCGACGCACAGGACAAAGTATTCGTGGCGCGGTTCGAGCGCGAGGCTCGGGCCGCCTCAGCAGTCAACCATCCAAACGTTGCACAGGTGTACTCGATAGGTCGGCATGACGGGGGACCCTACTACGCAATGGAGCTTGTCGAAGGCGAGAGCCTCGACGCAATACTCGCCAACCAGGGACCTTTGGCGCCATCACAAGCTTATGACCTCCTCAAACAAGCGTGCGAAGGCCTCCAAGCCGCAAATGAGCGCGGGGTCATTCACCGCGATCTGAAACCCAGCAACCTCATGCTCAGCAGTTCCGGTCTTCTCAAAGTCGTCGACTTTGGTCTTGCACGTCGGGTCAATGCAGACCAGACTTTGACTCAGACCGGGAACATCGTCGGAACACCGGCATTCATGCCCCCAGAACAGGCTCTCAGCAAGGACCTTGACCAAAGGTCGGATATCTACGCGCTGGGAGCCACGTTCTTCCAACTCCTGAGTGGACAAGCTCCTTTCACTGCTGATACACCGCTAGAAGTCGTCACAAAGCACCTTCATGAGCCCCCACCTATTCTCATGGCGACAAATCCAGCAATTCCTTCTCAGCTTTCGGCCATCGTGCAAAAGATGCTTGCTAAATCGCCGAAGAACAGATTCCAGACCTACGATGAACTCCTCAATACTATTGAGCGGGCGAAACAGGGCGGCGAAGCACGGATATCTGCCACACTCGAACCGTCGAGCGCCCGATTTCACAAACCGCAGCCAACGCCAAGCTTGAGGCTGACTCCCGTAATTCTCGTCATCGCGTTGGGTTTGATCGTTGGGCTTCCCCTTTACAACACCCTGACAAAAGACCCTCCGCAAGACATCGAATCACCTGTGGGTCAGGTGACAATTACAGACGCGTCCAGTCCCGAAAAGAGAAAGCCCCAGGCGCCGATCGAAACTCTGAATTCCAGCGCACGACGTGATTCTGAGTTCTACCAACAACCGAGAGGCTCCTTCGAGGAATCGACACCACAGATGGAGCCACCAACATTAGCTGAGGCCGTGCCGTATCGATCGGCAGCGGAGCCGAGCATTGCTTACCAACAATCGGTCGACACCATGAGTGTGCTGAGTCGATTAACCACAGCTGTGGAGGACTATCGGGCCCGAAACGGTCGACTGCCCCAGATTCTGGATGCTCTTCATTCAAGTTATGGGGATCCGTTTCCACCTCGGGACGAATGGGGCCATTTGGTGAATTACAAGCTGCAAGGCGACATGTACATCATCGCATCACCTGGACCCGATGGCACTCTTCGCACCCCAGATGACGTCGTCTTCGAAAACGGCCGAAAGGTCGATCTCCCCGGCCACGGTGGACCCCAAGGAAGACGGCCGCCTCCACGAAGGCAATAAAGCACCAAGCAACCGCTAACCCTTAATCAGGATCAGCGCATGGGTTTATCTCCGCCGAGGCGGGTCGCCACCTGGTGGGCGATCTCGAGAGTCGGAACCGGCTCAGCGCCTGCATTCTTGATAACCGCAACACGAGAACCTTGCGCAAAGAGCGTGACAAACCGGCCGGGATGAGAGAATGCGACATCACCCATCTGTTCTGTTCCTTCCAGGCGCTCCATCAACGGCGACTCGAACTGGTCGAGCTGCTCAAGCAGAAACTCCTTGGCACTGAAGTCCGATTCGCAGTCGTAGATGTCGAGCACCAGAACCCGTTCGAAGTCGCCCTCCTCCACCTGCCACAGGGTGCGGACGCTGCGAGGGAGGCCATCCGCCGCATCCACCCCCGAACTGGCGAGGTGCCAGCCTGAAACCAGGCGTGTGATGTCGATCTCATCCGGGCTTCCGCCATAAGGAGGCCTTTCACTGTCAGACCATTGGTTGAAGCCGAAGCGTTGCTTGAGTCGTGTGAGGCGTTGCTGGTTGATCATCGTAACTCCCTTCCGTCAGATGACACTCCGACGTTGTCGGCTGCCCGGATTTGGCTCACAGTCCGGACGTCCCGCAGGAGTCGCAAGACGATCACGGTAGAGCCCGGCTCCTACCGCTCCGAACTCGAGGTTGATCGGCAGCATCTTGGTATGGGGCGATGCGGTCGGATTGGCATCGCCGTCGACGTGCAGGCATGCGTCGAAGACCTCATCGGAAGCGGTGCAGCTACCTTTCCAGGCGACCTCGTGGTAGTTGAAACCACTCCAGCCGCAAGCTGTCTGCCAGACACTGGCGCCGATCGCGAACAGCGGATTAAGATCGAATCCAAAGTTGAGACTCGACGGAGGCTCTTCCATCCGAGACTGCCAGAGAGTGGCGCCGAGGATGTTGGCGAAGGTCGAGACGATGGTGGCGCAGTCCGTGCAGTTGACATACTGTCCGAGACCGAAACCGCCGCGCAGTCGTTCGACGAACTTCGTGGCATTGAAGCTCCCCCCGGAATAGTGTGTCCCACCGCCGCCCGGACAGTCGTACGTGATCACAGACGGACCGAGCTGATTGACCCGGCGAGTGACTTGGCCGGCGGCGGTGTCGACGTCCTTAGCGAGAAGAGCCCAATTGCACGAATAGTCCAGCACGTCGGTCCAGGGGAGCGCCGTGTTGGCGGCGGAGTACGGAGTCTGGCTCCACGGATCCTGAGGAACGTCCACCACTGAGTAGATGCGGTGTACTGTCCGCTCGATGTCGTTCCAGGGATCACTCGGTCCACGGCGGTACTGCCACTGCCAGTCTGTGGTGCGTGCACCCACTCCCGCCGCCCACAGTGAAACCTGGACGAGTTCAAATGACTCGAAGCCAGTGAGTCCGCTCGCCGGGATCGTGATTGTTCGCGCCTTGACCTCTCCGAGAACGTTGCCTGCCAATAGACGAGCGAGCGCACTGAGCAGCTTGCGCAGAATGCCGAGGCAGCCTCCCGGACCAGGGCGAGGTTGGTATGTCGCATCGATTGCACGAACCTCGACGCTCTGAAGCTCAGGGTCAGTGCTGCGGAATTGGGCCTGGATGGTAATTTGGTTTCCTTCGGTCGGCTTCATCGCGTACGCCACCGGCGAGTCTTCAGGATTGACGCTGATGCCCCGGCGCCACTCGGGCACATGGACGAACGTTGTCGCGTTCTTGCGCAGGTTTAACGCGTCGGAATTGACCGAACTCACGTCATGGTTGAACTTGATCGCTTCAAGCTGCAGGGTCATTGTGGTTCTCCTCCAGTAGCGCTGGCATCCATTGTTTCGGTCGGACTACCCTTTCAAGATCCCGCCACCGCGGGAATGTTTAGTGCTGCAAACGAGCCTCCTGCGGAGTCGGCGACAGACCGTTATGAGGTGGCATTCGATCTGCCCTCGCCGCCCGAATCAAGGCATCGGCTCTGAGGAAGCCGACCCCACAGGAGTCCTTCTACTCGGACACGTAGTACGTACGCCGTCGATGCTCTCCGTTTCGGTAACGCTCGCCGTCGTGTTGGCGATAGCCGGCAACAAGATCGAAAATGTAAGCACAGGTGTCGAACCCGCCCGCCATGTCTGAGGTCGATCCAGGCCCGTTCCAAACCGGTCGCGGGTTGGCTACAGTCGTGTGAGTTCCGAAGCCTTCAAGCGCTTGGAAGGTCACGCTTGACACACTGGAGTCGTTGGGTGAAGCGGTGAGCGCATAGCTTCTAAGAAAGCCCCCGGGGTGGTTCACTGTGTAGTGAATCTCGACCTCGTAGGTGCTCTCCAGCGCCATGACGTTGCAGAGACCCTCGAAGTTGTAATCCAGCGCCCCACCAGTGCCGGCGACCTCCGACCCGTCGCTCGCGAGATACCGTCCGTTGCCCGGATTCTTGAGATAGATATGGTCGAAGCTGGCGGTGATGGGTCGATTCTCGACGTGGAGAAAGATCCGACCGACAAGTGGCGTAGGAGCCATGAAACAGCCGGGATCGAGTTCGTCGATTGTGGGATTGTCGATATCCCCGGCGAGCTTCTTGTAGTACTTTACGTTGATCTCGTAGACGCCGTTCTCCGGCCCCGACGATGAATCGGACGGGTCGAGGAGCTGGTAGGTTTTCCAATTCAGCCGCAAATCCGGAAAGCTGTAGAACGTGTTGGCCGCAAGGTTGTTGCGGTTGACCCAATAGAGCCCATCCACCGTCAGTGCTCCGTCAGTGCCTGAGAATGGACCGACCGGCCCGCGCTGGTGCACGATCGTCACAGGCGGCACGGGACTCACGATGGTCTTGGTCTTCGGCAGCGGTTGCTTGAAGACATGCTGGGTTCCACCTGGTTTGGTGATCGTCACCTGGTAGTAGTCGATTTGCTCGCCGGTGCACGCATCCTGAGGCAGGCCGAAGTCGCCGTAAACAAAAATCTGACCTCCGAACGGGGCACGGATGAAGTTGGGAACGCCGAGGCTGGCAGGAGCGGACGGATCGCTGGTGAAGTCAGCCAGCCCTCCCAAGGAGCTCGCGTCCTGAGGCGTGATGAACTGGGTCTCCACCTTGCCAACTCGCGTGAAGACCAGCCCGACTCCGGGAGTGCTGACCAGCCCTTCCTCGGCCGACATATTGCCGTAATCCAATGAGTCTTCTGCCAGAACCTTGATGTTGGTCGCCAGCAAGAAGCGTGGCGCGGAGTCAAAGGTGTTGATGTCGTCTCTCGCGGGTGGCAGCACGTACGCCTCGACGAGCGACGTTGCCTCGTCTTCCACAAGATGCACAACCCGAACTCTGACGTTGGGCGTCGATCCTAGTGGTCGATCGTAGCGGACGGTGAACTGTCCATTGCTGTCGCTGTCGATCTCTCCCAACACAGTCTCAGTGTCGGCGTCGATCAGCCGGACGCGGGCGAACGGGCGCGGGGCGCCACTAAGTGCCACATCCGAGACATCTTCATCTTGAGCGGCCTCGGCATTGACTTGGACGACCTGACCAGACACCCAGTACTCGACTGCATCGGCTGTAGATGCGGTCGCTAACAGTATCAGGCCCAGCATGGCAAGCCTCAGCGTTGTGTTGAGGAAACGTTCGGTGATGTATTTTTCACGAGTACACATAATCATCCTCCTGGCGTTCTTGAAGGTCTCTAGAACCTGTAAATTGCTCCAATGCGAAAGCGGCTGTAGCTCACGTCGATGCTGCCGCCGACTCGGTGTCCTTGTAGATTGAAGTCGAGACTCCATGCCGGGTTCAGCCAGCGCTGCGCACCGAGGCCCGCGGCGAAGCCGAACGCACTTCCGGCGTTGCTGAAGTCATAGATTCCAGCTCCGGCCTCGAAATAAGGTGACCAATGACCGCTGGTCGTGCGGTACTGCAGATAGCCCGAGAAGTTCAGCAACGTGTCGCTGCCGCTGGTGCGGATATCGAACTCGTCACGGACGAGCTCGACCCGAACCGCGAAGTTCTCGCTGAACCGATAACTCGCGTCAATTCCGAGGCTCAGGCCGGCCGAGTGTGTCGTCGCCAGTCCACCGTGGGGAGTTGCGCTGCCGATGTGAAGGCTCAGCTCGCGTCGTTTCTCTAGGCCCGGCTTCGGAGGAACGATGTGGAAGGTGCCGACGGGCACGTCCCGAACGGAGACCGTAACTTTGGGATCGGCCCCCGGCGTTACAGCCAGTGTCTGCGTGAACGTGGAATCGAGATTGTCGACGAGACCACCCTGGAGCGAAGCACCACTCGCTGTGATGGCGATCTGCGAGCCGGATCCCGGGAAGGTAGCGTTGCCGAAACTGTCGACCCACTGGATGGTTGCGGTCGCCAACTGGACGTTGCCCACCGGATCCGGCAACAGGGCGGTTTTGACCACCGTCTTGTTTGGATCGGGAGGGCCGACGTTGCAGATCGCCGAGAGTTTGGCAATCCGTTGGATCGTCCGCCCGGAGAGCAACGTCGTACGCGCCGTAATCGTCACCTGGTAGTCACCCGCGACTCTGGTTTTGGTCCCGGGTAGACTGCCGGAGTAGATCCCGTCGCCCGCGACGCGATCATTGCCATGGCCATCGTCGCTCAGGGTGACCGGCACATCCCGATAGGAGTAGATGTCGTCCAGATCGCCGTCCTGGCGCAGGAACTGCTGCAGCTGCGACATCACGGCATTGCCTCGCGGGTCACCGCCTGGAGCGGTGAAGCGACCAGCATAGCGGCGCAGCTTCGAGCTGACCGCCGCGGTCGGTACGCGCACCGTCGCCCGCACGTCGGCACCGGTGACACCGGCCCCGGCGCTCAGCAGCTCGGCGTAGATCGGAAGACTCTCACCGGCAACGAAGTCGTCGTTGTCCAGCGAAGGAAAGAGAGCCGCCTCAGTCACCAGTGAATACACGGCAGCCGTGTATTGGGTCGACCTGGTTTGTTGACCCACCGGAACCACCCGGAATTCCCACGTCGTATCCGGTCCCGGCTGGAAACGGAAGACCCGGAAGGAGCCGGCAGCAAAGGCCGCCGCCGTCGTGATCCCTGGTTGCCTTGGGTCGCAGTCGGCCCAATCGGTGTCACCAGCGCGACGACAATCGACCCTGAGCCGGGTCGAATCGTTGGTGACCGGCCAGGCAATCGCTACCGTGGCTGTGTCTGCTGCAGCGTCGAACTCCACTTCGAATTGCGACGGGCTTGAGGCCGAGGTGGTTCCCCTCTCCTCGAAGAAGAGCATGTCGTCCACCAACGCGCGAATTCCAAAATACGCGGCGGCCAACTCCATATCGGTCACGCTGCTGTTGAAAAAGTCGCCTCCCGTCTGGTTTTGAATGTCCCACATGGTCTGGAATCCGTAGATCGCCGAGGGAGTGAAGTAGATCGAGTAGATCGAGATGTCGTCCGCGTTGAATGTGAGATCTGCGTCGATAATGGGTGCTACTGGTGACCCTCCGCAATTCCAGCCCGGATCGGTGTTGACATAGGGGTGGACGTTCTGCAGGCCGTCACTGAAGACGACAATGGCCTTGGCGGCGGCTACACCGTTGATGTCGGGTGGTGGAGTCGCGTCCTGGATCGCCTTGCGCGCCCTGAGAAGTCCCTGGCCGACCGGCGTGCAGTTGTAGGAGGTCTGGCCCATGATCTGCGCCAGATCGTTGTCCTGGAACGGCGTTCCGGTAATGGTCTGCATTGGAAAGATCTCTCTCACGTCACTCATCGTCCGTGTAGCCGAGCCGCCGCCGTTGGGCGTGTAGGTTGCCGTGAACGAGTCCTGCTCCGCCACCGGAATGTCCGTCGCAAAGCCCCAGACCCCAAGCTGGTCGCCATTCTCGATCAGGAAGGCAAACATCGTGGCTCGGTCTTTGGCCTCGAGGAGCTTGGTTCCCGCCATGCTGCCGGACAGGTCGATGGCGAATCCGATCTGAGCCCGGCGCCCGTACGCAGTCGCCAGATCGTAGGACTGAATGACTTCGTTGTTCGAGGTATCGTCGTCCTGATTCCAGACGATCTCCGCTTTCAGGTCGAACTGTTGCGGAAAGCTGATTCCCGGGGGCAGGCTCCAGCACACCGGAATCTCTTGGGCGTGTGGCTCACCCTGGCCGAGAGCCCCGACACTGGCTCCTGCAGGAGGTGGGATTCTCATAGCGTAGCTTGAGCGCATCGTGCCGAGATGGACCGTACCCGCGGG
>JAAESQ010000193.1 GCA_024229275.1 bacterium | reverse complement strand
TTGGTGAAGGTCTCAACGATGCGCCGTGTGGACAGTTGGATAGGCGCCCCACTTTGTGCGCTCCTGACCGTAGTGCGTTGGCTCGATGACCTGATCCTTCGCAGGAGCCCCAACGGCCCGCCCAAACGCATCGCGGTGATGAAGATGGCGGAGCAGGGCGCCACGGTACTGGCCAACTCGGCACTCGTACGCGCCCGCGAAATGGTCGGAGCGGAGAATGTCTTCTTCGTAGTCTTTGCCGAAAACCGCTTCATCCTCGATCTGCTGGACGTCATACCGGAGAAGAACGTCATTGCGATCCGCACCGACGGCCTCGTTCAAGTGGTAGTCGAAACACTTGGCGCGGTCTGGCGCATGCGGCGCGAAGGCATCGACGCCACAGTTGATTTCGAATTTTTCGCTCGGTCCTCAGCCATTCTTTCCTATCTCAGCGGTGCCAGAATACGCGCCGGTTACCACGCCTACCATGGTGAAGCCTCATATCGCGGCGACTTGATGACTCATCGGCTGAACTTCAATCCGTTCATGCATGCCGCCGAGATGTTTCAGATTCTCGTAGAGTCCTTACGAAATCCGCCAGATACTCTGCCCGCCTGCGACCTTGTTCCACCCAAAGACCTGCCGTTACCTCGATTCGAACCCAACGCCGATGAACTCTCTGTGGTTGAGAACATGATCCTGTCCACGTTCGGCACTGAAGAGCTGCCACCGATCGTGCTGCTCAATGCCAACTGCAGCGACCTTCTTCCCCTGCGTCGCTGGGCCGACGACCGCTACGTCGAACTTGCTCACCGCCTATTTGCGCACGATCCTGCGCTTCAGATCGTTCTCACCGGTTCTCCTTCCGAGGCTGAAGGTGCTGAAGCGCTGAAGCAGCGCATTGGCTCCGATCGCTGTCACAACTTCGCCGGCCGAACGACATTGCGTCA
>JAAESQ010000192.1 GCA_024229275.1 bacterium | reverse complement strand
TGTAAGTCGTAACAAGCAGGGTCCATCTTCTGATTTCCAAGTCGGATTCAGATTGGCTCACGAAACCCTGAATAGGAAGACCACTGTGACCACTCTCTCATTTGATAAGTGTCCGTCCGGAGACTTCGTGAGTCGGGTGAATCGGTTAGCGGTGGCGCCCGAAACAGTGTCTTGAAGTGTCTGTGGGCTTGTGTTTCCCTTGATGGCACCGATTCTTCTCGTGAGGTGCCCCATGTGGACTGCTGAAAACCGCCCCCGCTACAACCGCGACAAGCTGCGCTATCCGAGCGACCTGACCGATGAGGAATGGGCGCATATCGAGCCGTTGATCCCGCCGGCCAAGCGGGGCGGCGGCAAACGGCGCGTCGATATGCGCGAGGTGGTCAATGCCGTGATGTACATTCTGAGCACCGGCTGCCAATGGCGCTATATTCCCAAGGACCTGCCGCCCAGAAGCACCGTGCATGATTACTTCAGCCTGTGGAACTGGGATGGCACGTTGGATCGCATCCATCACGCGCTCTACGTCGAGTGTCGCGAGAGAGCCGAGCG
>JAAESQ010000191.1 GCA_024229275.1 bacterium | reverse complement strand
GAACACCTTCAAGCACCTCAATGAGCGCCACCCTCTCCACTACCACCCCGGCTTCGGCTTGGGCGAGAGTGAAAAACAGCAGATCGACCACCCTCGGCGCAAGGCGATCAGCGTCGAACTCGAACAACTTCAAACCCGGTTGGCGCGAAGCTACAAGCAACTGCGCAAGACCCGGCCGAGCTACAACCGCGACGGCACGCTCCGGGCCAACGGAAAACACCAAAAGCTGGAGCAAGAGATCCGGGAACTCGAAGGGAGGCAGGGGCAATTACGCGAAGAAAAGAAACAACTCCCGGAGCGGATCGACGTCGGCCAACTCCAGGACTACCGCTCATTCAAAAAGATCGACAACGAAGGCAAAAACCTCTTCGATTTCGTCACCGCCTCGGTGTGGAATGTACGCCGTACCCTCATCGACTGGCTGGGCGAGTACTACGCCAAGGAGAGCGACCGGGTCGATCTGTTCTATGCCATACTCCACAGCCACGGCTGGATCGAGAGTGACGACCAGTGGGTCGTCGTTCGCCTCGAACCGCTGCAACAGCCCAACCGCCG
>JAAESQ010000190.1 GCA_024229275.1 bacterium | reverse complement strand
TGAAATTGCCCTGGTTGATGACCGGCACAATGTTGATCTGAGGAAAGGCCTGATTGACCGCTTCAATTTCAGCCAGGATGCGTTTAGACACTTCGACCGTATTGGCATTGGCCTGTTTGCGAACAGCCACGCGCAGTCCTCGCCCACCGTTAACGCGTACGATGCGCGTCAGCTTCTCATAGGTGTCTTTGATTTCAGCAATTTGACCCAGCGTGATAGCGGCCCTGTCACGCTGGACGATGACCGTCTCTCGAATCTGATCGAGGTTGGTAAACTCGGCCGGTGCGCGCAGCGTGACCTCATAACGTCCCTGTTCGATCTTGCCCGCCGGAAGATCGAGGTTGGCGTCGCGAATCGCATCGAGCACCCGGTCCAGAGGCAGACCCACGGCCTTGATCCGGTCAGGATCCAGTTCGATCCGGACCTCGCGGTTGAAGCCTCCCCAAACGTCAACCTGTGCCACACCCGGAATGCGGGCAAAGCGGTAACGGATCTGGACTTCAATCAGTTCCGTGAGTTC
>JAAESQ010000189.1 GCA_024229275.1 bacterium | reverse complement strand
GCCATGTTCCGGCACAAGGATGTGTTGGAGATGCGCGACCTCGACGAGGAAGAACCACTCGAGGTTGAGGCGTCGAAATTTGACCTAAACTACATCAAGCTCGACGGCAACATTGGCTGCATGGTCAACGGTGCAGGCCTCGCCATGGCAACGATGGACATCATCGGACACTACGGTGGTGAGCCGGCCAACTTCCTCGATGTCGGCGGCGCCGCATCTCAGGAGAGAGTTGCCGCAGCCTTTCGAATCCTTCTCTCGGATCCCAACGTCAAGGGAGTGCTCGTCAATATCTTTGGCGGAATCGTCCGCTGCGACATGATCGCACACGGCGTCATTGAGGCGGCAAAGGAAGTGGGGCTCAGCATTCCACTCGTCGTTCGCCTTGAAGGAACCAACATGGACGAAGGGCGCAGACTCCTCAACGAGTCGGACATTGAGCTGATAGTCGCCGACGGCATGGCGGATGCGGCCGAAAAGGTCGTCAACGCCGTCGCCGGAAAGTGAGGAAGCAACCATGAGCATCTGGGTCAACAGTGAAACCAGAATCGTCGTCCAGGGCTTGACCGGCAAAGAAGGTCAATTCCATGCAGAGAAGTGCCGTGAGTACGGCGCACAGATCGTCGCAGGCGTTACACCTGGCAAAGCCGGCCAACGTGTTGACGGCGTACCGATTTTTGACACCGTCGCCGAGGCCGTAAAGACGACCGCAGCGACTGCCTCCCTCATCTTTGTGCCGCCTCCATTTGCGGCCGATGCGATTCTTGAGGCGGCAGATGCGGGCGTCGAGGTCGTCGTGTGCATCACTGAGGGAATTCCGACCCGCGATATGGTTCGTGTCCAGCGAATTCTTCAGGGTCTTCCGACTCGCCTCATCGGGCCAAACTGCCCCGGGATCATCTCTCCTGGACAGACCAAGATCGGCATCATGCCCGCCATGATCCACAGGGAAGGAAACATCGGAGTCGTTTCGCGCTCCGGAACCTTGACCTATGAAGCAGTTGGGCAGCTGACAAATCTTGGATTGGGTCAGACGACATGCGTCGGAATCGGCGGAGATCCCCTTCCCGGCACAAACTTCATCGATTGCCTCGAGGCTTTCGAAGAGGACTCTGCGACTGAGGGAATCGTCATGATCGGAGAGATCGGCGGCACAGCCGAGGAAGACGCTGCTGAGTTTGTGAAGCAGTTCGTTTCCAAACCCGTTGTGGCCTTTATTGCCGGTCAAACCGCACCTCCTGGACGCCGGATGGGACATGCCGGCGCCATCATCTCCGGAGGCAAGGGAACCGCCGCCGACAAGATTGCCGCGCTCGAGGCAGCAGGCATCGCCGTGGCGGCTACTCCGGCGGATATCGGACAAACCATGAAAAATTTGCTAGACTCACAGCCCCTGGCCTGACCCGTAGGGCGGGGGGAGGAGGAGGCCCGCATCCGTGACCAGGGCACAAGCGGGCACATCAACCCGGTGAGTATTCACCGGGTTTTTCCTTTGGCGCGACAATTCAAACCACCTCCTACTGCGGGTTCCCATCACCCTCGTAATCCAGTTGTATTGCACCTTAGTATTGGCCGGAGGGGAAGAGGCTGAACTCAATTGTGTCGCAATTTAACCTGGGGCGTGTGCACGCCGAGATTTCAGACTGATCAACTAGAGCTGTACGATTCGGTCGGCGTCAAGAAACCAGAGTTCTGTCATGGGCTTTTCAGCAAGATCGAGGGCTCGCTGGAGCGCCATCGCATAGGTTTCGAGCTGCGGGAGGTATCCATCGCACTTCTCCGTAATCTCTGCCTCGGCTTCAATTCGATCGGTTTTGTAGTCGGCAACCACGAGGTGACCGCAGTCAGGGTCTCGGTACACGAGATCGATCGATCCCGCGATGAAACCGAGAGCATCATCTGATTCGTGCGGTGGTACGAGAATCGGCAGTTCTCGAGCGACGACGTTTGAACTGAGATTCGCAAGACGCTCAAGACATGTGCCCGTGGCTATTCTCTCAAGCAGGACAGTCAAACGGCGTAAAGAATCGTCCCCCTCCAAAGGTCCTCCTGCGCGAGGCTTCAATATCTGCTCTTTGAGGTTACCTCTTAAGTCGAGCTTCTCGAGAATTGCATGCACCACCGTTCCAACGGCCATCGAAACCTCGCGGTCGGCATCTCGCTCACCATTTGCATTCGTCCACGTTGTGACCCCATGTGCACCACTACTTGCTTGCCGCGAGGTTGATCTCCGTTCCCTTATGGAAGCATGTTGACGCGCCGCCTGTAGCCGATTGAAATCTTGTGTCGTTCGCACAGGTCCTGCATCAACGTCTCTCGAAGAGTGTTGTTCCTCCAACCACGTGCCTGCTGCTTCTATCAATGCAGGAAAATACCACCGCACCCCGGTATTCTCATCAACCAGCGACGCCACACCTTCGACACACATTGTCTGCAGTCGTTCGTTATCTCCCCGATGCGCCACCAGCTCCCCGAGGCTTTTGGCATCTTCAGGGCTCACGAAGCCGCCGACCTTCTTCCACCCTCCAGAGATCACGATGCGCTCTTTGGCTCGTGTCATCGCGACATAGAGCAGGCGTACCGTTTCGGCGCGTTCCCGCCGCTCTTTCTCACGTTGTGCGGCCGCGAACCCAGGTGTTTGAAAGCCGAAAAGTGTTGTTTCGAGGCCATCCTTTCTACGCAGTACTTCGGCGACCTGACGCCGGCTTTGGCCTTTAGCATGACGGTGTGTCTGAACGACGTATACATGACCAAAACCGAGTCCTTTTGCTCGGTGAATGGTCAACACCTGAACCGCGTCGGTGTTCGTGTCGGATTCAGGTGGGAGGCGGCTGTCTCTTCCTTCTTCCACCGATCGCCGTAAAGCTCGAGCGATACCCGCTCGGCCTGGTCCAGTTTCGACCAACGTCCTCTCGAGTTGTTCAAAGAGTCGTTCCAAACGCGCGACTCTGAATCGACCCAGATACCGCGAAGCGGCGGTCACTTCAGGGAGCCACAGAACTCTTAACTTCTCTATCCAACGATCAGGAGGATCGCGATCAAACGAACGTCTCAACTCAGCAATGATCTCTAGAGCGTTGCGCACACTCTCGACCCAGAGAGGAAGCTCCCCAGAGCCTCCCTCCCCTACCTTCAGGGCACCATCATTCACGGCTGCGAGCACAGCCTCCATCGCATCGGATGTAGGTTCGTTGATGATCGACATCGCCTTTGGCAAACCGGCGTCCCATAGAGGTGCCAACGCGATATCCGGTACGCCAACCACATCTGAACGCAAAACAGTGAGCAGGGCGAGACTGTCACATGGTTCAAGCACGCAGCGAATGAGTGCGACAGCCTCAACGACCTCTCGCTGACGGTAGTACTCCCGCTCTCTCGCCACTTCGTAAGGCACTCCGGCTCGCCGCAAGTTCTCTAGAATGACTTCTTGTTGGGTCGTCGTGCGCATCAGGACCGCGATATCCCCCCAACGCACTCCCTGCTCCTCAGACAGGGTGCGAATGTCGGTCGCCAAGGCCCTTGCCTCAGATTCGAAAGTCATGCTTTGCGATTGACCCAGGGGCTGCGGCACCCCGGCATCGTCGAGCGGCCATGCAACCCAATGCTCGACCTCGGCACGTGATCCAAGGTCTTTTCCGGCGGTCGACGTCTGTTCAGTGCGTGCGGTCTCGAGTGGTTGGAAAGCCGGCTGAATCCCCCACTCCTCAGTCATGATGGGTTCGATCACTCGCTCCACCTCGTCCAGTACAGGTTGAACCGAACGGAAGTTCCGACTGAGGTACAACTTCTCTCCACCTGCTGCGACAAGACGATCGGAGAATGCATCAAAAGCTGCCAGATCGGCTCGTCGGAAACCGTAGATCGACTGTTTGGGGTCACCAACAACTAAGAGTCCAGGATTGCGGGAGCCATCTGGATTCAATGCAAGTTTTTCGACAATGCGACACTGAATGTCATCGGTGTCTTGAAATTCATCGACCAAGAATTGATCAATGTCGCGACTCAATCGTTCACACAACTGCTGAGACGACGTGAGCAATCGATCGGCTCCGCACAAAAGATCCCCATAGGTCACGACGCCTCTGGCCCTCAGTGTCTTCTGAGCATCTCGAAGAATGCTGCTCAGGAGTGCCCTTGCCGCTCTCTGGCCAACCGGATCGAGGAATGCCATTCCATCAAGGCAGTGAAACAGCCGAGCAGCTGCACCAGCGAGAGGTCGTTCTCGTTCCTGGAGCACTTTCATTTCGCTTTTGTTGAACGTCCCAGCACTCCACTCTTTGACCTTCTTGACGACCTCGGCACCTATCTCCGTTGCCACTGCAGACAAGAAACCAAACTCCACTAGCTCCGGCGCATGCTCCATAATCTCCTGCACCTGCACAAGAGCTTCAGCCGTCGCAATCGTCTTCGATGCTTGGCGAGAGCATTCTGTGAGGTCTCGACCGCCGGTCTCGAGAAATACATCGAGGCTGTCCCTTAACTCTGTCGCTCGAGCTTGTGCAATCTCGGCGGTGAACGGATCGTTCTCAAGATCTTCCGATCTGATCCCGGCGTGAACTAAAACTCTCGAAGCCTCGGCTACTTGGTGAGGGCTGATCCCTCGAAGGGCTAGGTCATTCCATTCCCTAGACGGGATACCGGAGAGGTGACGAAGCTCAGTTTCGACGACCTCGTCGATGACCGTGTCCACCCGCGTTCCTTCAGCGTCGACCTCAAACCGAGAGTGCAATCCGGCCTCGAACGGATGCGTTGCCAGCAATGCGTGGCAGAAGGAGTGGATTGTCTGAACCCTCAGGCGATGAACCTCATCGGACAGAAGTCGCGATCGCCTTCGCATTTCTTCCGTTCCAGGCAGCGTCGGATTCTCTACTAACCATCCCACTGGCCAAGCGCCGTCGCCGAACGCGATACTCCCTAGTGCTTCAGTCACTCGCTGCGCCATTTCAGCAGCAGCAGCATCAGTGAAAGTGATCGCAGCGACCCGTTCAACGACGCGACGGGCCACGGCGCCGTCATCAACTCCTGCTCCAACGTTGCGATCCCAACCCTGTCCAAGGACCCAGGCAACGATACGCGCTACCAGAAGGGCGGTCTTTCCAGTCCCCGCGCCGGCAATCACGATGAGAGGATGTTCAAAATCTGTTTGCGCCTGCTGCCGTGCGTCGGCATCGCGAACCACCAGGAGTTCCCGGCGATCGCTCACGAGCTTCCCTCTGTTTGATCACAGCCGATCCACCACAGGCTGTGCGCCTTTTGCTGATCATCGTGTTTCATCACACGAACGTCTTGATTCAACCACGCTGAAAGCCTTTGACGCCGTCCCGAATCTGAACGAATACAGGCTTCAGAAACGCTGCACCAGGCGCAACAGTCTGGTTGCGAACCCGGCTTACCCGCGTTCTCGACTCTTGGCACCATCGCACCGGCTTCCCAACCTTCCCAGACCGTAACCACGGCTTTCTCGAAAGCCTCGACGACCTCACGATCATCGGCGTGAATGACAGTCCATCGGCTGGCATCGGAGTCGACCCCAGTTTCGGGCTTCAACGAGAGGTAGCAGCCACTTCCGTTTTTTGAAGCCAAGGCGTAGACCACACCCTGGAGCAGTTCGCCGCGCGCGACCCCCTTTCGAAGGTTTTTGTCCAATGTTTTTTGTGTCTTCGCAGCTTTGACGACGGGCTTTCCGGTTTTGTAGTCAATGAAAATCAGGCGATTATCGATCCTGTCCAGTCGATCGACCCGGAACGCAAGCTGCGTGGTCAATCCATCAAACTCTAGCGTTCCTTGGACTTCTGAACCGAGTACGCCGCCGAGCTCGAATCCCGCAACTCTTTCCGCAACCTCAAGGTAAGGACCCACCATCGTGGCAAGCAGTGGTGCGACCCCGTAGGCGGTCAAGCCCGCATCGACTGTGATCTCGTGAGAGAGCCTAGCCACGAGAGCATCAAGCTCATCACCTCGAGGCCATTCGATGTTTTGGGCTTCTCGAAGGACCATGGCCTCGACGCTTCGTCCATTTTCCCCGATCATCTGTCGGACGATTTCGTCGAGGACATCGTGCACGAGATTTCCGATCAAGGCTCCGGTCAGTTCAGGCAGCGTGTGTAGTGGATCGGGCATTGGTGCGATGTTGAGACGTCGTGTAATAAATGCCTGCCAAGGACATTTGGCAACGCCCTCCAGACGAGTCACCGCTACGGGTTGTCTTGTCGTACGGTGGACATTCCCTACGAGTCCGGCCCAGGGACCTGGTCCTGAAGTTTCCGTGCCGGGTTCGACTGCGGCTGCGAGATCCCTCTTTGCCGAAGCCACGCCATGTGCGGGTAGTGCAGAGTTAACTTCCGCTAGTATTCGCCCTTCACTGACGGCTTTTTCAAGTGCATCAAGGTCGGGACGACCTACATTATCCAGCCCACTCCTGATGGCGTGCTCAAAAGCAGGCCGAGGAACCTCACCGAGTCTGCATTCTAGTTCCTGCCTTGCCGTGATCGGTTCAAGTCCATGAACGACACGCAATCTGTCGATGAACGGAGACGGCGCCTGCCGTCGCCCATCCAGCGAACGACTCCACGACAGGGTGACGACTGGAGCGGCCGAGAGCAATTGTGCAAACAGGTATTTTTCTTCATCACCACTTCGCGCCTTTACCGGCATTTCAGGAAGCACATCGTATGCCAGGCTCCCACGGACCGCGTCAGGTAGAAGCGGATCATCGGGCATGATCCTCGGGAGTGTGCCACGCGCCGCTCCCAGCAAGTAGAGTCTTTCCGCAGTCCGCCCTCGCGCTTCAACCAGTGTCACGAGTTGCACACCACCGCCTGAACCGCCGATCGGAACATCCGTCTCTGTCCGTGCCCTACGATCGATGAGGCGAAGCCACTCGTCACGTTCCACATCGAGATCAGATGGAAGTTCTGAGACGAGCGTAGCCACCACACGCGATGTGGCTTGGTACTCTGTGCTGTCTCCCTCCCATCCCAAGGCATCCATGCAGCTTCTGGTCATCCGAGCATGAGATTCTGCTCCTGCAAGTCGCGACCATGACTCGAGGACACAGAGCATTTCCCGTGCGCTCGTCACAGCAGCAGCAAGAGTATTGGTTGCGAGCCTCGGCCTTTCGAATCTCTCACTGTCTTCATCGAGATGAGTGAAGGGGAGCTTGACGCCATGTGGCGCATCTTCTTCGGGCGTGATTCGAGCGATATCACCCATCCTCAGCGCACCGAGCACTCGTAAACCCAGAAGCAGGTCAGTATCCAAGCCGACGCGGTCTCGGATCTCAGCCCACCGTTCAACCTCCATCTCAGCGCCACGCCGCACTATCTCTGTCAGGCCCTCACAACGAACCCGAGCCGAACCGGCGTGTACAGTTGCGCCGATACCCGAGAACGGCACGCCCATTCGAGTCAGATGCCTCCGCAATCGAGGTGCCCAGCTATCAAGGTCCCTCACTACAATGAGAACTGATTCCGGAGTCGCGCCACCATCGAGCAGGTGCCGCATAACCACCGCCAGCCAACGAGCCTCTTCCTCGGGGTTCGCAGCTTCGACAAGATTGATGCGTGGGACGACAGAAGGCGATGTATCGCGCTCCTGGAGCGTTGCACCGAAGCGAAGCGAAAGCCGATCGAGAAAGACACACCCCGGATCATCGCCGCTTCCTACAGGATCTGGTGGCCGGTCTAGAATGACCGTTGCGCCGTTAACCTTGACCAGTGTTTCGAGAAAATCGGACGTGACACCAGTCGCATCCGCAAACCCGTACACAAAAGTCTTCGAGTCTCGCGGTTGCGGCAAAACACCGCTTCGAATAAGGTCACTCGCTCGAGCTGGAGCATCAGCTGAACGACTGGTCTGTGCGGCTTCGAGGCCATCGGCGACCACAGTTGCGAGCCGAATTATTGCTGTGGCTCGATCGATGCGTTCTCGTCCGACCTTGGCCCTGATCTCATGCAATCGCTCGCGAAGAGGTTCGAAGTGGGCAGAGCAGTATCCGGCGTCAAAAAGGTCGCGGATCACGCCATGCAGCACGTCATATCCACCCTCGAGATCTGCTAGATCTCTGTTGAGGATTGGCTCGAGAGGAGCGAACCTTCGCACGAGTAACTCAAAATACGCATCTCGTGCCTCCTGCGGCTCTTCGACGGCTTCGAGGACCTCCGACGCGAAACGCTGCGCTGTTTGAACTGTTACCCCAGCCAGGGAACCCAACGCCGCTACCAAACGACTTGCGATATGTAGACGCAAGCTGCGCGATGGCACAATGACTCGCACCGAGGTTCCACATTCCTCGACACGCCGCGGTCGAATCGAATCGATCTCTACGATTAGTCTTTGCTCCGCAGCAAGGGCGCCTCGGCACACGACAACACGAGCTGATGATTCATCGACCATAGAGTGAACTCGATGGTCGCTCGTGAACACGGTGCTGTCAATGACGGAGAAGAAACCAGTCTCACGATTCTCGCAAGATGGCACCATCTTCTCCGTGTGATTCACTGGTGCTCCACAGGTACGATGGCGAGGTAGAATGGCAGCACAATGAACGATACGTCACAGCTCTCTCGGCCCCTTCCTGTCGACAACCCTCTTACGAGAGCCGCAGGTATCGACTACCCGATCATCTGTGGCGCGATGTTCCCTTGCTCGAATCCCGAACTTGTGGCTGCAGTGTCAGAGGCTGGCGGACTGGGAATTCTTCAGCCAGTGTCGCTGACTTATGTCCACGGATATGAGTTCCGTCTCGGCCTCCGGAAGATCAAAGAACTCACGGCCAAACCTGTCGGGATGAATGTGCTGACAGAACAATCATCGAAGACTTACCTCGAGCGCATGAGTCGCTGGCTCGAGGTTGCCCTCGAGGAAGGGATTCGATTCTTCGTAACCTCGTTGGGAAATCCGCGCTGGGTCGTCGATCGCGTCGCGCCCGCAGGCGGTGTCGTGTACCACGATGTTACGCAGCTACGATTTGCAGAGAAGGCACGCGACGGCGGTGTCGATGGACTCATAGCTGTCAACTCCTTCGCGGGAGGACACGCAGGGGACCGGGATGCCGAGGCCCTCTTCGCCGAGCTTGCGGATCTCGATCTACCGATCGTTTGCGCTGGTGGCGTGGGCAGTGCAGAGGAAGTTGCCAGAGTCTCTTCAATCGGCTACTGCGGTGTCCAGGTAGGCACCCGCTTCATCGCCACTCACGAATGCTCTGCGCCCAATGAGTACAAGCAGGCAATCGTTGCGGCGGAAGCCTCTGACATCGTTCTCACCCACCGCATCACCGGCGTTCCTGTCTCGGTCATCAACACGACTCGCGTAGCCCGCGAGGGAACCCAGGTTGGCTGGTTCACGCGTCGACTACTCGGCCACCCCCGCGGTAAGCACTGGGCCCGTGCCTTGCTTACCCTGCGGTCAGCACTTCAGCTCAAGCGCTCGGCAACTCGAGGCATGTCACACAAGGACTATTACCAGGCCGGCAAGAGTGTTGCGGGCGTCGATTCAGTCGAATCGGCTGCCGACATCGTTCGACGCTTCGCCTCCGCGATCTCAGATCCCGGTCACCTGACGTAGATCGGTGGCATCCATACCACTCCAGGGATCGTGACGACGCCGGTTTCCCAAGAATCTCGTAATAATTTTTGTGCTGCCTTCAGGTGTATATCTTCACTACCTTGTCGCTCTAAGATACGCTGCAGAAACGAAAGTGGTCGAGGATACTCAACCAGACTCACCTTTACTTCCGGCCCGATACCAGCGAGCTGTTTTGCTTCCTCAAGCGCTACATCGAACCCTCCAAGAACATCGACAAGGCCATGCTCAAGAGCTTGTTCTCCGGTGAAGACGCGACCACGACCGACAGCATCCACTGCTTGGGTCTCCATGTCACGGCTGTCCGCGACGCGCTGCACGAAATCGTCATAGATTCGATCAAGCTGTCGATCGACGATCGCGCGTTGTGCATCTGACCAGTCTTCCAGTCCGCCATAGATATTCGCATTGGCTCCGCGATCCAGGCGACCGAAAGTCACGCCCAACTTCTCGGTATAGAAAGTGTCCATGTTGAGGTGTCCGGTGAACACACCGATGGATCCTGTCTGGGTTCCAGGATTGGCCACGATGCGCTGCGCACCACAAGCGATCCAATAGCCTCCCGAAGCGGCGACGTTGCTCATCGACACCACAACTGGGATCGACTCGGCGGTCCGCTCCATTTCAATCCGAATCGCCTCCGAAGCCACGGGGCTTCCCCCTGGGGAGTCGACGCGGAAGACAGCAGCACGTACTCCGCTGGTTTCACGCACCTGCCGCCAGGCTCGAGCCAAGGTGTCCGACCCCATGACGGCGCCTGGAGCCAACGGGTTATAGCTCTCTCCGTTCTCCCCCCGCAGGATGGTCCCGCTTCCAGTCACAACGGCGATTGTGGGTCCGAATTCGAACCCGGCGTTTCGGTCCACGTAGGCGACAACCCCAACCGGACGAGCGCGGTTGTTCTCTCGCTCTGCGAGACGGGTCGCAAAGGCGCCCCAATCCTCGAGTTCATCTATCAGGCCTGCCTGGACCGCTTCTGAACCAAAGAACGGTCCACGGTCAATCAGATTGCGAATCTCGTCTGGTTCGAGGCCGCGACCGGAGGCGATGCCCTCCACCAGTTGGTCCATCAGAGAGTCAGCCAGCCAACCCAGCATCTCGCTATGTTCTGGTGTGAATTCGGTTTGTGTATAGAAGAAGCGAGCCGTCTTGTAGTCACCCCGCCCAGGAAATTCGGCTCGCACACCGAGTTTGTCCAAAGTACCCCGAATGAATGGAGATCGCAGCGAGAGGCCGATCAGATTCACATCTCCCATCGGATTGACCACCACCTCGTCACATGCTGAGGCGACGTAGTACTCGAGATTGCCAGGCGTGAACTCTCCTACCGTGTCGAGATAAGCCGCAGTCCATTTCTCCGCTGCGCGAACCCTAGCGAGAAGGGCGCGGATCTCCTGCGCGGTTGCAAACCCTCCGACGTACTGGTCGATCCGCAAACGCACGCCAGCTACACGATCATCCTCAGCAGCCATTACGAGCGCGGTTCGGAGTTTGCGCAGACTTACTGGCGTCTCCCCCATCAATTCTGCAAACGGATCCTCAGGAGTCACCTCTTGGATCGCGGAGTTCAGACGAACGGTCAGAATGATCTTCGAGGGAAGCTTTGGACTCAGCATCAGCCGGATCGCGATGGCACCGACGACGAGACCGATGAGAAGCGTCAGACATCCCAAACCGAGAATCCAAGATCTCTTGCTCATATTCAGACTCCTATCCGCTGCATTTTACCAGTCAGGCTGTCGGTGCGCGTGATTTCTGCCCAAGCTGTAGGATAGTCCCGTGCACCGAATTCGAAATCACATCATTGTCTCCCTATCAGCAATCATCATCTGTCTCGTTTCCTCAACGATGAAGGCACAGGCTCAGGTACTATTGCTTCCCCATCTTCCAGTGCAGCCATTTCAGCTGATGCACCCACGGCCCTTCGGTCTCGAACTCGTAGCACCGGAACCTGGCACGTGGCACCTCGGATTGAGTTACGCATACGGTAATACACAGCACACCAGCGAACTCGTAGCCACCCTCCACAGTGTGGGGTTCCAGACTGCTCAGGCGTTTGACCCCGGAATTGGTGAGCTGATTGCCGACACCTGGCCTTTCGCTCACGCGTACCACATCGACCTCGAAGTTCAGGCTCTGCAGTTCGAGGCCGTTCGATCTTTCGGTGATCGATGGGATGTTGGAGTGCGCGTACCATGGCTGATCGTGGGTCCAACTCCTATCGACGGGTTGCCTTCCTGGTGGCATCGCTCCCTTGGATTCCCGAACGGTACCCGTGATTTCTTCCCAGGTTCCGAGAGCACCCTATTTCTGTCTCATGACGGACACCGAATCACAGAAATCGACCTCGATGTTCGAGGATTGGGAAACGTCGATATCTGGCTCGGCAGATCTTTTCTACTGGTTGGGGCTACATCCCACCGAGCTTGGCTGACCATCTCTGCGCCAACCGCAGATCTGGACGGCCTGGGCGAAAGCGCGTGGCGAACCGGACTGCGATGGGCAATCGCGATACCGATTGGACCAACCCATCTAGACGCAGGCATCGGCTGGACATCCGGAGGAGGACATACCCCGACCGGCAGAGCAGCATCCGCGTGGCATTTGTGGAGTTCGCTGACGATCCCGGTGTCTCGCAGAATAAGCTTGGGGATCTTCGCCCGCGCCGATTCATCTCCTTTTAGAGACGATACCGACGGACAGCTCGGACACACTACTGCGGAGTTCTCTCTTGGCGCTTCACTTCGACTGGGAAATGCCACGCTCCTCCAGCTTGCTGTCGGTGAAGACTTCCCCGGTATGGGGCTCAATCCGGACTTCTCAATCCAACTTCGGGTGGTGCGGATAATTCCGACGGGGGGGTCGAGTCAGTGATCTCGCTGATCATTTTCCAGATTTCTCCGTTCAACCTGTTAAGAACTGTCTGCAAGGAGCGTTTCTATGGTTGACGAGCATGACAGGGAGGAACGGGTGGAAGCCGCACTCGAAATCACAGAAAACCCAGACGGAGCCGAGTGGCTTGGATCGATGTACGAACGCCATTCGCGAACCGTGTTCAGAGCAGCCTACCGAGTCACTGGCTGCGTCGAGGATTCGGAGGATGTACTTCATACCATCTTCCTCCGGCTCTCACGACGCAGTGAGGCTCTCGACCTCGGAGACGGAGAGCGGGCATACCTCAAACGGGCGGCTACGAATTCGGCGCTCGACATCGTTCGCTCCCGCAAACGGAGGGCGGCCGCACCACTCGACGAAGTCGGTCCGATTCAGAGCCACTCACCGGATGGCGCGCCGGATCGAGTCCACGCCGGGCGCGACCTTGCCGACCGACTCGTACGCGCCTTATCCAAAGTTGGAGGGCGCGGCGCAGAGTATTTTTCGCTTCGCTACTTCGAAGACCTCGACAACACTGAGATTGCCCGCCTCTTTGACACTTCACCAGGGGCGGTCGCTGTCGTACTGCATCGCATGAGAAAGAAACTACAGGACGAGCTGAGCTCGGATCTGGGAGGCACCCAATGACTACTACTCACAAAGACAACGAGAAACTTCTTGACCGGGCTATTTTGGAAGTTGCCTCTTCCGAGCCGTTGCGAAGCGAAGAAGATGCCGCGATTGAAAAAGTGCGGGTTCGTCTTACCAACGCAACCGAAATTGCTACCGATGGTCCACTGGAGAACTGCGCAGACTATCAGCGACTGATTCCCGCTCTGGTCGCCGACAACCTGCCGGAGGCGCGAGCGCTACTCGTCCAAGACCATACCCGCGAATGCATCTCCTGTCGGAGAGCACTGCTGGAGCAGCGCACCGGACAGTCCACCAGCGCACAAAGTGTGGCCAGACCGATCCGTCGCCGGATTCCAGCCGCCTTTCGCTTGGCTGCCGCGGCTCTCATCGTCTTCGGCCTCGGCACACTCGGAGTCCTTGGCGGTCTTGACTACTCCGCCGACAAAGCACTGCGAGCTCAAGTCGCGGATATCGATGGATCTCTGCAATTGGTCACACCATCCGGCCTGCAAGCCCTCTCGGAGGGATCCGAGTTCCGTTCCCACCAGGCTATTCGTACCGCTAAAGGCTCCGGAGCGATGATCAATCTCGCCGACGGCTCCATCATTGAGCTTGCGGATCGATCAGAGGTGAGATTGAGCGCCAGCCGAAGAGGTACGACCATCGACCTCGACCGCGGCAACGTTATTGTGCACGCCGCCCCTCAGGGCAGCGGTCGTCTCTATCTGTCGACTGACCAATGCCAAGTTGCCGTCAAAGGAACGATCTTCTCGGTTGCTCACGGAATCAAAGGCTCACGTGTCTCCGTCATCGAAGGCGCAGTTGAAGTGAACTACTCAGGGTATGAGACATTGCTGCATCCAGGTGAACAGGTTTCCACCAGTATTCGCTTGGCGAGTGTGCCTGTGGAAGAAGAGATCGCGTGGAGTCGTAATGCCGACGAACACAGGGCTCTCCTTGCGGAACTCAGCCAGCTGCAGCGAGAAATCAGTCACGCTGTGCAGGCATCAACCACGGAGCGTACGTCGACCCGTTTGCTCAATCTCACACTGCCGAACACGGTGATGTACATGTCGTTGCCGGATGTGACCGAGGGGCTCACGACGGCGCACGAAGTCTTCGAGACACGCCTCGCCTCAAGCGATGCTCTGCGCACATGGTGGGATGAAGAGGTCGTGGCAAAAGGCCACGAGGCCGAGATAGATGCCTTCTTCGACCACTTGAGTCCCTTCGCCGACGCTCTCGGTGATGAAGTTGTCGTCACTCTGCCCTCTGAGGTTTTCACTGGCAACGGTGGACCGATCGTGATGGCAGATCTGGCTGATGCCGACGCATTCCGTGAACTCCTCGAAGCAGAACTTGAACGCATCGCCGGGGAAGGTGGAGAAGACATCCCGATTCAGTTAATCGATGATCCCTGGGTGCCCGTGTCAGTGCAGAATCAGTACCTGCTGTGGATCAGTGACGACCTCTTGATCGCGGCTCCGACTCTCGAGCAGATCCAGGCCGTGGCGGCTATGATGGCCGGCTCCGCAAGCAGCGATTTCTCCGACACAGTGTTGTATGCAGGCTTGAATTCAGCCTATGGAAGAGGAGTCGCCTGGCTCTTTGGCCTTGATCTCACTACCGTATGGGACACCGTACTCGATGAATCCAAAGAACAGGATCTCGAACTCCTCGAACGTCTCGGCGTTCTCGACGCCACAACACTGGTTGCAGAGCGCAGCTACGACGGTGAGAACGTCACCCTCCAAGCGACTCTCGACTTCAACGGCCCACGCCGTGGTATCGCATCTTGGCTCGCAGAGCCTGCACCGATGGGCAGTCTGCAGTTCATCTCGTCAGAGGCCAACCTTGTCGCCGCCGTTGCTGCCAAGGATGCCGCCGACATGTTTGACGAGTTGATAGAAGCTGTCGGCTCCCTCGACGGCGGCATCACGACCGAATTGGAGAAGCTGCGTGACGAGTACGGTATCGACTTCCGCAACGATCTCGCTGCGACCTTCGGTGGAGAGGCCGCATTCGCCATCGATGGCCCCTTGGTGCCGACACCCTCATGGAAGCTGATCGCAGAGGTCTACGATCCGGCAACACTACAAGCGACGATCACGCACTCGGTTGATGAAATCAATCAGCTGCTCGATGCCGAAGGCAAGGAGAATCTTGTCCTTGAAAGCACAACAGCTGGCGGACGCGTTTTCAGCGCGCTGTCGCGGCCCGGTGTCCCCACTGAGGTCCACTGGACAATCGTCGATGGTTTCCTCGTAGCGGGACCGAGTCGCGCGATGATCGAGCGAGCCATTCAGCATCGCAACTCCGGCGCCAATCTGCCGAATTCGGCGACCTTCCTGAACCTGCTGCCGAGGAACGGTTTCACCGACTTTTCGGCGCTGGTGTATCGCAACCTCGGTGACGTAACTGATGCACTAGCAGTTCTGCCGCTGCAGGGCGCATTTGGGGAGAAACTCGACAACTTCGATCTCGACCTGCTGGCAGCCCCGAGTCTCTACTGTGTTTGGGGCGAGACGAACCGCATCACCGTTGGTGGCACCGGTCCGGATCTCCTGGCGATAGCACCTCTGGCTGCTTTTGGTTCTCTGTTCGAGATGGATTGTGACGACACCCCGGCGGAGACTGTCGTAGAACAGGTATCATCGCTGGGATGAATCAACCTAACGCGTCTGCACCAGAGGTCATATCGCTCGATGGCCTCAGCCTGAGGCTTGGACGAAGGACCATCCTGGACGATCTGCGCGCCTCGCTCACGGGGCGTGCGATCGGCCTGCTGGGTCCAAACGGCGCTGGCAAGACATCGCTTGTTCGCACGTTGCTCGGTTTCTATCCTCCAGCCTCGGGAACCGCATCGGTTCTGGGTCGACCACTAACACGGGGCGCCCGCGCGATACGTGAGCTTGTCGGCTACATGCCAGAAAGCGATGCTCATCTCGCCAAGGTAACGGCGGTTCGTTTTGTGAGGTTCATGGCTGAGCTGAGCGGTGTCCCTCCCGAGGCGGCCCTCGAACGGGCACATGAGGCCTTGTTTTACGTAGGACTGGGAGAAGCTCGCTACCGATTGGTTGGCACCTTCTCAACGGGCATGAAACAGATGGTCAAGCTCGCCCAAGCAATCGTACACGGGCCCGAACTCCTCATCCTCGACGAACCTACCAACGGCCTTGATCCGCCGGCCCGACAGCGAATGCTCGATCTGGTGTGTGAGATCAAGGAACGCGGTCAGACCTCTGTGCTGCTTTCTTCTCACCTCCTGCGCGATGTCGAGGTGGTCTGCGACGAGGTGCTGATCCTCAAACAAGGTCGCATCGCTGCCTGCTGCGACCTAGAGGCAGAGCGTCGTGCAAACAAGTCATTCGTCGAACTCGAACTGCTCGAACCGGACGGCGCGTTTGGCCAGGCTTTGACAGAAATTGGTTGTGAACTGGCGATCCTTGACGAGCGACGGATGAAGATCGTGATGCCTTCCGACGTGGCCGTGCGCGATCTCTACGCAGCAGCAGACAAAACAGGAGTTTCCTTCCGCCGCATTGATCACAAACGCGACTCGCTGCAGGACATCTTCCTCAGAGCGATGGAGGCAGACAATGGCAGTGTATGAGCGCGAATGGCGCCGCTACGAGGGGCACACCACTCCGAGCCGAATGCGGTTCTTGGTGATCACGAGATTTGCACTCAAGGATGCGTTCGCTTCCCGATTCTTTACGATGTTCTACTTCGCCTCATTACTTCCGTTCCTGGTCGGACTCTTCCTGGTCTATCTAAGCCACAACCTTACTCTCATAGAGTCGATGGGTTTGACTGAGGATTTCATGGGAGGACTCACGACAGCTTTCTTCCAGTACCTGTTCTTGTGGCAGGCCGTACCGGCGTTCTTCATTGCGGTGATTGTTTCGCCCAATCTCATTGCTCCGGATCTTTCAAACAGCGCCCTTTCGCTATTTCTCAGTCGGCCCATCGGACGGACTGACTACGTGCTCGGCAAGATACTCGTACTCATTGCCTTGTTGTCACCAGTGACTTGGTTCGCCAGCTTAATCGTACTGTCTCTTCAGGCCTACCTCGAAGGCGGCATGTGGTGGTGGGACAACATCAGGATCTTCCTGGCCCACCTTGTTGGCCACGGGACGTGGATATTAGTCATCGCACTACTCTCACTCGCAATATCCGCGTGGGTACGTTTTAAGCCGGCCGCTCGCGGTGTTCTTCTCGGAGGGTTCTTCATCTTTCAAGCGGTGTCCGAAATCTTCAAAGGAATTTCTCGGACAGCGTGGGGTGATCTTGTCGATCCGCTGGAGTCCATCTACATCGTCGTGATCGACCTCTTCCATGGCTCAATACCCGCCGACACCATGCCGGTGTGGGCAGCATGGTTCGGCCTTGCTGGCTTCTCTGCCTTTAGTCTGTTGCTCTTGTCACGCAAGCTCAAAGCGCACGAGGTAGTGCGATGAACGAGCGCAGTGACTCCACCATTGTTTTCCGTAACGTATCGAAGTTCTACGGTGAGGTTCTCGGCATCAACCGGATCAACCTTGATATCCCTCCAGGTCTGACCGGTCTTGTCGGACCCAACGGCTCCGGCAAAAGTACGATGATGCATCTCATGACGGGACTGCTCAAGCCGTCCAAAGGGCATATCAGCGTCCTCGGGATCCCGCCCGACAAACCGGAGGAACTCTTCCGGATGGTGGGCTACTGCTGTCAATACGACTCGTTTCCACCGGGATCTACTGGTCTCAGCTTCCTGCAGAACACCCTAGCTCTACACGGCCTCGATCGCACCGCCGCTGACGAGGCGGCCTGGAAGGCGATCGAACGCGTAGGCCTTGAAGAGGCTGCTCGCCGCAAGGTCGCAGGATATAGCAAGGGAATGAGGCAGCGAATCAAACTGGCGCAAGCCATCTGCCACGACGCACAGGTACTGATCCTCGACGAACCACTCAACGGACTCGATCCCATGGCACGTGCCGAGGTCATCGACTTCATGCGCAATCTCGCGTCGGAGGGGCGGCACGTCATAGTTTCCAGTCACATCCTTCACGAGGTTGATGTCATCTCCGACCAAGTGATTCTGGTTCATGGCGGATCGGTCGTTGCGGAAGGCGAGATTCGAGCTGTACGTGGTGAAATCACCAGACACCCGATCCAGATTCTGATCCGCTGCAACCAACCACAAGTCATTGCAGCTCGAGCGTTCGAGTTGGATCACGTTGTTGAGGCCCGAATACTGGAGGAGGAGGGAGGGCTGTTGATTCGCACTCGGGACGCCGATGCTTTCTTCAAGGCTCTGAATGAAGTCGTGCTCGAAAACCAAATCGACATCGAAACGGTCGCTCCTGCAGATGAAAACGTCGATGCTGTCTACGGATACCTGATCGGAAATCCTGGAGGTGAGGGATGAACCTGAGCTCCTCGATCGATCGCATGACGATTCGCCAAGTCTTGGCTCTTGCACGTCAGGAATTCGCACGTGCCGTTTTCAGCAAGCGCGCGACCCCTATCTACGTTCTCGTCGCCTTTCCGCTGTTGGTCGCTCTTATGCGCGCACTATTTCTGCCGGACTCTCTGCGCGAGAACCCGGGATTCTCGATTCAGGATCTTGCTCAGACCTTCCACCTCTTCATACTGCGTTTCATCCTTTTCTTCAGCGCCGCAGCTCTGTTTATCAATCTGATTCGTGGCGAGATCCTCGATCGCAGCCTTCATTACCGTCTGCTGGCACCGATGCGCCGCGAGGCCGTGATCGTCGGGAAGTACCTCGGTGGCGTTTGTGCCGCGGCCGCTATCTTCTTGCCGACAACTGTCCTTACGGCAGTTCTCTTCTTTCTCCCCCATGGTTCAAGCGCCGTGTGGGCGAATCTCGCTGCAGGCTCGGGCTTGGCAAACATGCTGAGCTATCTTGTCGCCATCGTGCTCGCTTGTTGCGGGTATGGATCATTGTTTCTTCTAGCCGGCCTTCTCTTCCGCAACCCTATGATTCCTGTAGGCCTACTTCTCGGATGGGAGGCGCTCGTACCTCTTCTGCCCGGTGTCTTGAAGATGTTCAGTGTCGCGCACCATTTGGTTTCGTTTTCGCCTGTCCCGCTTGAACTAGGCACTTTCGCCCTGGTTGCTGATCCCGCGCCAAGATGGGTTTCGGCACTCGCTGTCCTTGCCCTCAGCGTAGTGGCACTCGGCGCAGCAGCCTATCGCGCGAGATCACTGGAGATCATGTACTCAGTGGATTAGGATTCTGAAAACCCAGAAACACGGGCTCGGGTTTAAGGATTACGGCGAAACGCTCTCGCACTCGGTTGCGGATCTCTCGTGCCAGTGCTATGAGTTCTTGAGTGCTTCCATTCCCATGGTGCACCAGAGCCAGCGCATGATGCGATGACACACCGACGGCGCCGTTGCGCAACCCGCGAGCCACGCCGGTCTTTTCGATCAGCCAGGCGGCTGAAACCTTGCATCTGCCGTCATCCAGATCGTGGACCGGGACATCAGAAGGTGTATCGATGCACCCGAGAGCCAATGCTCGCTCTTTGAGCCTCTTTACGTCGTCCGGGATCAGTATGGGATTGGTGAAGAACGAACCCACGCTCCGGCGATTCGGATCCTCACTGTCGATCACCATCGACTTTGACCTGCGCAAGTCGAGAACCGCTTCACGAACTTCGAGCAGGGACGCCCCTTCACCCACCCGACTCTTCAGCTCTCGGTAGTTCAGTATCGGCGTTCCGCCGGCACACAGCCGAAAACACACGGAAACCAAGGCAAATCGCCCCGGTCGTTCGCGAAACACACTTGATCGATAGCCGAATCCACAGTCCTCTCGCGAAAGCTCAACGATCTCTTGTGTCCTCAGATTCAGGGCCCTGACACCGACGATTGTCTGCGCCACTTCTTGTCCGTACGCACCGACGTTTTGGATCGGCGTCGCACCAGCCAAACCGGGGATTCCGGAAAGGCACTCGATCCCGGCCCAGTTCTCATCCACGCAACGTTCGACTACCTCATCCCACGGCTCCCCCGCGGCAACCGTGAGATCAACAGAATCACCATCGCGATGGACCTCAAATCCGCGCGTCGCCATGTGCATCACTAGACCCGACACGCCAGTATCCGCGACGACGACGTTGGATCCACCCCCGAGAATCGTTACGGGATGTCCCTCCGACCGCGCCCATGCAACAGCGTCTTCAAGCTCGTCGTTTGTGTTCGCCTCGAGGTAGAACTCGGCCGCCCCGCCGAGTTCGAGCGTAGTCAGAGGAGCGAGAGGTCTCTGCTCGAAAAGGGCAAGCTCGGCATTCTCGGCTTCAAAAGACGACTGAGGGTTTTCGATTTCGTCCATCCTCCGCAGTGTGACGAATGCACACGTGGCGTGCAAGCGGTTCTTAGGTTTGGGATGGCGGGGAGAGGAATGATTCCGTTCTCGATACCGAGACCGAGTCGGAGTCGGCCTGCCAAGGCGAAGTTCTCGACGTCTTTTGTGAATCAACGTGACGCCCAGCTTCGCGAACAACCTACGCCGTGGCAGACTTCATTCTCTCCACTGCGTCGAGAACGAAGGCTGGTCGCGGTCGCGGAATTGTTATCCGACCCTGTATCTGCCTCTGTCCTCTGAATCTACTGTCGCCACTTCTGCGCCAAATTCGATGGCGATGACGATGGCAATGCCCATCGCAAGTGCTTGCATCTATCGCTGTCATTCGATGGATTTAGTCCCTGGGTTGGGAGGCGGAGGCAGCGACCGGGACCGAAACCGGAGGCCGCGACGGCGAGCCGCAGCCTCGGTGGTCCAGTCGATTCCCGACAATCACTTCTTGTGGATCAACCGCCAAGTCATGGCTCGGACACGATCAAAAAGTCGAATCACAGCATCTGCCTTGGCGCTGTCTATCGATCCTGATCCCACAAGCAGATGAAGGAAGACATCGACCTCTTTGGCCGAGCCATAAGCGATGCGCCAGTGGTTGAATCGGTCACGTCCGAATCGACCGTGGCCCTCAGCCAGATTGGCAGGGACTGAGCTGGCCGCGCGTATTAATTGGTCCGCCAACGTCTTGAATGGCGCCGGTACCCTTCGCACTAGCGCCAAGGTTGAGGCTGCAGCTTCGAGTGCGACGATGTAAGCGTCGAGTTGATTGCTGGGTTTCGAGTCATGCATGGTTACCTCCGGGTTGTTCATGACCCCCTCTCATGCCGGTGAGGCTGATGGTGTCAAGGGTCGGCACGACCGGCGTCCTACGCCGGCTTGCCCTTGACTCCGGCTGACTCACCGGCTACTCAATCTCATCCATGAACAACCCGGAGTGACCATGCATCGAAGCCAAAACGATCCGATTGCTCAGAGCCGCACTCGCTGTCCCGGTCGCGGTCGCGGTCGCGGTCGCGGTCGCGCAATTGTTGTCCGACCCTGTATCTGCCTCTGCCTTCTGAATCTACGGCACTGTCTCAACGCCATATTCGATGGCGATGACGATGGCGATGGCGATGCCCAACGAGAGTACTTGTATCCATCGGTACCATTCGACAGGTATGAACTCTGAAATGCGCGACATCCCCTGCCTCTGATTCCTGACTCTGACATTCGCCTCCGCCGCCGTTCTCCTGGATAATGGAGCAATGCAACGGCTTCGAATTGCACTTCAGGCAGCCTTCCACCGTCCGCGCACCAGGATCTACCGGTGGGTTCAGGCCTTTGTTTGGTTGTTGATCGGATTTTCCATCGTCCTTTTTGGCATAGAACTCTTCACTGGACCCGACCACCCTGCCAACTCACTGCTGCAGTGGCTTGATGGCATCGTACTGTCTCTCTTTGCTGTAGAGCTGATCCTCCGAATTGTCAGCTTCAGGCCACAGGAACTTGATGTCTTCCGTCCACCGCGGGTGCGGCGTTTCTGGTATCACGTGAGAGCGCGACTCCTCTACTGCCTCAGCCCTTTGGTCATTATCGACATCATCACCGTCCTGGCCCTCTTCCCGGCCCTGAGAGGACTCCGGGCTCTCCGCTTGCTTCGCGTTCTTCGTACGGCGCCGGTGTTTCGCTACGCGAATCCTTTCCACACTCTCCTCAGCTCCTTTCATGACAACCGGCTGCTTTTCGGCTTCGGTCTTCTTCTCGCCGGCACCGCTACGATTCTCGGCGGTGTGACCATCTACCTCCTTGAAGGGCCGCTTGTGCCCGATGGAAATCCCACCGTCGCGAATCTCGGCGATGGCCTCTGGTGGGCTTTGGTTACGCTGACTACAGTCGGATACGGAGACATTTCTCCCGTCACTCCAATCGGTCGTGTCGTTGGTGGCACACTCATGATCTCTGGCATGTTCACGCTCGCTCTGTTCGCGGGAATCGTCAGCCAGACGCTTCTCCGGGCCGTGCTCAGCATCCGAGAGGAACAATTTCGAATGAGCACTTACGTAAATCACATCGTTATCTGTGGCTACGAACTCGGTGCGCGCATGCTGCTGGACGCTCTCCTCGACGAGATAGACCCTAACGTGACCAAGCTTGTCGTTTTCGCCGAAGGAGATCGTCCTGCTGATCTGCCGCCTGAGTTCACCTGGGTCAGTGGAGATCCGACCAAGGAGTCAGAACTCGACAAGGTTCGCATTTCGCATGCAGCCGGCGTAATCGTGGTGGGTCAACGTCACGTCAGTCCCCAACAGGCCGACGCTGCCACTATCCTCACCACCTTCACCATTCGCTCATTCCAGAAGCGAAATCCGGCCATCTCAAATCGGCTGAAGCCTCTCCACGTCGTGGCTGAGATTCTCGACACAGAGAACGTTGCACACGCCCTGACCTCCGGAGCGGACGAGGTGATTGAGACAACTCGCATGGGCTTTTCTCTACTTGCCCACGCGATGACAGATCCTGGGACCGCAACCATCATGAGCACCGTCGCCGCAGCTCGAGCTCATAGTGTCTATTGCGACGCGATTCCAGATTCGATCGACACACCTCTCTCCTTCGGTGAAGTGGCGCGTCTCGTCAAATCCGCCACCGGAGCTCTTGTCATCGGTTTGCGCGATCCACAGACACGTCTCGATCGAATAAATCCGGCAAATGAAATCACTGTCGACGGTGGCGTACAGCTGGTCTACCTCGCCGAGGCGCCAGTCCTAAGACCGAAATCATGACCGAGTCCGAAGAAGCTCCAGAGCCCAATGAATTCACGTATTCAGAACCAACTGCCAGACTGCGCCACTGGCTCATCGCAACACTCACGGTAACGGGTCTGACCATCGTCACATGGATGGTCGCCTACCTTGCTCTCGTCGACATCTGGCACGGCCAAGAACCGGACTTCAGCGGTGAATGGCTCGCTACCTACGCTGCTCTGATAGCGCTCACCATATGC
>JAAESQ010000188.1 GCA_024229275.1 bacterium | reverse complement strand
TGGGATAGTGATGGCTTCCGGGGCCGGTGGACGACAGCCCAGCGAGCTGTGCGGGCGGATCCGGTTGCAGTGCTGTCGCCAGCGCTCGATCAGCACCTTGGCCTCTCGTAGCGTGTAGAAGATCTCGCCGTTGAGCATCTCGTCCCGAAGCTTCCCGTTGAACGATTCGATGTAGCCATTCTCCCATGGGCTGCCGGGTTCAATGAACAGTGTCCGGACGCCCACCTTGGCCAGCCATTCGCGTACGGCTTTGGCCGTGAACTCCGCTCCGTTGTCCGACCGGATATGATCAGGCACACCTCGATGGATGAACAGATCCGTCAGGCGCTCCAGCACGTCCTCCGAGGTCATGCGGCGGGCCACGTCGATTGCCAGGCATTCCCGCGTGAACTCATCGACCAGAGTCAGCATCCGCAACGGTCGGCCATCGTGCGTGCGATCGTGAACGAAGTCATACGCCCAAACGTGGTCCTTGGCCTCGGGTCGAAGCCGAATGCATGAACCGTCGTTGAGCCATAATCGCCCGCGTTTGGGTTGTTTGCTCGGCACCTTCAGGCCCTCGCGTCGCCAGAGACGTTCGATACGCTTGTGATTCACATGCCAGCCTTCAGCCCGCAACATCGCTGTAATCCGCCGATAGCCATAGCGGCCATACTCGGTAGCCAGTCCGACCATTCGCTTTACCAAAGCCGGCTCATCGTCCGCTACATACGGCTGACGCCGTTGCGTCGAACGAGGCTGGCCCAGCACTCGGCATGCCCGCCGTTCGGAAACGTCCAGCTTCTGGCGAACACAGTCCACCGTCTGACGCCTCCGCGGCGGGCTCAGCAGTTTGGGGATGCCGCTTCTTTCAGGATCGCGATGTCCAGGGCCTGCTCAGCCACCAGCTTCTTGAGTCGGGCGTTCTCCCGCTCAAGCACCTTGAAGCGCCGAGCCTGGTCGGACCGGAGCCCCCCGTACTCCTTCCGCCAGCGGTAATACGTGAACTCGCTGATGCCCAGCTTGCGGACCACCTCAGGGATCTTCTTCCCCTTGGCCAGATCGACCTCAGCCTCCCGAAGCTTGGTCACGATCTGCTCTGCCGAATGTCTCTTCTTCATAAGCCTGACTCCCTTGAATCCCCAGATGGGATGTTATCCTAACATCCCATCTGGCCTCGTTCTTGGGGGGCAGGCCACCACCCCCTGACGCAGTCTTAACGAAATCAGGTTTGGCGACTTGTACAACGTGATCCTGCGACCACCGCGCATGAAGGAAACCGTCTCTGATGAACCACGCCTTTTTCTAGCCATGATTCTCTCCTTTAGCAGTCAGGTTAACGAACCCGG
>JAAESQ010000187.1 GCA_024229275.1 bacterium | reverse complement strand
TTGAAGCACGGCGTGGAGCAGGAGGTCAAGTTTCCGCAGGTTCACCATGCAGGCGACGTGCTCGCGTTTGACTTTGTCAGCCTGAATCCCTTGCGAATCACCATCGGCCGCAAATCTTTCGACCACATGCTGTTCCACGCGGTCTTCACTTACTCGAACTGGGAGTACGTCCACCTTTGCCATTCGGAGTCGTTCGAGGCGCTCTCGACGGGTCTGCAAGATGCCCTGCATCGGGCGGGCGGCGTCCCTCGCCGGGTTCGCAGTGACAGCCTATCGGCGGCCGTGAACAACCTTTCGGACGACAGAGAATTCGCAGCTTCGTATCGTGATCTGCTCGATCACTATGGCCTCCAAGGCCATCGGATCAACGTTCGTAAGCCCCATGAGAACGGAGACGTCGAGTCGTCGCACGGCCACTTCAAGGACGCACTTGACCAGGCATTGCGGCTCCGTGAAAGTCGCGACTTCGACAGCGTCGACAACTTCCTGACGTTCGTGCGTCAGTTGACTACGCGGCGTAATGCATCCAGAGAAAAGGCGTTCCGTGAGGAAGCCGCCACCTTGAATCCATTGCCTCGCCGCCGACGAAGCACTTGCACTTCCGTGCCGGTGACGGTCAGGTCGGACAGTATCATTCGCGTGAAGCGCAATGTCTATTCAGTCAGCAGCAAGTACGTCGGCTTGAAGTTGGAAGTGCGTGTCCACCAAGACCATCTCGAACTCTGGTATCAGACTCAATGCCTTGAGCGTATGCCCCGACAGTTTGGCCACGGTAAGGAAGCGATCGACTTTCGCCACGTGATCGACTCGCTGGCCCGCAAGCCGGGAGCGTTTGTCAACTACAAGTACGTGAACCACATGTATCCCACCACACGATTCCGTATGGCGTACGATCAGTTGCTGGATAACACGACCGAAGCATCCGCCGTCCGGCAGTATTTGAAGATCTTGCATGCCGCCAAGCACGAGGGTCTCGATCTGGTTGACGACACCTTGCGATGGTTCCTGACCACGGGAAAAGCGATCCAAGCCGACGATGTCGTGAAGCTCGTGGCCGCCAAGCAAGCGATTCCCGCACCGACCGACGTCCGGGTCGATGCTCCCGATCTTTCTGTTTTTGATTCTCTACTTCAACACAAGGATGTGTACCATGAGCAAGACGCCAATCCCGTCAACACGCAAGCCGCGGACATCGAAGTCGAAGCGGCACTCGCCGCCTACGATCGACACGTCGAAGCTGCCGGATCAGCTCAAGGAACTGCGGCTGCCGACGTTCCGCGAGAACCACACGCCGACGGCCGAGCAAGCGGCGCGGGAACACTGGACCCACACACAGTTCCTCGCGGACCTGGTCCAGAAGGAGTGTCAGGCGAGACACCAGAGTCGGATTGTTCGCCTCATGCGAAATGCGCGTCTGCTGGCGGGGAAGACGTGGGATCAGGTCGAGTGGTCTCGACTACCGCTGCATGTGACTCAACAATTCGAAACGCTTCGACAGGGGGACTTCCTGGATCGCCAGGACAACTTGCTGGTGTTTGGGAAGCCCGGTTCGGGGAAAACGATGTTGCTCTCTGCGTTAGGGGATCAGCTCGTGATGCAAGGCCGAGCCGTCTGCTTCTCAACCTGTCAAATGCTGGTCCAGGAACTGTTACGGGCCAAACGAGACTTGCGTCTGGAGCGGGTGATCAAGAAACTCCAGAAGTTCGAAGCCCTGATCATCGACGACTTGGGCTACGTCCAGCAAAGTCGCGAAGAAATGGAAGTTCTCTTCACTCTGCTGTCCGAGAGATACGAACGGGGCAGTGTACTCGTGAGTTCGAACCTGCCCTTTTCGAAATGGGAGCAGATCTTCAAGGACCCCATGACGACCGCTGCTGCGATCGACCGACTGATCCATCACTCGGTGATCGTCGAGCTCAATATCCCCAGCTTTCGACTCGAAGAGGCCAAAAAGAAACAACCCAAATCAACCGTCTCAAAAACTGGATCAAGAGCCTAACACTTGCTGTTTTCAATAGCCATTCTAATTGTCGCTAAAGGGCCGAGCTGATTGACGCCGAACATTCCGTTTCCGACAGCATTCTGCGATAAGCGTGACCCGTCAACCGAGAAAGTTGAGGTCTCGGGAATCACAGGGTCGTCAGGAAACTTGTAATTATGGACAAACGTGCAACCTTGTGCCGATGGCAACGTATCAAATGACAGGTCCACTGTGGTTGATAATACTGTTCGCTCTTCCAGCGTCTCAAACCGAGCCGTACGTCCCCTA
>JAAESQ010000186.1 GCA_024229275.1 bacterium | reverse complement strand
CACCGAAACGTTGTGAATCGCGACGTCAATGAAGTTCGCCTGACGGAAGTTCTCCCGTTCGACGACCACTCCCGGTGGCAATGTCTCTTCGAGCTCGGACATCACATCATCGATGGCTGCCGTCAGTTCGAGGGTGTTGGCGCCCGGCTGCTTCTGCACGGAGACAATCACCGCCGGCCGACCGCTGTAAGAGGCCGTTCCTCGCACTGGTTCGACACCGGCCTGCACCTGGCCCAGCATGCCCACGGTGACAGGCACCCCTTCCGACAGCCTCACAACCGTGGCTGCGAGATCCTCCACTGTGCGCGCACGGCCAATGCCTCGCACCAGATACTCCTGCGAGTCGTCGACATGGAAGCCGGCCGCCGTACTCGCGCTCGTTCCCTCCAATGCATGCACAACCTCGAGAATGCCAACGCCGTGTCTGGCCAGGGCCGGTGGTTCGAGGAGAACCTGATATTGCCGCAGATCTCCACCGATTGGCACGACCTGCGCAATGCCTGGAATCGCGAGAAGCGCCCGCCGGACGTCGGTCTCTGCAAGGCGGCGGAGATTTTCGGGGGCAAGCGTCTCTGACGTCAGGGCGATGAAAGTAATCTCACCCATAATCGAGCTGACCGGCCCAAGCCGCGGATAGCTCACCCCTTCCGGGAGTTCCACCTCCTGTAGTCGTTCGGAAACGATTTGGCGAGCCAGGTAGACGTCTTGGCCCCAGTCGAACTCAACCCAGACCACTGAGACGCCGGCCCCAGAAACCGAACGCAGACGACGCACACCCGGTGCTCCGTTGAGTACCGACTCGAGGGGGAAAGTGACCAGCAGCTCCACTTCCTCTGGAGCAAAACCTGGCGCCTCGGTGAGCACTGTGACCGAAGGCGCCGTCAGGTCCGGGAGCACGTCAACAGGTGTTCGACCGGCGACCAGGCCGCCAGCGAGTAGAAGCAAACCGGCCGCAGCCAATACGAAACCACGGAAGCGCAGCGAAAAGACAATCAGTTTAGTGAGCATGTCTGACCCCTGCCTAATGCACGTGGCCTTCGACGGAACCGGAGGCAAGCAATGAAGCACGTCGGATGGCTGCACCTCCGAGTTCCACGACCCTTTCACCCACCAGGACGCCGTCGACCAAAACCAACTCGCCTTGGCGATGGAGAACCTCAACTACACGGCGAGCAAATGTCTCACCATCCAGTTGGACGTACACCACCGGGACGCCGGCATCGTCAACTACTGCCGAGTCTGGAAGTACGACGCCCTCGATCTTGCCTGGGAGGAGTATCTGCGCAGTCGCGTGCAGCCCTGGTTTGAGTTCGTCAACGTTACGCTCGACTTCGATGAGCGCCTCGACCGTACCTGATTGAGCATCGACCTCCGGGGCAATCGCCACAAGACGCAGCTCACCCGCCGGCACTTCCACCGAGGCTGCACTGGCGCCTGTATCGAGTATGAGGCCGGAGATTCCGCCTCCAAGGCCCGCTGCGTCGGCCGGGGTCAGTGCCGCACGCACCCAAACTGGACGCTCGCGTACCACCCGAAGCAAAGCCGTTCCTGCCTCCACACGCTCGCCCGGCGATACCAGAACCTCCGCCACCCGCCCGACAAATGGGGCGGCGATCGCGAGACCGGTAACATCATCCCGGCCTTTGCGCCCGGCCTCGGCTGCAGCCAGTTCAGCTTTCCCAGCAGTGAGTCGAGCCTCAAGACCAGTAGCCTCGGCACGCGCCTGTTCGACTTCGCGACGGCTCACTGCTTCCCTCGCCAACAGGTTTTCAAGCCGATTGACCCGGGCCGTTGCTGCCGAGTTCAAAGCCTCCAGTTCACGCACAGATGCTTCGAGGTCTGCCAGGCTCCGCCCTGTGGAGACGGTCGGAACCAGTGACAGCATTGCGCCACCTGTTTTCGTTCGCTGGCCGGTGTAGGGCCACTCTTCATCCATCCGCACAACACCGTTCACAGGAGCTGTCAGTACGAGATCGCCACCTGACGGCGGCTCAACCTTCGCGGTTCCGGTGACACTCGTACTGAGTGATCCTTGAGCCGCCCAACCAGTCGCGAACGCCGTGCGCCACTGCTGCTCGAGGAGGAAACTCACCTCCTCGTCACCTTCAACCTGCGCCAGGTCATGTGGCTGACTGATAATCCCTCCAGGGTGGTCAGAGGCCCCGACACGGACCGTCCCTCCGGCGATCACCTCTGTCACACCGTCCACCTCGATTTCGAAGCTCAGCTGGTGCTCCCCAATTGCGCTGGGATTGATTTCGACATTGAAGATCCCAGGTCGCACAACCGTGGTGGAACTAAAGCGTTGGTCGGAACCAGCACTATTGGTCAGAATGACGGTCACCGAACCCTCAGTAACAGCTTGAAATCCTTCGAGCACGGTGACGTGGACGTGGGCGCCCGCAGTCTCACGAACCACAAGGGCGTCAACTTCAGGGAAAAGCCCATAGTGCTGTCCCCACGCGGTCACCGCCCATGATTCAGCTTCGGCCTCGCCGTGCGAATGACCGCCCGGGCCATGGTCTTGGTCCTCACCGATGCCTGGACCACACGCAACGAGCGCAGCAGCCATGGAAATCATCATCACGTATTGGGCCTTCATGAGCTTCCTCCGGAAAGTACTGGCCGCCCCAAAGCGGCTTCGAGATCGCGTTCGCCTGCCATCGCAAGAGCCAATGTGCCGAGTCGTGCCATGCGGACGGCGACCGTAACCCGCAGTGCGTCGAGAACATCGGTAAGACCAGCCTCGCCTGCTTCGAATGCGGCGAAGACTGAGTCGACGACATCGTCTACTGCGACCGTTTCGCCACCGTGCACGACCATGTCGAAGAGTTCGGAGTACGCAGCCATAGCGGCATGTACGTCCTGCTCGGCTCGTCGCCGCGCAACATCCAACTCTGATCGAGCCTTCGTCTCGCCAGCAGCAGCTGCCTCTCGACGTCCCTGATTGCGATCAAAGACCGGCAGCGGCCACATCACACCAAAAACCGGCCCATCGAACGACTGTTGACCGTCGCTGATCTCAAGCCATCCGGCACTGATCTCAGGTGGTTCGAGCATTCGGCTTTCCAGCCTGCGCCGCGATTCTGCGGCTTCAGCCCTGTGGGCGAGAGCTCTGATATCCGGTCGATCTCCGATATCGACCGAGGCAGGCGGCGGAGCAAGCGACGGGCGACCCGGTTTGACGTCAGCAGTTACGAGGCTGCTCCATGCGGCCGCAGCTGCGGCCCATCTTTTGGCTTCTGCGCGCGCCTCCACATAACCTCGTTGCAGAACTTCTACTTCGAGGTCGAGACGACGCGCGTCTACACCTGCCGCTTCACCTTCTTCAGCGCGAACTCGTAACCAGGAGGCGAGTTCCTGTGTCTTCTCGAGGTTCTGTTGGAGGGCTAACGCGCGCTCGACCGCGACATACCAAGAAGCGAAGAGCGCCCGCAGCTCGAGCCGAATTCGGAGGTGTGCAACATCCAACTCAGATCTGGATGCAGCGATATCCGCATCGGCTGCTGCCATACGGTGTCCTCTGCCGTCAAAGGGCAGCCGCCAATCGAGGCGCCACGTATTCTGACTAGCCATGACGTCTGGATCCTCGCGCTCCCACGAGATCTCTGGATTGGCAACAATCCCGGCTTGGCGTCGATTACCGGAAGCAGCAAGAACCTCAGCTTCTGCGACAGCGAGGCCAGGGTGGTTGGTGAGAGCATCGGAGAGAAACTTCGATTCAGTGACGACTTGGGCGCCTGAGTGTGTGCTTGCGGTGGCAGCCAGCAGCAGCGTCAACGCCCATACTTGCCTGGTCATAGGGACATCCTTTCGGCAGATTGTCGATGGACAAACCGAGAGGAGTCAGGCCTAGGTTAGGGACACACAGTGCATGAGGAACGCGGGCGGGTCATGACCGCGCGGTTTGGACAGTTCGCTGGCCGAGGGTCCAAACGAAATACTCAGATGGCAGTCAAGGTCACATACCTCAGTAGCCATCACCTGCGTGTAAGAGGAAGAGAAAGGCCTTACGACATTAATCTGCGCACTGATTTCGTGATCATGATCCGGCTCACCCTCATGGGAATGGCCATGAAGCGCGGTCTGGATGACTTCGTTGTGATCATGTGGTTCGGCGTGATGAACATGCTCATGGAGAGCGACCACAAGGACCGACAAGCCACACATCGCCCACAGAATCGAGCCTGCAACGACGATAGTGACGAGACTTTGTCTCATTGATGAGGAGTATCGCACAGACTATCGCTCGCAACAATCAAGTCACGCGAGCCTCCCGCTTCACTTGCGTAGCTCTGTACTCGTGCCCACGTTACCCAAAAGCGGCACTGCAAGTTCGCCAATCCTCTCAAGCAGGATCCGCTGCCCTTCGTCAGTAAAGTGACAGCAATCATCGATGTACACCTCTTGAGGGACCTGATCAAAGATGCGAAACAACTCGAACGCCGCAACACCTTGTTCACGCAATTCATTGATTTCAGGCTTGAGCATTGGGTAGCCGGACTCCACGAAGGCCGCGTAGGGAGTCTCCGATGAAATTGCAGTCTTCCGCTCAGCCTCACTGAAAACCCTCGCTGTCTCGTAATACTGGTTCGGTTGCACGACGTGCAGATAAGAAGTACTGCCAGCAGCCGCCGCCTGGTGCAAGAGTACCGAACTGCGACTCCACAGAGTGACGACCCGCTCCATCGATTCAGCCATGGAGGTTTCGTCTTCACCAGGATTGAGATAGAGCCAGGATCTCCCCCCATCAAGGGTCGCATCGGCCGTGTAGGACTGTCGGGCCTGAACGTGGCGGCGCTCATGGAACTTTCCCATCATCCAGTCGAATAGGAAACCGATTGCGAATTTCGACTCCCATCCCTGTCGTTGCCATGCCCGATCGTGCCACCACACAAACTCTGACCACGATTGCCGCAGGGTCGCCAGCTGTTCGAGACCTTCGAAACTGTCCAACTTGGTCGTTACATCTTGGAGGGCCCGCATGTGCTCGAAGCTCGGCATATCGATAGCGATGCCCGCAGCGACATTCCGACCAGCGAGTGTGATGTCGTTGAATCCGTCGAAGTTGATGACCATGTCGAACTCCTGCCCCAAGGAACAGAAGTAGTTGTAGATGAGGAGTTGTTGGGGCTGTTTGAACCCGCCCTGAGCGAAGTTGAGCACCGTGATGTGCTCTGACTCTATGCCCGTGACCTCTGCAAGTCTCCCAGCAAACACCCTCTCGCGGGCTTCGAACTGAGCTAGCTTTGCCGCAGCCGATCCTCCGAAGAGTCCAACTATGAACTCCTGCGGATCGCGACGTGAGTACGGGTAGCTTTCATTCCACTCAAATCCATAGTTGTTCTTTAAGACTTCATCAGCCGAGGCGCTCTCAACTCGGCCCGTAGGAGTCAACACGTAACCGAGGTACGGGTGAATTCGATAGGACTCCACCGTTGACTCAAGTGTCTTGGCAAGCGGCTGTTTCTGCGGATCGTGCGAATAGTAGAGAGCATCGTTCCGGACGTAATAGGCAACGAGCGCGACGAATTCGAGCAGCACAAACGTAGCAATCACGTTGACCGCGACTAACTTCATGACCCGGGTTCGGGTTCTAGATTTCGGTGTGATCATGACCAATTGTACGTCCCGAAGCAGAAGAAGTATGGCAGTGCTCTAGCGCCATCAGGCATGTTTCATAAACCTCGGCCAGCGAAACCTGAGAGTCGACAGCGCCTATCTTCCTCCATTTGATCTTCCATCAGCTACCTCCCAGATTCTGCGCGGCATCCTACCGTACTGCGTCTAGAGTCTACGTCGGTACCAATTCCTCTTGAGCATTTCTACGCTGCCGCGGTGGTGACTCATGGAATGACAAAGCGCTACAAGGCGGTCATCCTGAGCGAGCAAAGCGGAGGTGAACGTCCCTTGGCTCCCAAAGACATCATCCGCTACTGTCATCCCGACCGATCCAAAGGCGAGTGGAGGGATCTCCCGCTACAGCTAGCAATCTACTGAATTACAACAACATAGATACTGCTGATTTCAACGGGAGACCCTTCGGCTCCGCTTTGCTCGCTCAGGGTGACATGTATTGAGGTTTAGAACCTTTCCATGAGTTTCCGCCGCGAGAGCTGCATAGCGTTGCTCTCATAGACAAATGATCGCATTAACCGATCGGCATCTGGGCGAGGCGTACCCCCTCCCTTGATGACCTTTCAGTAGCGATCATTCGTCAATTCATGAGGCACCGCCGTGGAGCGGCTTTGGGGTGCTCCTAAAGACTTCATCCCCTACTGTCCTCTCGAAGGTTCAACCGGACCTTCTTGAAGCAAACCACGGTACGGCGAATGCCACGGTCGTGATCAAGCAATAGCCAAGCATCACCGGCGATCCCTCGAACAGGACGATCTCCTCGATTGCGCGAGACCCCCACATCAGAACCGTCAGCACCAAAACTCCACGACCGAGGCGGGTTGTGAGGAGCTCGGCACGATAGAGAAATGCAGCGATGCCTACAAAGCCGATCATCAGTATCCCGACAACGTTGAGCGCCTGCAGCAATGCCCTCGTCGCCTCGTCGAGTTCGGCGGAGAGATAGATCGCGCGAGCGAGCAATACATGAAAGGCAGCAGCGGCGATGCTCAGCACCCCACCGAGACCGAGCAGGCGACGAACTCCAACACCTCCAACCGGCGTAGGGATGGCAACAGATTGAACAGACATTTCAAGTCTCCTTTCAGGGTTCGGAATCATAAGAATCAGCGCAAACGAGCCAGCTGGACACGTCACGCCACCTGGGGAACTCTCCTCTCCGGAAGGGCGATGACGAAGACCAACAGGAACAGGAGTAGGAACAGCGGACCGAATACCCACCGCTCCCAAACGGTGTCCGAGACCGATAGGTTAAGGGCGGACCCGAGAAGCATGCAGACCGCCATCACCGAGCAACTCAGGGCATAGAACCACTGAGGGACCCAACGAAGAACCAACTTCACACGGCCCAGCGCAAGAATCGCGGAGAAAACCATCGCCGCAACGAGCCCCCAGGTACCCATCTGCGCAGAATCGGAAAGAGCTACCCCTGGATCCCTTCCACCACCACTAGCCTGATGGATGAACCATGTACCACCCAACGCCCAATACGCATGCAGTAGCGCGGCCACTCCAATGATCAACGTGTAACCAAAGGCAGACTTATGTCGGGCTGTGAACTCCATGGAGACGCTCCTTTCACAGGTTGGGCCAAAAGTGATTCCTCTCTCAACAGGTCACGAGTGCATGGATGTGTGCTTTAGATGCTCCCGTACGAGTCCATGCGATTGCGTCGTCTTGCTAACTCATTTGCGTAACGTAACCCTAGCCTATCGGCGTTATCGATCGCCCATTTGGTGAGGCTCATTTCCCCGGTTGGTGGAGACTTCGTGAAGAGTAGATCTCGCATGAGCCCTTCAATTTCCTCTCGAGTGAGAAATCTGTCCCCGACGGCTCGACCTATCAACTTCGCAACAGCGAATCCGAAGCCCGGCGATACGGAGACGATCCTTCGTTGCTTGCCGATGATCTTTCCAATTGTCTTCACGAGTTCTCGAAATGAAAATGTCTCAGGACCGATCGCATCGATCACTACGTTTTCGGCAAGCACACCTTGCTCAACCGCCAAGGCTGCTAGGTCATCGACGTAGATCGGTTGAACACGGTACTCGCCGTCACCAAACACACCGAAAAGAGGAAACCTTCGCAACACCCAGGCAATATTGTTGATCAGAATATCTTCCTTCCCGAAGAGAACTGTCGGGCGCAGGATGGCATACGAAAGACCAGACTGTTTCAGTGCCTCCTCGAGCTGAGCCTTACCGCGGAAGTACTCGAGATCGCTTTCGAGCGACGGGTTTGTGATGCTGACATGGACTACTCTGCGCACACCGGCACGCCGAGCAGCCTCGAACAGTCGAAGCGTATTGGCGACCGCATCCGAGTGTGTGAATTGTTGGTGGTTGAAGCGAACCCAGTAGGTGTTGAAAAGAACGTCCGCACCGTCAAGTGTAGAAACCAGTTGCTCTGGATCATCAAACGACAACGGAAACGCCTCAACACGGCCTCCGAACGGGTTCTCTCTTCCCACTGATTTCGTGAGAGTTCGCACCGTGTGGTCATTCTCGAGAAGTCGTGCTGCAATGTACTTCCCCGAGTAGCCAAAGGCGCCGGTCACAACGTGGGTTGCCATCGGTAGCCTCTTTCTCCAGCTCTCAGAACTCGCCGATCATTGCCATGAAAGGCTTGATTCCGACGATCTTCATCAGGCCGTGAGTGAGTGCAGGATCCTTCTCGGCGATTTTTCTGGCTTCATCCTCGGATTCGACCTTGAGAAAGAGCATCGCTCCAGAAACGGTGAACGCTTCGAGGTCTTCAAAGACGGGTCCACCGAAAACGATGGTGCCACCCGCTTCGAGTTCATCCATGTACTGCGCATGCTCCTTGAGTCCGGGTTGTTCGGCAAACGGACGACCCTCAAGGTATTCCGGTCCCATGTCATATTCCACGACGTACAGTGGGGCTCTCGGTTGCGGCTGCGCAGTCTTCTGTTCAGTAAGTTCTGTTGCTTGAACCGAGATCCCTGCAACAACAAGCGCTATTGTCAGAACACTGATCGTCAGCTTGGTCATGCTTTCTTTCCTTTCTTGAACGGCCGCACGTCGGCGACCATCTTTTCCAGGCGAGGTCCCATGGAAAGCACCTTGCGTTGTGTGCTCGGCGACAGACGACTCAACTGCTCGTAACCTGAAACCAGAGTTTCGAGCATGTCGAGCAAATCACGCATTCGTTGAGCAGCGTGAGCACCTGTTTCGTCATCGCCTTCCTGTTCCGCGAGGCACTGGCGAAGCATCTCCAATGTGGGATCCACTTCCCGGCGTTTGCGTTGCTCGAGGATGGTGAGAAACATCTGCCACACATCGGTGACCGCCTCGAAATAGTCTCGTCGATCACCAAGTCGATGCGTGACACGCACAATGCCCCAGGCTTGCAGTTCGCGTAGGCTCGTGCTGACGTTGGAGCGCGCCATCGTGAGCAGATCACCAATCTGCTCGGCATGAAGCGGCTCTTCCGACAGGTACAACAGGGCATGAATCTGGGCCATGCTGCGGTTGATACCCCACCGGCTGCTCATCTCTCCCCAGTGGAGGATGAACTGTTGTTGTGATGCGTTGAGATTCATTTTCTTCTCCCATTTCTGTTATTACAGAAATTACAGTCCGCAAAGACGAATGTCAAGGTTTCGCGGCATCAGTGTTTCGGGAGTCAACTGAATACTGGCAGATCAGCCGGGGTCGGTGCGGAACACAGCTATTACTGCACTATCGACGAATTGAGATGTGATGAACCAGGAGTTCGTTGGCTTCCCTCACTGCAGATCTTCGAGACTGAGTCAGAACCGGTCGCCGCACGCAACGGAGATTCAACCTACTCAGAGGTAGCCTCCCCTATCCGCTATCCAAGCGACTCCTGACCTAAGGCCAGAGATCGGTGCTGAGATACTTGAGGCCCGAATCGCAAAGCAGAATGGCGATTGTCTTGCCTCGCTCAGGACCTTGGAGGAGTTGCAGCGCAGCGGCCAGGTTGGCGCCCGAGGAGAAACCCGCGAACAATCCCTCTTCACGCGCCAATCGGCGTGTGGACTCGCGGGCTTCGTCTCCGGTCACTTCGAGGAAGCCGTCGACTGGCATCTCTCTGAGGTGTTCCAGTTCCGACATCGAGTATCCACCGCCTTGAATTGGATGGTCCGGACAGGTCACTTCCCTACCGGCCACCGCCGCCGCCCCCTCGGGCTCGACCACATAGCATTGGATATTCGCGTCCTGCTCCTTGAAGAACTTGGTGCAACCGCCATAAGTGCCACCCGAGCCAACGAAATCGCAGAAGACTTCGACAGTCCCGTCAGATTGCTGCCAAATCTCAGGGCCAGTACCCAGGTAGTGAGAACGGAAATTGCCATGCAGCGCAAACTGATCGGCGCGAAAAGCAACGCGCTCGCTGGTGATGCGCTGTGCCTCGGCTTCGACCAATCGTAGATCTTCACCGCTGACCTCACCCATCCGAGAACTTGGAGCTTGATCTACAAGAATCACCTCGGCACCCAACGCTCGCATCATGCGTGCCCTTTCGGGCGAGTTGCCCTTCGACATCACCGCAACAAACGGATAGCCGCGGGTCGCGCAGACAATGGCGAGACCAGTTCCCATGTTGCCGCTCGTGAGCTCGACGACTACTTGGCCTGATTGAAGGTCACCACGCTCTTCGGCATCGAGGATGATCTGAAGCGCCGGGCGATCCTTCTTGGAATATCCCGGATTCAGCATCTCAAGCTTGGCCAGGATCCGGCCGTCTATCCCTGCGCAGATCCGATCCAACGCCACCAAAGGCGTCCATCCGATGGCGTCCGATGCCGTCGATAGCACACTGTCTGAGCGGTGAGATTTCATAACGAATCATAGCGCAGCGGATCGCAGTCACCCGGCCTTCCATAGTGGCCGGTAGTTATTCTCCTGCCGCAGCTTCCTCGCGCTTCTTGATCACCTCTGCGAGACTCTCCCGCCGCGTCTCACGGCGTGCCAACTTGGCTTCGAGGTCCTCGCGCTCAGGCGATCCCTTGTCAGACGCTTTGATCTCAGCCTTTAGGTCATCAATCTCGCCACCCAGATCCCGGTAGCGCCCACGCAAGCCCTCCAGCGATTCGGCCTTCTCTGCCTTGTCAAAGACGACCTTCTCCTGCGTTGTCACAGCATCAGTAGTCACAACAGGCGCGTTCTTGGGCGGGATGAACACGCGGCCTTCGGGCTGAACTCTCTGGTTCATGAACGTCGGCGAGACGATCTCGATGCCACCACCGTGTAAGGCATCTAACACCGACGCGCGTAGACGAGACCGTACAGTGAGCAGGTATTTGACATCGGTCAGCAGACCCGAAACGCGATAGTTGACCGAGAAATCGCTGAGTTCGAGTATCTTCACGAACGGATCCTCGAGGGCACAGTTGCGAGCCGCTTCCAAGAGCAATCCTTCGATTCGGGTTCGGGGCACGTCATAGCCGAGGGAGACAGTTGCAGACACGATCGTCCCGGACGATCTGACGGTTGTCACCGGATGAGATACGAGGTAAATGTTCGGAATCGTCGTCAGGTCGCGGTTCTCGGTCTGGATCTCGGTGTGAAAGAGTCCGAGTTCGCTCACTCTGCCGAAGTGTTCTTCCGTTCTGATGAAGTCGCCAATTCGAAAGCCGCGCACAACTCGCAACATGGCACCCGCCATAGCGTTTCCAACCAGCGTAGTTGCGGACAACGCGATCGCGGCGCTAATAACGATGCCGATCAGACTCAGGATCTGCCCGCGCAAAGTGTCACTCATCGGCAGGACGAGAATCACTAACATAACGGCAGCCAGAGTCAGCACCAGCATTAACAACTGATTTCGGAACCGATCGCCTGAAGATGCCCCGGCGCCACGTTCGAGAACCCTGTGGGCCAATGCAAGCCCAAGCCCTGCGATCAATATGACCGCCGCAGTCGGCAACAGGTCTACCAGAGTCTGCATTGTTCTCCAAAGGTAGCACGCGATGGAATAAACCAAGACAGTATTCGGCTCTAAGATCAACGGAGGGCAACGCGCAAATGGTCATCGAGTCCGGACAGCAAAAGCTCCAATACCGCTTCGTCGAGAAGATCGGTGAGGGAGGGATGGGCGTTGTCTGGAAAGCTGTCGACACCACACTCGACCGCGAGGTGGCGATCAAGATCCTGCCTGACGAATTCGCAGACGACGCTGAGCGACTCACCCGATTCGAGCGCGAGGCCAAGCTGCTCGCTTCCGTCAATCACCCGAGCATTGCAACCGTCTTCGGTGTCCATGAGGCTCAAGGCACACGTTTCCTGGCGATGGAGCTGGTACCGGGCGAGGATCTAGAGCAACGGTTGCGAAGAGGCCGAATGCCGGTCAACGAGGCAGCAGATATCGCTAGGCAGATCGCCGAGGCGCTCGAGGCAGCCCATGAGCGCGGCGTAGTCCATCGCGATCTCAAGCCAGCGAACGTGCGGGTCACGCCAAGTGGTGTTGTCAAGATTCTGGACTTCGGACTTGCCAAGGAAATGCCATCGAAAGCAATGTCGGACTCTGATAACTCTGTCCTACCGACCGTCACTTCAGCCGGAACGGTGGCGGGCGTGTTGCTGGGAACGGCTGCTTACATGAGCCCTGAGCAGGCTCGCGGTCAAACCGCCGATGAGCGCAGCGACATCTGGTCCTTCGGCTGCGTGCTCTGGGAGTGTCTGACTGGCGAGCTGTTGTTCGGCGGCAAGACTCTGTCGGACTCGATCGGTTCGATCCTTCACACAGAGCCGAACTGGGATCGTCTTCCGGCTGACACACCCCAGAGCGTGCACCGTTTACTTCGACGCTGTCTCGCCAAGGACCCATGCAAACGGCTGCACCACATCGCCGACGCGCGGATCGAACTCGAGGATCCCGATCCACTCCCACCCTCCGCCGGCGTCTCCCCTCGCCGCCTCAAGATCACAGCTTCAGTACTGGCGGCCGCTCTGGTTGTGAGCCTGACTGCCGCTCTGTTGCCCATTGTGCAGCCCGCCGAAGATCTTGGGGAATCTGTAGGCAACAACCCGCTGGCAGGCGCCAGATTCACCAAGATCACAGATTTCGAAGGGTCTGAGTTTGACGGTGCTATCTCACCCGACGGTAGATTCGTGGCTTTCGTTTCCGACCGCGACGGACCGTTCGAGATCTTCGTCGGTCAGATTGGAACGGGCGAGTTCCGCAAGATTGCGTCGGGCGCGGAGGAGTTCGCTCTGGAAGACGCCCGCGCACCAGTGCGCAGCGTGGGATTCAGTGGCGACGGCTCAGATATCTGGCTCGGCGGCGGCCCGTGGCGAAGGGTGCGATCGATGCCCCTGTTGGGCGGACCGACGCGCAACTTCCTCGGAGAACACGTCGTCAATGTTGCATGGTCACCCGACGGCGAACATATCGCATACCACGAGCGCCTCGCGGGTGACCCACTATTTGTCGCCGATCGCAATGGAGCGAACAGCCGGCTGATCCTCCCTTCGCCCGAGGGAATGCACCAGCACTTTCCGACTTGGTCGCTCGACGGGCAGTGGATCTACCTGGTGCGTGGCAGGCCGACGACCCTCGAGATGAATCTGTGGAGGGTGCGGTTTGACGGCGAGGACTTAGAGCAACTGACACAATTGAAGTTGGACGTCCGGTATCCGACACCGATCGATGACCGGACGGTGGTCTACAGTGCGCGCGATGCGGACGGCGCCGGACCGTGGCTATGGGCTGTGGACCTCGAGACCAAAGTCTCACGGCGAGCGAGCGTCGGACTGGAGCAGTATGCCTCGGTGGCGGCCAGTGCCGACGGGCGCCGCCTGGTGGCAACAGTTCAAGATCCTCGAGCAGGACTTTGGAGCGTGCCGATCCTCGATCACACTGCTTCCGAGCACGATGCCGAACCCTTCGCCGACCTGCAGACAACCCGCGCGCTGGCACCTCGTTTCGGCGGATCTTCGCTGTTCTTCCTCTCCTCGCGTGGAAGCGGCGATGGATTGTGGCGCTACGAGAAGGGTACGGTAGCCGAAATCTGGAGAGGCAGTCAGACGGCGCTACTCGAGCCGGCGGCAGTCTCGCCCGACGGCGATTCGGTCGCACTATTGCTGCGACGCGATAGTGGATGGCACCTGAACGTACTCACCGCGGACGGCGCTTCACTCAAAGTGCTGTCGGAGGACGTCGATGCCCGCGGTGCAGCCTCATGGTCGCCGGATGGACGGTGGATAGTTACTGGAGGCAGTGCAGCGAGTATTCCGGGACTCTTCAAAATCCCTGTGGACGGCGGCCCCCCAGAACGCATCGCCGACGGCGAAGCGTTAAATCCCGTGTGGTCGCCTAGCGGCGACCTCATCGTTTACGCAGGCGCGCAGGTCAATGTGGTCTCACCGCTGCTGGCAGTCCGCCCGAATGGTGATCCGGTCGAACTACCTGAGATCGAGTTGTATCGCGCCGGCGAACGCACTCGCTTCCTTCCGAACGGCTCGGGTCTGGTCTATATGCGGGGTCAGGGGCCTTCGCAGGATCTCTGGCTGCTCGATCTCACCACGATGAAGAGCCGGCAACTGACTCATCTTGACCCAAACGCTACGATGCGTACCTTTGACATCACACCGGACGGCCAACGAATCGTCTTTGACCGGCTGAGTGAAGACTCGGATATCGTTCTGATTGAACTCGAGCCAGCGAACTGATCTGTCCCAGAGAAGTTTGCTGCCCTTTGTTAAGCCAGGAGACCAGTCCCCTTCGCTGAACTCGCACGCAGCCCCATCACCGTACCTCCTCCAGATCTCCGGAGGCGTGTTGATCGCCTCAACGGAGTTGAGCCGTAGCGGCCTACCCTATCCCACCGACTTTCTGGCAACCGAGAGCAAAGGATTCAACACGTGCGCTACCACGATGAGGACCAGACAGCCGATCACGTTGAACCACAGATAGGGGATGTCGCTGAAGAAGAAACAGCCCAACACGAAGCACTCGGCAACGATTGCCGCGACAAACGTGGCATCTCCACCGATCTTTTTGAACGAGAATGCGATCAAGAATATCCCAAGAATCGATCCATAGAAGAGAGATCCTAAGATATTCACGGCTTCGATCAGAGATCCAAGACTGTTAGCAAACAACGCAAATCCGATTGCATACATACCCCAGAATACAGATATGATCTTCGACACATTGAGATAGTGACTATCGGAAGCATCCTTCTTGAATATTCTTCGATAAATATCGATTACAGAGACCGATGCTAGCGCATTTAACTCCGCTGCTGTGGATGACATCGAAGCTGAGAGAATTGCAGCCAAAATCAACCCAACCAAGCCAACCGGCAGGTAGTTGATAACAAAGGTCAGGAAGATATAGTTGATGTCATTGCTGTCTGCGCTCGGGTCGGACGCCTCGATCAATGAAGCTGCTTCCTGTCGCAGGTCGTCTTCCTGGGATCGAGATTGCTCGAGAGTCTCCAGCGCTTGCTGAAGGTCCCCGTCCGAGCCGCCCTCCATCGCAGCCAGCATCGACCGAATATGCGCCTGCTTCTCGTGATGGAGCTGTTCGAACTGAGTCTCTAGCTGCTCATATGGCTGGGAATACTCACTCTTTTTTACGTTCGCAGTCTCGACAGGATTGAAGAACAAAGGAGGCGTCACAAACTGATAGAACACAAATATCATAGCGCCGATGAATAGAATGCAGAATTGCATCGGTATTTTCAAAACACCATTTGCCAATAATCCAAATCGACTCTCGGCGATGGAACGACCTGACAAATAGCGCTGCACCTGGGATTGATCGGTCCCAAAATAGGAAAGCGCCAGAAAAGTGCCCCCGATGAGCCCGGACCAAACGTTGTATCTATCTCGCCAGTCGAACTCAAAGTTGATGACGTTCAGATTCCCCATCTTTCCTGCCACATGCGTTGCATCCAGAAAAGAGATGTCTGGTGGCAAGAGACGGAGAATCATGAAGAACGCCGCGCCCATCCCCAAGGTGATGATCCCCATCTGCAGAAGATGTGTCTTGTTGACCGCGTCCGTCCCTCCTGTTGTTGTATAGAGAGTCACGAGGCCGCCGATCAAGAAGATCGTCAGCCGGATGTCCCATCCAAGAAGAACAGAGATGATGAGAGACGGGGCAAAGATAGTGAATCCACAGGCCAGACCCCTTTGAGTCAGGAAAAGGATGCTTCCCAGCGTGCGGTTCTTGACGTCGAAGCGTTGTTCGAGGAATTCGTATGCCGTATACACCTTCAACCTATGAAAGTGGGGCACAGCAGTGACTGAGAGGATCACCATAGCTATCGGCAAGCCCAGATAGAACTGCACAAATCGCATGCCATCCACATAAGCCTGGCCAGGAGCCGAGAGAAAGGTGATCGCACTCGCTTGAGTGGCCATGATCGAGAGTGTGATCGTGTACCAGGGCGTGGACCTGTTCGCCAGGAT
>JAAESQ010000185.1 GCA_024229275.1 bacterium | reverse complement strand
GCCGCGGTCCTTTACATCGATGAGACGGGCTGGAAAGTGGGCAAGAAGTCGTGCTACACGTGGATTTTCAGCACGCTTTCGACGGGTGCTCGTATAATATGATGTTCGGCTTTTATGCAGACTGATGTGTGTACCCGTATTGGGAAATACGCTTCCAGAAGGCGCTCCAACGGCCGGGTGTTAGTTTCAGGGAGCGAATTGATAAGACCGCCGACGCACCTTCCTCTTTCCAACGGGAACCCGATTTGCAGAACCGTTGCTTGATCAGCACCTTACAGGCTGCCTCGGTCACTCCGCTCCCAATCGGCTGGCATCGACCCGTGTGATAGCTGTAGTTCATTCGAGGCTTCTGGTTCCGAAAATATGTGATCGCCGATTTCAGACCGGAAAGGAGTTGCTGTCCTCGAATCGTGTGTGAGGCGGCAAACTGCTCCATTTCCTCCAACAGGCGCGAGGCGGCACCTTGTTTGTGCTTCAACCGATGAAGACGATCCTCAAGCCACGCCGCTCTCTCCTTCCCGCGCTTCCTGCCAGAGAACATCGCCGCAGATGCCTTGCCGACGTACTCGGACGCATGATAGAAATCGACCAATTGACGGTCGGTAAGCGGCGAAAGAAACGACCAATTGTCCGCCGCGCCGTCGCCCAAACCAACGTACGGAATGTCCGGATACTGCGCCTTCACCCGGTCCAGTTCGCGAACAAAGCGCGTGTGAAACGCCTCCTTACCGTATTCCGGTGTCGCCCCCAAATAGATCGTATGCAGTCGCTCGCCTTCGGAGTCGTAGAGAGCGATGGTTCCGGTCATGGCCAGTCGCCAGCCATCGTCAAGAAGCAGCATGCATGTTCCGTCGACGCCCACTGCCGCCGATGCGACAGGCCGGTCGAACTCCGGCAACTCGTAGTTCCAGGCTTCTTCTTTCGCCGTGGCGAACGTGCCCACGGCGTCGCCCAGCATCTTGCAGTAGCGATTGGATATCGTTCGGCCGTTGCATTCTCGCAGGTCATCCACGACCGAGTCGGCGCCCAAACTGGCATACTTGTACGACACAACCTTCGCCCATCGGGGCGTCGCGTTGAGAATCAACCTGGCGTCGTTCTCCAGGGGACAATAGGTTTTCCCGCCTTGCGCAGTCTGGTACACATGACGTTCGACAGAGACCGGCCCGTAGGGCGTTTCGTAAACCTGTGGCGACTGGCCTTTGCTGGTCAGCCGTACGGGCCCCACTTGAATCGGACTTCCGTCGGTATCGAACCGTACGAGGTTCTCCTGCTCCAGGAGCATCCCCGCCTCATTCAGGGCGCCCTGGATCGCTTCTTCCGACTCAAGCATGGGGCCGTCCAGCCGGACCGTTACGCTAACCGTAACCGAATCGCCATCCCGCTTCGTAACTGCCGCTACCATTCTCGTCACCTCCGTGTGGGGCTCTTTCCAGCGGATTTCCAATCCAAGGCGGATCATAACGAGAACCTGCGATTCGCACAACATCATGTTATACGAGCACCCATCGTCTGCGTGGATCCAGCCAAGCATCGATCGGAGTGGATGATGGCCGACTACTTCGGGAATCTCCTCATTGAACGTCGAACCCTGGAGCATCGAGCGGCCTTCTTCAAGCTGGCCGTGATGCAGATTCGCGAAGCTCAGCAGCAACACGACATTCAAGACATGATCGTCGTCGTGGAACGGACTGGAAACTACCATCTGGCTCCCAAACGAGCTTTTGCCAAAGCCGGATTTGAAACACGCGTCGTTCATCCCTTCGCGACCAAGCAGTATCGGACGCCTGCCGACCCGGGCATCAAGACGGATGGAACCGATCTGAATGCCCAGCACCGAGCGGCCGTGGCCGGTTTCGGGCTATGCGAATTGGAGTTGGAATCACCCTACCGGGAACTGCAGCTCAGAGCGAGGCATCGGCGGAACCTTGTCGAGAAGGCCGTTGCCATGGGCTGCCAGATCCGTGAACACTTGCACTTGTCCATGCCCGGTTTCTCCACGCTGTTCGATCATCTTTTTGACCACAAGTCGGCCATGGCCATTGCCCGTCGCTGTGCTTCTCCGGCCGTGGCTCTCGAACTGGGACTGTCGGGCCTCAGCCAGTACTTACGCGAGAACATGGTCCGCAGCCAGCAACGTACGATCGAGAAAGTGCTGGCCTGGGCATCGCAAGCCGCCGGCGACACTGTTCAGGACGGAGCCTTGCACCATGCAATTTGGACCGACCTGGAGGAGTTGTACCAGCGTTTTCAGCAGCGAATTCGCCTCCACGAGCGAGAACTTGCCGGCGACCTCGTGCAGACTCCGTACATTCGCTTACTGGCCATTCCCGGAATCAACGTGGTCTCCGCCGCCGAGTTGGCCGGCGAGATGGGACCCATC
>JAAESQ010000184.1 GCA_024229275.1 bacterium | reverse complement strand
TAGCGATTCTTACACTCAGTCCGATGCAATGAGGAGGGACGGTTACGCGGCTTGTGCGGGTTAGAACTATAAATGCAGTTGCACTTACAAGACTGATTATGCCGGTTATACCACTGACGATCCTTCTCGATTCCCCAAGTGTTATAACTGATACAATCGTCACGCTGCGACTTTTCGACGCGATCCTTCTCAGCCCTACGATCGACACGATTGGCAATATCGTCACTACTCGCAAAAAGCACACAAGCGGCTACAATCCCCATAGCCGGTAAAACCTGTTTAATCATCATAATCGGTATCCTCGTGGATGTGCGGGTTGTTCCGGTTGTTCCGGTTATTCCGATTGTGCGGGATGTTCCGGACGTTCCAATCGTTTCAATTCTAGGTATAATCCGGATAATGCCGCTACGCGACCGGTTAGCCTATCGAATCGGCGATCGGAACCGTTATTATCGATACAATCCTCAATACCGTCATGGGCAGCATCCAGAGCATTATTCACAAAATCCAGAATATCGGCAATCGCACAGTTGTAAGGGTTATTTGGCATGATAGGGTTATCTCGGTTGGCGGCTGGTTGGCGGTTGGCGTCGCGTCGCGTTGTCGCGTCGCCGGAACATTACAAGTATGCGTCGCGGCTGGCGGAAGTCAAAACAAAATCCGCCACTTTCCGGTTGTTCCGGTTATGCGACCCTAGTCGTCACAATCGGTACGACTGTCAAGATCGTCGCGGATGGACTTTTCGATACTATCGTACCATTCGTTCATCTCGGCCCAATCGTCATCACCCTCCCAAGCGTCAAATCTGTCGTCATCCCTACAACCCTCATGAGGCGTTTCTTCGTTCCAACTAACGCAATCCAAGTAATCGTTGTAATCGTGCTTAGTCGTCATAATCGTTAATCCTAAATAAGGCGGCTGGTTGGCGTCGCGTCGCGGTTGGCGTCGCGTTGTCGCGTCGCCGGAACATTACAAGTATGCGTCGCGGCTGGCGGAAGTCAAACAAAATCCGGAATTAAAACTCGCTGGAATATTCGACAATACCGGAAAATTCGGTATGAAGCAAAAGATTGGCATGGACCCTACGTTCCATCAAATCGTCAAAATGCCTACGACCCTCACGATGGTCCTTAACGAATTGATCGGCAGCAATGACACTTTTGGCAATAACGGTAAATTTCTCCCAACCGTTACAGGTGGTAAAATCGTACGAGACGACATAACGCTCGCGAGCGATACGACGCTCAAAAGCCTCTTGAGTCTCATGATCCGCATAACCCAACATATCGTCACAGTTACGCACAGACCATCCAGCTAATACATTCGTCATAATCGGTTTCTCGCGGTTGGCGGTTGGCGGTTGGCGTCGCGTTGTCGCGTCGCCGGAACATTACAAGTATGCGTCGCGGCTGGCGGAAGTCAAAACAAAATCCGCCACTTTCCGGATTATGCGAACATAACGGTTGTGCCGGTTGTATCGCATTTACTGCATACGTCGATTAGTCGGGATTTAGGGACTGTAATGCTCGAAACGGCAGTGTCGAATCCAAGGGCAGCAGCGGATGTAGGGGTTAGTTCGATTATAGCGGTTGTTTCCATAAAATCAAATTTGAGGATTGTAATGACGTTAGCGGATTTTCCATAGGATCGTTCTGTAGCGTTTGGCATGATTGTAGTAGCTCGCGGCTGGCGGTTGGCGGTTGGCGTCGCGTTGTCGCGTCGCCGGAACATTACAAGTATGCGTCGCGGCTGGCGGAAGTCAAAACAAAATCCGCCACTTTCCGGTTGTTCCGGTTACACCGATTTCATGGATTGCCACAAGTGTAGCGATAGCGAGACGAAACCGGAAACATCGCGACAATCGGCATCTTCGGAATCCTCCCACAAATCCCTAGCAGCCTCATAAGCGTCACAATGGGAACAACTACCATAACTGACACGGGTGGTCCAAGCCTCACAATCGTAAGAATTGCTAGTAATCAGAAAAAACAACGAACCCTGATAATCGCCACAACTGGCGGTTCTGATATTACCATGATTAAAGGTAGCACCGTCAAAATCGTCATCGGCGTTCAATTCGTCAGTAACGGCACGAAGCGTACGAGCCAGAATATCCTTATAACTGGTAGGAACGTCCTTAACGAATGAATCCTCAATGGCGGTACGAGCCCGATCATACGCAAAACGGTAACTAATTGACAACATCGGCAAAATCCTCTAAATAGGTTGGCGGCTGGTTGGCGTCGCGTTGTCGCGTCGCCGGAACATTACAAGTATGCGTCGCGGTTGGCGGAAGTCAAAACAAAATCCGCCACTTTCCGGTTGTTCCGGTTATTTCAATTGTGACAATACTTCGCGTGCGACGCTACAACCGTCCCAAGCCATAACACCCTTCAAACGCTCATATTCCGGATAATCGGCACGTTCGTCATTATCGGCATAGAACAAATGACCCTCACGACACTCATATTTGAGCAAACCGCTAGCATAGACTTTACCGGTAAATTCGGTAAGACCGATGTAATTCAGCAATTCGACAGAACTGATAAAACCCCTACTATGCTTACGACAGTCATCATCCTCCCAATGGGCATAGTACAACTGATTGCCATAATAGACACGAGGCGGACCAACGTTACAACCGGACCTCATGAGAACATAGGGTGCGGTTGTAACGGTCGCACCGGTTTTGCGGTCTGTGAAGGTTGGCCCTTTGTAGGGATTGTAGGACAGGGTATCGGTTAGTTCGGTTGTAGCGAATGGGATGGGTGGTTCGATTACAACACGTGTAGCGACTATTCCGGCATGAACGTTTTTTCGCTTTTCGCGGATTACGCGTTGTCGCCCGGATTCGCTGATTTTAGTGGTTGTATTACATGCGAGGAGTGTATCGGCATGACCGGTTACGCGACCCTTAACCATTGTAACGGCTGGTCGGCGTCCTTCCGGATATTCCGGTTGTACCGCTTCGCCCGACTCTTCTGCTTTTAACGACCAGCATCGTTTGTGCAGGTTGAAGTAGATGAAGTGCTTATGCAGGTGAGTCCGATTATGCAGCTTAGGTGGTTTGGACATATTGTTTCGATTGTAGTGGTTGGCGGCTGGTTGGCGGTTGGCGTCGCGTTGTCGCGTCGCCGGAACATTACAAGTATGCGTCGCGGTTGGCGGAAGTCAAAACAAAATCCGCCACTTTCCGGTTGTTCCGGTTATGCGGGCCACCGCCAAGTAACCCGCATAACCTGCCTACACGACGTAAGCGTTTAATTCGTAACGACCGCTAGGCATCCTATAGAACGTACAGGCCAAATTACAGGTATGATCGTCACTATCGCTACGAACCTCACAGGTGACACTAACGTTACCCCATGAGAAATCGATACCATTGGTTTTTTCGTTCCAATCGTCAGAATCGATACGATGGGAGTATAGGGACAAAACGTAATCGATACGATCGATAGCAGCCCGAATACCGTCATAATACTGACCACCGTTTTTACCGGAACAGGTACCCCGTACGGCATTTTGGAGGTTTTTAACGATCCGGCTGGTTGTACTGGTCATGACGGTTATCTCGTTTGGCGGCTGGTTGGCGTCGCGTTGTCGCGTCGCCGGAACATTACAAGTATGCGTCGCGGTTGGCGGAAGTCAAAACAAAATCCGCCACTTTCCGGTTGTTCCGGTTATGCGGGCCACCGCCAAGTAACCCGCATAACCCCAACCATCGGATCAACACTCAATTTCCTTATTACCGGCAATATCCCAAATAGCGATTTGATTGTTAAAGACACCCTCATCCATAGCATCGGAAAGATTGTCAAGAACGAACGAAACGTCAATAAACAGACTTCCGTTATTATGCCACCAACCGATACAGACCGGAACAACGTCATTCTCGATCCAGCCCCTACTATGGACGTAGAGCAACTTATCGACAACATCGGCAAAAACCGCATTGTAGTTACGACCGGTCGAAGCCTTAATACTCTCACATTCATGCAGACCGACACAGAACCCCGAAGTAGGAGATTCGTCACGATTCAGATAATGCGAACCACCCTCACAATTGGCACGACCCGCAAAGATCTCATCGGTGATACGTTCCGCATGATTAAGCAAATTGACATTATCCCGATGACCGATAGGACCGGCAGAATCGAGCGAGACGCCAAAGGCGACAGCTTTCCTATTGTCGCTAGAACCGACACAAACGGTACGAACGTTACCATCGGGACCACAGGAATGACCCTGAATACCGGAATTACCTGCATGACCGGTGTGAGCAGTTGTTTTCGTCATAATCGTTAATCCTAAATAAGGCGGTTGGCGGTTGGCGTCGCGTCGCGTTGTCGCGTCGCCGGAACATTACAAGTATGCGTCGCGGTTGGCGGAAGTCAAAACAAAATCCGGAATTAAGTCAGAATGGCAAGTCGTCATAACCGTCATCATCGGCAGTGTCGCACAATCCGACACCTTCCGCATAATCCACAGCACACATATGCTTGCATCGAACGTCACGATAGGTATGATCGGGACAATTGCACTGACTCCCGTCATAATCCACACGATAGGCACCGACCGCGTAACCCGCACAATCGGGCAATACGGTAACCCCGTTAGATTCGGCAATTTCCCTACCTTTAGCCTCACGTGTTAAATCAGTCATTATCGTTACACTCCTCACAAAGGGAATTATCTACATAACAGGCATCTTCGGCACAATCAACAGCAAACAAATGTTCGCACCAAAGGCCAGAACCGGTCCAATCGTCACAATCGCACCCGGTGACGTCATAATCCACACGATGGTCACCGACTGCATAACCCGCACGATCGGGCAATCGGGTAACCCCGTTAGATTCGGCAATTTCCCTACCTTTATCCTTCCGCGTCATAATCGTTAAAATCCTACTTGGGTGGCTGGCGGCTGGTTGGCGTCGCGTTGTCGCGTCGCCGGAACATTACAAGTATGCGTCGCGGTTGGCGGAAGTCAAAACAAAATCCGATACTTTCCGATCGTTCCGGTTATGCGGGCCACCGCCAAGTAACCCGCATAACCCCTACACTCGTTTATTTCCTCATATGGAGGCTACCTCCTACAACTAGAGTAACTGACATAATCGCGGCGACCATGAAAAAACGTTCAATGGTCATAACCGACACAATCAGATAAATCCCTTCATCCCATAGGGCCAGCGTAAACGCTAGGAACACGATAACCCATTGAAGCAATAATTCTTGCGTTTTACGTTTAATTGTCACGACCCTCCTTAATCTCACAACCCTCAATATCCCACCCATTGTCACGAGCGGTACGATACTCAGAGACGATAGAGAACGGAGAATCGGTATAACCGACATTCCTACGATAACCCGTCCAGATAGCAGCCTGTGCTTGTGCCGGTTTAATCCCTAATACCCGACCAGCCTCTACAACCCGACTCGACGCCTCACGATGGGTAGCCTTACGGCTAAAATCGGATTGATCGATACCAAAGGCATAAGCCATCCATACGTCCAAAGTGACAGGATTGTAATCACCGGAAAGATTGGCACAAAACGGACCAGTCTTAGGACCGTTAATACCCTTACCATCCAGAAAGTTGGTAACACTGGTACGAATCCCTTTCATCGGAATAACCCGCAAATCCCGGTGGTGCATAAAATGCAGACCAAGCCGGATATTCCGCAGAACCGAACATCGGGGACTAGTGGTGGCGAGAATACCGCAAAATTCGGCATGATCCCACCCCTCCTCACGACTGACATAATCGATTTGACCGTTAGCTTCGGCATACCAATTACGACCGTCAATACCCCGTTCAGCGTATCCAAGAATCGTTTTAACCGATGCCATCGGCACTGGCGGTAATAATCTACCCATTGTCATAATCCTAATTGGTTGGCGGTTGGCGGTTGGCGTCGCGTTGTCGCGTCGCCGGAACATTACAAGTATGCGTCGCGGTTGGCGGAAGTCAAATCATTTTCCGGATATTCTCTCAAGGAACATAAACGGCACACGTCCCCCATTGTGACCAATCCGCAAAATCCGGTCAGAGTCGTCAGGCGTTATATCCAGTACAATCAGTTCATCCCGCGTAGGATGGTGGTCCCACGTTTCAACCGTCACAGACTCACTTTCCGGAAAATCCGCACTAACCGGCAATACTTGTCTTAATCGGAACATTCGTTACACTCCTCTCTCAAGATACCAATCGGTACAACGCGGACATTCCGCACCAACCGCACTCCATGACTTAATCGGTACAATCGAACCAACCCGGAATCTCTGCACATTCAGAGCATTCAGCAAAACCTGCCATCTCCGACCATTCGGATTATCCGGACAATCCAGCAGAACCGATCTAAGCCCGAATGAGTTACTATTCGCACTAACCGCTACAACCTTCGCATTAAACATAATCGTCACACTCCGCATTATCGAACAATTCGTCAATATACAATCCAGCCTCAAGATCGGCAAGAATCCACCGTTCCGCAATAACGAAAGCATCCCTACGTTCCTCACGACTGGCATAACCCCACTCAGTGGACCAGTCCTCCTGACGCTCAGGATACTCACAATCCTCACAACGGATGTAATTGATACAATCGAACTCAGGCGGACTACCCGGATAACCGGAACCATCCGCATAATACCTAACTTCCGGCTCGCCCGGATTATAGGACCATTCGACGTGAACGTTAAATTCGATACGTCCGATCTTAACCGGAATATTCGATACAGTCGATGCCATTCTATTTCTCCTCACAAGCTGCAAAGATGTAAGACTCGGAAAAAGCACGCGAGATGGTAATAACGTAATTACCCATCAAACCGGCATCACTGCCAAATCTCTGATTGCTGTTAAATTCGGTCAGAGCCTCATAATGGTCACCGTCCGCAGCTTCGAGACAATCGGACCAACCGTCAGGATCGATACGAAAGGCACAAGCCGCAGCAAAGTCAATAGCGTTCTGACCGTTCTGAAACGCACGAGCCATAGAACTGTCACAATCGTCACCGGGCGATACAATCGTTACAACGTGTCTGGGTTGTGGCATAGCTAATAATCCTCACAATAGGTTGGCGGCTGGTTGGCGTCGCGTTGTCGCGTCGCCGGAACATTACAAGTATGCGTCGCGGTTGGCGGAAGTCAAAACAAAATCCGCCACTTTCCGGTTGTTCCGGTTATGATACCAATTCGGGTCGCACCGATGGTGCCAGATAGACGCCCTCACGCGGAATAACCGATACAATCCGAATCCGTTCACAGGTGTACCATAGACCACCCTGATTAACCGGACGATTGTGATAATTGATCCAACCGTCACAATCGACACGTGCCCACACTCGGGGCATACAACCGGCAGGATCGATACTAAGGTGAGGAGCGGACTTTTCGCTACATACGTGCCAGCCCGGACGAACAGCAAAACCCTTAGTTGGCAATGATTCCGATTGTAACCATTCCCCGATTGGAAGGGTAGGTACCTTCCCAATGAATAGAGAGTGTAGGTGGCCTTTACGGTCTACGCGGAATAGTTTGTACCCTTGGATCATGACGGTTATCCTGTTTGGCGGTTGGCGGCTGGCGTCGCGTTGTCGCGTCGCCGGAACATTACAAGTATGCGTCGCGATTGTCGAAAGTCAAAACAAAATCCCCATTTTGTTGGGGGCAATTCTATAACACGTCACGCGTAGCATACTATCCGTTACCAGTCAACTAAAATCCGGCGGCTTTCCGGTTGTTCCGGTTGTGCCGATTATCCGACTTGTGCCGATTATAGTGGTTGTGCCGATTATAACGATTGTGCCGATTATAACGATTATAGGGGTTATAACGATTGTGCCGATTATAACGATTATAGGGGTTATGCGGGTTGGCCGGTTGTGCGGGTCGCCCGGGTTCCTGGGAGGTCAGAAGCGTAGGGGTTTCTCTAATAGTGGTCACCAATTGCCAATTGCCAATAGCCAATAGCCAATAGAAAACCCCCGTACGCAATAGCAATACGAGGGTTGCGGGTAGACGTTGTGTCTATGGACTGTAGTTCGATAGGAATGTCTGTACGTGTTTCAGGGCGACCGCATGTGACTCTTTACCGTCCAGACTGGTTGAGACGTTTACCCCGACCAACTCTCCGTATGCGTCAATCAGTGGTCCGCCAGACATGCCCTGAACAACCTTGGCAGTATGACCGATCCATATGCCCTCAGAGCCGCCAGGGAGCCCATATACCTTACCGTTACGCTCTCCTATGTCAAAGATCATCGATGACGTTGACGGCTCCCAGCCAAGCGATGCGACGTGCTGAGGGGCCTTCTGGAACAGGCTGATTCTTACCGCCTTACGCTCTGTCACCTGATCGTAGATCTTGATTAGGCACAGATCTCTCCGCTTGTTCAGTGCTACAACCTTACAATTGGTGTAGGTCTCTCCGTTCATGCAGTGTATTTTCAACGTACCCTCTCTGCTAAGGTCTCGTACGTTATGGGCACAGGTCAGTACTAGGTCCGACCGTAGGAACGCACCAGAGCCTACGTCTGTGAATGGCCGCTCGCAGACTTTCACTAGGCAGAGATAATTTGGAAAACGGTTTTCTAAACCCACCCCCCTCTTGATTGGCTGGCCGTCGTCCGGAGTCGCCGCAGTCACCGGTAGCGACCCAATCAGGACGTGCAAGGCGAGTACGAGGACGATGATGGATGTTATTTTCATGAGTGTATCTCCGATGAGTAAGTGAATGCCTCTACAAACCAAGCAGGGGCGGGGCGGGACTTGTTCCACTGGCAGATGGGGTGCTTCTCGGCGATATAGTAGTCGCGGTAGGACTCGACAACATCGTCAGAGCGATACTCGTCTGGCATGGCAAGTGCGAATGGCAGCAGTCCGGACTCCGCACAACCGTCCTCTGCCATACGCTCGTACAGCAATGTGGAGTACGATATAACCTTCTGGACCTGCTCGCCTGTGACTGGGTGGGTGCCGTAGCGAAAGGTATGCTCGGCAGTAAGGGCCCGGGTGTACTCGACGAGCCAGATGAAGTTGTCGTACGAGTCGCCTGCCCAGCGGGTACAAGGGTGGTTAGCGTAACCACCCTTGTGAACGGTGCCAGCTTTGGTTGTGACGTCATGATCGATCTCGTACCGTTGCAGCACGCTGACTAGCATCTGGATGCCTTCAACGTGCATTTTGACGACGTGCTTGTCGCAGTGCATCTTGGCTGATTCGCGGGGGCAGTTGTCGAGTACAAAGATATTCACGGTTGTCTCCGTTAGTGGCGTTGATGAACTATTAAAGACTACAACATAAAACACGTCCTGTCAAGTAAAAAGGAAATCGGAATTTGCATGACTACTTTCTACGGCTCGCCCGTCCGCCCTATCCAGTTGTCCTACCGCACTCGCGAGGTACAGTCGGCAATCGTCAACCTACCTTGCAGGGTGGGAGACGCCTTGGAATCGTAGGGGTTCAGTATGGACATTTAAGAATCATTTGCTTATCCTCCTCAGTTGGGGCCTTCCCACACTGCAATGCGGGTCGGGCACTGTCACGTTAGTACTATTTCAGGTTGTCTTCGTAGAATTGTTTGAGGCGTGTCTCAATAGCCTGCTGTACGTCCTGGGTCAGCAGTCCCTCTGCGTTCTCGGAGCAGAGCAGTGAGTGGCGGCTCTCCTCATCCGGCCCGGATCTCGGGTCAGTCAGCGTGACGTACAGGTTGCCATCGATGGCTCCCACCCAGACCTCAACGACCCATCCTAGCTGCAATAATTTGTTCATGCCACCACCTCGCAAGCGATGGATGCGATCTTCTCGGTCGTCTCGTTGACGTTGTAGTCCGAGATAAGGTCTTCCCCGTTTCCCCAGATCAACCAGAACCAGCCGATGAATCGCTCGTCGCCCGGCTTCCGGAAGTACACCCGGTCGTCGCCCGACGTTGCCAACTCGGCCAGTACGTCTGCCTCAGTAGACAGGTCATGGTCGGTGTTAAACTCTGCACTGTCATATACTCGGATGACGAATCCCGCGTTGAGGATGGTTCGCACCAACTTACGTGCGGCTGATCTCTCGGAGGGGGTGGCGTATCGTTGGAAGCAAGAGGTCATTCGTTTCTCCTGTGTGTTTCGTTTCCCTTAACTATTAAAGTATACACCGGCATTCGACCGATGCAAGGAAAATCTTAGTAATCAAAGGAAAGAATCTCAAGTGCCTGTGCGTAGCGGCGGATCATGGACGGTTTCTCGGTTCGGCTGATGTTCTCAATCAGGTCTTGGATCTTGACGTGACGGCCAAGTTGTTCCCGGTCGCCGTTGTATTTAATGTCGCCGATGTAATCCCGGTACGCCTGCCCCTCAGTCCTTGTCAGGCTACTGACGGCGGCGACAATGGCAGGGTCAACGCCCTCGGCCACTAGGTCAGCCAACGTGGTATCAGTGTCTTCGACCACATCGTGTAGCCATGCGACCGCGACCGACCGCTCCCCCAGCCCCGCTGCACCGACTCGGATAGCCACGCTGCGTGAATGTTGGTACCGTTCGGTGCCCGCCCCGAATACGTCCGACGCGATCTTACGGGCGAGGGTTTTCTGTTCGTAGCTCATGATTACTCCACTTGCTCATTCGGAAGGTGACGTATAACTCTTGCAGTCTCAATCCCTGTGATGTACGCGACCTCGTTAATCTCGGCGACATGGCGACGTAGCGTAAGGAACCGCTGGTCGCTATGCTTGCCCTTCGTCGTAACCTGTACCAACTCGGTACCGAAGTAGAGTCCCAAGGCTCTCTCCGTAGCACCTCGCATCGCACGTCCGTTAAACTCCGGAGTCCCTGCGACGCCAAGGCGAAGTAGGGTACCTGTTTTCAGGCGTAGGGCAAGGTCTTGCTGATGGCTCGTCAGTTTCATGGTGGCCTCCCGACCTAAGCCGGAGTCAAGTTGAAGACGGTATCGTCTACCAGTGCGACGAAGAACGACTCTTCGATGAGGTTGCGGCTGATGGCCGAACCCTCCACGATCGTCTTGGTGTAGCAGTTCACGCGGTACCGATTACCATAGAGGTGGTTGACCTTGATGGCACTCAGGCTCTCAAGGGTCTGAGGTGCGAGCAGTTGCTTGATGTGTTCACTGATGATGGTCTCGGGTGTATTGCTCATGGGTCTCTCCGGTGGGTGGTGAATGTCTTAACTATTAAACTATACGCTATGGCTAGCGTGAGTCAAATGATATTTCGCTTGTAGTCGTAATAACTACCGTCGCTCCGGAATCATCCACTTCGATCACTCGGATCGAATAGTCTAGGGCGATTAGCGGGAGAACAAAGTCCGGGTCATCGACGGCCTCCCTCCCGATATGTAACGTGGCAGACACATCCCGCAACCCCTGCTGACTCGGTGACATGCCCAACAACCGCTCTATCCTGTGATAGGTTTCTCGGTGGCGGGATATGGCGGCTTCTAGCCGTAATAGGTTGCTCATTCTACTGCTCCATCTCAGACTTTAGGCAGGAGATCTCGAACCGTAGGCTCGAAACCAACAGGTGGTATGTGTCGCACATTTCGGCCAGCTTCACGGCGGCGTCCTTAGTCTCCGATAGGAGGCGACCATACTCGCTGACCACTTCAAGCTGCTCTTCGTTCATGGTCAGGCAGATGCGTTGCATTTCTTCGATTGGTTTGCCCACGGCTTTAGCCCCTGAGTTGTGTGTATCGTTTGGTGTAGCCATCCTTGATCGCGGTGACCTGATCGCTATCGTAGCCACGTCCCTTGATGAACCCCCGGAACGATGGTGACTTGAAGAGGTCGGTAGGCAACGCCTGCCCCGGATACTTCCGGACCATCTGGTCCGCCAAGTCGTTCCCGATCAATTGAAGGGAACGCGGGTCCGGCTTGTTTCGGTCTGACTTTCGTCGGTAGTGCTTCTGGGCCATTGTATCCTCGGTGGTTGTGGGTGGTAGATAAAGTAACGCGTCCGGGTTCCGACCCCGGTTCTCTGCCGTGAAAGGGCAGCGACTTAGCCACTTGTCCAACGCGTCGGGTCACCCCCGACTTTATTTAACGTCCTGCCGAGAGTGACCTTGGGACGTGGCTTGTGCCCACCAGACTTACGTTCGGTCATGACTCCGACAACTGTTGCGTTTCCCGCCATGTGGAAGGGACTTCCCCTCCACACTTTAACTATACACCATCTTGGGTTAGAGTCAAGTAAAATTCTCAGAAACCTACAACGCTTCGTTGAGGGGGACGATGCGGATGAAAAGGTCTTCGGCTTCCTCTTGCGAGACCGATGCAAGGTACTGCTCCAACTTCTCACGCGAGTCGAAGATACCAACCAGACCCGAACCGCCCAAGCCGTCATGGACTGCGAAGCAGTAACCGGGCAGGGCGTCAACGCCACCGATACACATGAGGCGAAGGACGCTCTCATGGGCGTTCGGAGTGTCCGCAGCGTACACGATGACGCTGTTGTAGGTCCACGACCAACCCTCTCGGACCTCAGCGTGACCCAACCTCTGAGTGTGTAGGATGTACTTGCGGCTGTCGTCGCCGAGGAACAACCCGGCACACTGCTCAACCGTGTCGTAGTGGTAGGACTTGAACACTTTGCCAACGGATTTGAGGTCGCCGTGGTTGTTGATCTTGTAAATGGCTTGAGTCATGGGTATCCCCTGGTGGTAGGTGGTAGGTGGTTGCTGAACTATTAAACTATACGCCGTCCTTGGCGAGAGTCAAGTTAATTAGAGTGGAATCTCTCAGGAACTTCCGACTCAGGCACTAAGGTGCATCGGAGCCCGTCGCAGACGAGGTAGTACCGGACTCCCTCACGTTCGTACTGGAAGTGGTACGGGTTCTTTTCTGACGGGATCTGGTTGGTAGCAATAAAGCCTACCCCTCCTGCGACGGCTACCGCCAGGAGGGCACCGGCTACGTACTTGTATTTCATGCGTCCAACCAGTTAATTGTATTCGCGGAGGATTTTACGGAAGGAGTCTCCACGGGTGCGGAGTCGCTTGGTGCGGCGGTCCTTGAGGGTTGATGCTCGCAGCTTGGGAGCCCACAACCTGCCCGGCTTCGCGGGTAGCTCGGACTGTGAGGTAGTCCGGTTTCCTTTAGAGTTTTTAGACATTCAAAGTGTACCGTATCTGGGAGTGGTGCTAGGTGGTAGATGAACGCAGGGGAGTACTCGGCGTGTTTGTCACATGCCGCACAGTGGACGCTACACTGGATCTGGGCGACCGTCAGGAGTGCGAGGAGTGAAAGTAACAGAATCAATAATCGTTTCATCGAAGGAACCCTCAAGTTGTAGGTCATTGCTGGGGAAGTGGTAAATCTGAGTCTCTACGATATCGACTCGGATGAATTTAACGTTTGGACGTGCTTGTCGGAGTCCCCGGATAAACGCGATTGCCTCGGTCCTACTGGGTCGCCATCTGTAGGATGGCTGGCAGTCGATAGGAGGCTCTGTGACGGCCCGCAGGAAGTACTCGCTCAATGGATCATGTCCGTAATGATGAAGTGCAGGGAGCCCGCGACTTGCCGCTCATCGCAGCACTCGCACGGGTAGTTCTCGGCGTCGGGCTCACACATTTCACGCTCGCTACCACAGGCAAGACAAATGCCAAGGTTTTCGCGTTCCATCTCATGATACAAGTCCAATGAAATGGACTCGACTTCGCCGTCTCCAAGTGGACCAGCCTTGAATTTAATGTCTGCCATGTCTGCCTCAGTGGTGGGTGGTGTTGCTGAACTATTAAACTATACGCTGCGGCGGGGCAGAGTCAAGAAGTTTCCTCGAACTTCCCCGGATTAAGTGTCAGCAGGTCAACGGCAATGACGCCAACGGGAGTCGTTATCGGGGTAGGGCCAGCCCCCATTACGACCGTGACGAACTGAACGGAGCCATTCACGGTGACGGCCAAGCGGCACTGAGGCGACTCGATAGCGTCTAGCTCTCGTCGTACGGGTTGTTTGGGTTCGGCTTTCTCAACCTTGAACCCGGCGAAGTCTGATATTTTGAACTGGTTGCTCATACTGGTAACTCCAACTTGATTGCGTCGTAGTACTCGCCGTAGGAGAAGTACTCGTCTTTGATTAAGCCCTTGGCCTTGAATCCCAATTCAATGAGAGCCTTGAACGTATGGCTGTTGTAGTCATACTCAGGCCAATTGATCGTGAGGACAGGCACCCGGAGACCCGGAGTATGCCGTAGCACTTCGACCAGGGAGTTGATACCGTTCAGGGCCTCTGACGGGTTAAATGACAGACGCTCGATATGGATATCGCCGCCCTGGTCGCCATCGCCATCGTCAGCGGACTTAATGGTGAACAGGCAGTAGCCCACTTTCTCGTAGTCCTTACTGGTCGCGACGGCATGGTAGCCCTTCGAGTCCAATAGGGCCCGGATCTCTTTCCGAGACAGTGAAAACTCTTGACCCAGAACATCCAAGTATTCCAGGGATGGTAGGTCGTAAACGCCCGACTGAACGGTTGAGTAGAGCGGGGCGAATTCTGGTTCTTCGTACATTACCAATTGATCTCCGGAAGTGTATCTGGCGTGAGTGCCTGTGTCCCGCCGCGTAGCTGGAACATTATAAGGTTACCACGTGCTTGGGATTCGGTCAAGGATAATTCCGGCCAATAGTGACATTTACTGACATGGGACCAGCAACGCTTGTAGCGTTCCAGTAGATCCCACTGATAGGAGGAGTCTACGGTGGACTGATGGGTCACGCACTTCACGCGAAGCTGCCCCGTAGGATTGTCGGCTGGTCCGGGGCGGCAGGCAAGCTGCTCGATGCGAGCTACCCAACCCTCGTCGCCAACCGCGTGACCAAGGGCCCATGCGTACGTTGACAACTGGTCGGCCCAGTAGTAAGTGGATTCGTTCATCTTCCACCCACTGACCCATAGACCGGACTCATGCAGTACGGGGGCGTACTTCTTGTGGGCCATGCCGTTGGTCCGCGACTTAGGCCATACGTCGAGAGCTAGCTGGTAGCCTTGCTGGGGCGATACCCCCGCCTTGCTGACCGATCCGCTAACCTTCCAGTCGGCGATGACTTCCCGATGCAGGTTGGTATTGAAGTGGAGGTCGGGCTTGCCCAGCATAGGGACGCCGCCAATGGTTCCCTGTACGGTGAATTCCATCTTAGGGGCGACGGTAGAGCGTCGGATGACGTCAATCAGATTGCCTAGGGCCCCGCTCGCACGGTACTGCTCGAACACGTCGCTCGCAATGACCAGAGCATCTGGTAGGGTATGCGGCTCGCATTGGAGATTCACCAAGTCGCGAATCAGGTATGCTTCCTCATTGGCCTTCGACAGGCCGAAGAACAGCTTGAAGATGTGGGCCTTAACCAGGGCGTCGAACGCGGAGCCCACTGCCATAGGGCTGGTCTGAGGGTCTCGTGCGGGGGCGAGACTCTTGGGCACGATGTACCGCATGAAGTACTCATCCGGGTTCCGCTCCCAGCAAGCTAGGCCGGATGGCGACAGGTACGATGGGACTCTGTAGGGCGACTCACTCATATCCGATTACTTCTCCTGCGTGAAGGTACAACGTGACGCGTGTCTTGGGCTTCCATATGTCGAGATATGGATCGTCATCGTGCATGTATAGAGGGTAAAATGTTTCCAGACACTCAACTGTACTCCATGCAGTGATGAAGTCAACTATATCTAGGTCATTATCTAGGGATATTTCTCGAACACGTGCCTGCCGTACGGTCTCGGGCTGAACGATCGAAGCCAGTAGACAGGACCGCTCAACGGTCCATGAGGCTGAGGGGTGACGTGCTACGTACTGCTCCCCAAGATCATTCAGGGCGTCCAGGGCGTCGATCTTGTGATCGGGCAGCGTCGTAGGGGTTACGAATGAGCAACAGTCGGGTAGCAGTTCGGGTGCTGCCATGAACTCATCCAAGAATGTTGCTCGCAGTACCTTTGTTTCCGGATAGGCCAACTTGGGCTCGTACGGACACAGGGGGAACATATGGAGCAAGGTTCGGATGTGTGGGAACCCGGTAACATGGAAATGATCCCCGTCCACCATACCGTACAGGCAAGTGGCGGGCAGATCGCGTAGCAGGGAGTCTGGGGCGTCGATCTTGTTACCCGTCACAGGGCACCATAGCCCGGTGATGTCTGTGCGATCATGGATGCCGCCATCCCAGATTGCCGACCGTCCTTCGGGGACTTTATAGGCCCACCACTGGGACAGATCGGCACGTTGAGTTGCGTAGATCGGAGTCATCTGAGCATCTCCCATACGCGTCGCTTCTGACGCAGGGTCAGTGACTCGACGTCGTAGCCTAGCACGTCGCAGGCGTCGCGTACTTCAATCTCGGAGTGGTCGTCCTCGGTCCCTACGTTCGAGCAGAGGGGGTGATGGACGGGCGTCTCGATGCCTTTCTTGAGGTTCTCGTAGCGGGTTGTTGTGCAAACCTTTACAACCGAATTCAGGCCGTTGATGTAGTCCTCCATTGCACGGCAGCACTTGACATTGCAAATAGCCCCGATCTTGTCGCCGCCGTACTTACCGGAATCCACGGTCTCCAAAACAGTCAAGGTGCCGATCGAGAATAGCTCGTCCGACTCGTTCTTGAGGAAGGGAAACTGAGCGAGGAATCGACTAACCAGCAGGGCGGGAATCCATAACAGTAGGTCGGATTGCTCGGCGTTCGGTAGGCTTGTGTCGATGTCCTCGAAGTTCTGCGTGACAGGAACAGGGGGCGTGTAGCGGGCACATGAGAGATTGGAGCGATTCAGTTTAACTAACATCGTCGGCCCCGTCCTCTCGCAGCTTGGGCACGGTCAGGCACCATACGGAGCGAAGTCCGATGTTCGGTGCGTCCAGGGCGTATCCGCCTTGGGACGGGTCGAGGAACCGACCACCAACGAATGCGTTCGCGTGTTCTTCGCCGGTATCGTTTCGGGGGCCAGTGACGACGCACGAGAAGTCGGGTCGCTTGAACCAGCCGGTGACAATCTGGGAGATTCGATCCGCGTCGGGGTGCGGAGCCGATTTACCGTCAGTGCCCCATGCGGATGGCGAGATATCAATCTCGACAATGCCTACGCCGAACTTCTCCAATACCACCATGTTCACGATGGAGGGGTGGTAGCCGTTCTCGATTACGTCGCCTGTAGGGGCAAGTTCTTTGTACCGCTCGGCCACCATGTTACTCGGGCATCCCAGAGCGAGTTGCAGAGCGTCAAGGAAGCAGGAAGATTTCTCATTCAGCATTGTCTGAACCCTCAGTCTGAGCCTCGGTGCTAGCTGCGACGTGACGCATGACGGCAATGATCTGCTCAGCAGTCAAGGCTTTCTGTCCGTTCGCGATAGCCTGAATATACGTAGGCTTTTTGTTTAGGACTTTACCTAGCTTCTCCGGACGTACACCATCGGCCAATAACTCGGAGACCAACTTAGCCGAGATGGCTGGGAGCAGTGGCCGAATCCTCGCTTCGAGTTGAGCGTACTGGGCGACTAATGTGAGAATGTTTTCTGATTCCATTTGACTTGTCCGGGTAACGAAAGGTAAGAGAAGGTAACCATTACCTTCTCTATATTAAGTATACCCGATATAACCGTCAAGTCCAGAACAATCCGGACAATCCTACTCAGTTTCCCTCAATATGTCACAGGGGTCTCGTGTAATGAATTTCTCGTATCTTGGCTTCCACCACTCCCGCCAGTTGGGAGGTCCGTACAGTACGGACTCATCGCACTCGGTCATGATCCAGATCCCGATCCCAACGGAATCCCAGAGGGTCCACTTCTGAGCCTGAGACTTGGTTAGCGTGGAGCCCTTCGGTTTCTTGACGTCCACCCACCACGCACGATCATCGTCGGGGCAGTAGACCCAGAGGTCGGGAATGCCCTTCTGGTACGCATTACAAGAAAGGACTTCTACGTGATATCCTCCGATTTCGAGGTACCGCTTGATCTGCTTCTGGATCGTTGACTCTTTAGCGGCTGACATTATCGATCCCTTGATCCTCGGGGGTGATGTAGAGGACCGGGATGTTCAGCTTAGCCGCGTGAGCGATCTCACCGGTCACGCCCACCGAATCCGCCCAGCCATTCAAGGTCAGAACGTACACTGCATCGCAAAGCTCAAGCCAGGGTAGGTCTTGCTTCTGCCAGAAGTCCCAATTCTCGGTCTCCGGACCCAAGTGATCGGCAATCGGGTGCGATTGGCTGATCGGCGAGAATATAGTGTAGCCCTGCTCCATCATCTTGGCAGCAAACTCATTGACTGCCTCGAACCGCCGATGGCGGACGCTAGCATCTGGATGGGAGTAAGGCGTCGCGATGTAGACTCGTGTCATATTAACCTCGAAAGAATTGATTGACAATGGACAACAGATTCAAACACTCGTCGGATGCTCGTCCCCGTCTAACCTCTGTGGCGATGCCTAGTGACTCGCTCGCCTGATCCGCACTGGGAACCGGCGAACCCTCCACGTAGCACAGACTGCCCAGATCAAGGGGGCGTGCCAGTGGGATGTGAATTCGCCAACCAGGGAGGTGTTCGGTCAGCCACAAGTTGGTGGAGCCTGCGAAGTTGTCGCCCGCTACCGTGACCTTTCCATCGGTCAGGCACTGGTTCTCACCCAGCCACGTCATGAACTTGGTCGGTACCTGAGTCGCCGTAAGCCTCGGCATCCAGGTGGTACGCTCGCCGCCGATCTCAGCCAACTGGTCCGAAACACTTGACAGATGGGCTGGGGTACCAATGATGCTAGTGTTCTTAATCAGAGCCTCGAACACTGCCCACCGCGTTTTAGTGTCCTCTAGGTCGCAGCAAGCAGCGGCAAACTCGACGATGTTTCCTCGCTTGACCTCGGGTGCGGTCGTTCGGATGGCGATGGTAACTATTTTCATCGGGTCAACTCTCGCAGGAAGGAATGGGGGGTGCCATTGATGGTCACGATGACCACTTCGACCAGACTACTCAACGCGTCTACGCACAGGAGTCTTTCGTCGCCTTTGTCGGCAGTGGCTAACGGGATCATAGCCCCGCAAAGTACGCTGTTGTCGTTGTGATGCGGCATTGTAGGTCTTGATCCACTTCTCTGCGTTACGCTCTGCGGTTTCTTCGCGGACGTAGCTACGGGTACTGGTATGAATTAACTCGGGTAGAGCTTCCCCCTCATAGTTAAGTATATCACATGTGTCGATCAAGTCAAAGAGAAAGCTGCCGGATTCTAGAAATACTCTTGCTTCGATTGCCATAAATTCTCCCTATCAGGATATAGAACTGTTCTTCGGTCATGGAGCCTTTGGCGACGTTACAGTGCTTGCAACAGGGACGACAGTTTGCGGGTTCATACCCCTGCGAGTTATCGATACGGTCAACGCCGTTTGCTTGCTCTACATTACAATAGTAGCACGCAGATCCCAGTAGGGTGGAGAATTCTTCAAACTCTATGTTAAAACTGTACCCTCTCCGGGCGGCAGACTGGGCATAAGCCTTGTACCGTCCTTTCGGGGTCCGCTGATACTCCCCATTCCTCTCCCTGTAATACTCCCGATTCTTTTTACGGAACCTCCGGTTAGCCATGACCGAACTGACTCGGAGTCTCTCCACCCGGCAAGGGTCGCACAGGCGAGCCCTGGGGGTGCGAGTAGGACGGCAGTTGCACTCCACGCAAAGTTTCATTATTTTCTCACAATCAGCCAGACGGTTTCAACCCTGGCTAGGTCGGTCTGGTCGTCAACGATCTCACCGCGAATAACGGCGACGGCATGATCCACGGTGGCTACAAGGTAGTGGCAAAGGGAGTACTTGCGGGCCAGGGAGCGTAGTGTCTTTGCCCGACACGTCACAGGGCACACTCGATACCCGAAGGACTTTACCGCACTCAGGATGGTCTCATCGTAGGCACCATCGTTCTGCAACCTACCGCAACACCTGAGAGCCGTCTCGGCGGCTGGATAGGACACAGAACAAATGGCTGCTACTGCAATTATAGAACAGTCGTCCCGCTCGCGTCGGACATTTCTGGTAATTCGATCGAAAGTATCCGACATTACTGCTTCCCCCATCCCATCCGTTCACCGTCAGCACTCTTAACGCCGTACCAGTCGCCCACGTTCGACGCCCATTCCAGGGACAGTAGTGGAACGGTCTTACACAGGTCGGCCACCGAGTTACGAACTGCATCGGCCACGAGAGGCGTCACGCTACGCTTCTGGACGGTCGCGATCTCATCGTGGACAGACATGAGCTTCACCCGGAAAGGCTTGGCACCGATGGGCTGGATATCATCCCAGATACGCTTCTGGACGGTCAAGGTTACCGTACGGCCAGCGGATTGAATCAGGTGGTTGAGGGCGGCACGCAGTACCTTACCCTGCATGGAGAAGATCGAGCCGTACAGGGCAGATGAAGCGGCCCCGCCGTACGTCTGCTTTCCTTTCTCGTCCTTCCTGATACACTCGCCGGGCCATTTCTTGGATAGCTCTCGGATCTCATTCATGGACTGGAACAGGATGTCGATGACTTCGTACTCGACCTCGAATGAACGCCGGAAGCCGAAGATCGATTCGATATACTTCTGCTTCGGCTCTAACACTTGAAGTCTGCCATCCGAGTCGGACGAGAGGCATTCGAGAGATTCCTTGACCATCTTACGAGTCTGGGCCATGTACGGATACTTCTCGAAGAAGTTCAGGATGATCCGGTCGGCCTCCTCGGGGTCTACGCCAAGGGTGAAGCTGATGTTGAAGGCTGACGCACCGTAGAGGATAGCGTACACGCAGATCTTCGCTTTCTTGTACCAGTTAGCCTCCGGAGTCGCCTTATCCTCTTTGTGGGCCATGATCTGCTCGTACGGCAGGCCAGAGGCACTCGCAGCAAAGACGCCGTGCAGGGACTTACCCTTTCCGATATCGTCGGCAAGGTTGGAGTCATTCATAACGGCTGCTGCAATAGCCAACTCCTGTGAGTCGAAGTCACCGCCGGATACCTCGGTCCCCAGAACGCCGTCGCCCAGCGTGAACACTTCGCGGATCTCCCGGCTACCATCGATGCCGTGATAGTTCAATCCATCTGCACCAGACATTCGCCCGGACTTTGTACCGATGACTCGGAAGGATGGAAAGGCTCCCTTCGCTACTTCCAGCTTGCCGTATAGCTGTTGTCGCTTGCGGTGCTTACGAACCTTTAGGATATGCTCTACGCGATCGACGACGGGCATAGGGCCCGGTCCAACCGTCTTACGTCCATTGCAACGGTCGCATCCAGTGTTACAGCACTCCTCAGCCTCATCCAGTACGAAGGCAGAGGTCATCTTGAGCAGCGTAGCCTTGTCGCACGAGTCAGCGATAACGTGAGCCTCCATCGGGTCCAGGGCGTCGCTAATGTACTTCCGGACCTGTAGGGGCGAGTCTACGTTGACCTGTGCGGACTCGATGATAGCGGCAGATGACTTGATCTCGGTCGCCAGCTTGTCTGTGTCGATGCTGAAACCAGCCGCACGCACCGATGCCACTTGGCACCCGATCTCCGAGTCGAAGTCGGTATCAGGCTTGCCGAAGTGTTCGTCGAGTTTCTTGAGAAGGATGACGTCATCCAGTGCGTACTTCTCCTGCGGCGAGTCCTTGGTGGTCCAGAATGCTAGGTGGGCGTCCAATCGCAAGGGCCATAGCTGCTGACCCTTATACATCCAGTTGCCATCGTCTAGCAGGGTGGCGTAGGGGGCGAATCCCTCCTCGATCGGAAACTCGGGCATCTCGATATCCTGCCCCAGCTTCTGCGTATCCTCGACCTCTAGTACGAATCGAGCAATATCCTTCAACGCATTGGAGGGCCCGAAACGCAGTGCCACGTCAACCCAAGCGTCCCCGTGATCGGACTGGGCCACTAGCCATCGCTCAGGTGACTTGCGACGTGCGAACAGGATGGCAGGTAGCTTGGTGTTCTTGTTCAGGATGTCTGCCACGGTCTGGCCGATATCCTTGGGCAGTTTCTTTACCCGGATCTCTTTCGTCGCTAGGCTGGTGCCCCCCAACTCTTTCTGGGCCAGCATGAGGGTACATACGGCGGCAGGCGGCTTGAGGCAGAAGATGTCGCGGCACTCGTACAGAGTGTGGGCGAATAGGTCCACGTCGGTGATCGGGCGGAAGTTCGGCCCCTTGGTACGTTCCAGGGCACGTGCGGCATTGAAGAACTGTTGCAGCTTTGTCCAGTCAAAGGTGATATTATGACAGACCACTCGGCAGGCGACGATCTCCTCGATCAGGTCGATGGTCTTTGACACTGGGTTGTTCCAGAGGTCGTACATGAAGGGCTGGTCATCGTGGCGTTTGTTCGAGTAATCGAACTGGCACTGGAAGATAACGGCTGGCCCATATAGGCCCATTGTCTCAGAGTCGAAGTAACAAGTATTCATCGGGTACCATTTATCAATGGAGAAAGGGAGGGTATACAATTAAGTATACCCTCCCTTTAAGGATAGTCAACGAGATTGTTGAGATTAGTTGCAATTCGCCAGCAGGAAGTTGGCGTAGGTAATCGCTTGAACCAGTTGATTAGCGACGGTATTCAACGCGGCGGTGCCGTTTTGGTACAGAGGCTTGGCCGAATCAAATCGAGACTTAGATGTGTTGTAGCTATCGATGGCACCGGTAAAGTCATTTAGACTTTGAGTCATGCAGAAACCATCGTAGAAGTTGGAGCCGTCGTTACCCCAGTAGATACCGCTATCGTAGAGACCATCGGCAATACTGTCAAGCGTGGCGTCTGTTGCGGCGTCTGCCAGATCGTTGTAGGTAGAGTCCATCTCATCGTTGTTGCAGTTGTAATTCAACTGGTCAACCAAGTAGCCTAGCTCGGTGACCTTTCCATCGACGAATTCCAGTGCATTGTAGTAGAAGGTCTTTTGAGTATCGCACGAGGACTCAGCGGAGACTGCCGCGTTGTACTTCGCGGTAAGGGTGGCGTTGCACTGTGTGTTAGGTGGGGTGATTGCTTGGGCCTGTGCTGTTGTGACTGCGGCGAAAGCGACGAGAGTTGCGAGTAAGAAACGCATGGGTGTAAGGTCTCCGAAAGGTGACTAAAGTAAAAGAAGCGGGTACACAATTAAGTATACCCGCTTCTAGGATGAAGTCAAAGAGAATCTTGAAATTAGATCAAGTATTCGGTCAGCATCTTGACAGACAGTTGAGGATCGTTGTATAGGCCAACCCAGAACGCTGCCGACGACTGGGCAGTGTAGAGGTTACCGTGCTGTGTGATCTCATTCGTCACGGCATCCTTACGTTGGATGGCCCAGAGTACAGGCGTACCGGCGGGAACGTTCCCGTGCTTATTGTCCCGTACCTTGACCAAGTGAGCGATCCGAAGATCACGTGTTCCGCCGAAGGTGTTGATGTAACCTTGGGCAGCGGCCTCTGTTGCGTAGGTGTAAACGGTCGAAAGAGTTTCGACACCGCTGATGGTTTCTGCGATAACGTAGCGTTGGAAGTTAAGGTTGAAGTCGGAAGCATTCATCATAAGAGTATTACAATCCATGTAATAGAGAAAAAGAAGTGGGGCGAAGTGCCCCGGGTTAAAAGAGAGAGTGGACGATCTTGCGTAGTATAGTCCCTAGCAGGATCGTCCATAGGAGTCGTTTCATTAGCACCTCCCTGCTGTTCTGTCCCCTCAACTATAACTTGTGCAGAATCCCTCCGAAGTCCCGTCTCAATCTGAGAAACCTACGATTTTCACGTATTTAACAGACTCTCTCTCGATACCCCTCCAACGGCGTAGGACAGGGCCAATGCTTCCGTTGTGCGGTTAGCCTGCAACAGTTGCGTGATGACCTGTTTGATCTCGTCCGGCTTGGGGAATGCCTTGACGACCGATTGATCCCGACCAGCCTTGCTCTTACGCAGTTCCTTTGCGATATCCTTAATCCCCCGGCGACCTAGCCTCACCTCGTCAACGAAGTCCTTTGGCAGCGACCAGACATTGATCCGGGGACGCACCCACGTCTTGGACTTCGATAGTGAGCGGCAGATATCCGCCTGCTTCGCTTCGGGTCCGAACACGTCGCGGATTCCTTGGATCTCCTCCCACAACGTCAATCCCTCTCGATTCATATTCTCGATCAGATTGACAACACCGGGTTCCCCCGTTGTCACCTCGGCCCGGATGTACTCCCAGCCAAGTTCTTGAGCGGCATGATAACGGCGGAACCCCGCGACCAATGAATGGTCCGGGGTTACTGAGATAGCCGTGATCTGCCCGTGTTCCTGCATCGAATGAGCTAGCTCGGAGATATCTCCGATCCCGAATGTTCGGGAATAGTTCTTCGCCAGGGTAATTTCATCAAGCCTTAGATCCATGAGTCTTGAGCATCCACCAAGTGTGTTTATAGGAAGTCGTAAAAGCGGAACGTTCCGCCTTGTCTAGGTTATGCCCCTCCATGTAGCGGTACCAGGGTCGGCTACAACAGAAGTTGATTGGTGCCGAAAGGTCAACGCCGCACTTATGGAACATAGCCTCCGCAAGCCGCTCCCCCAACTTAGCGGCAAACTCTATCTTGGTTTCATTAGCCATGTAGAAGATCCTTTACACCGTCGTATCGGCAGGTTTTAGCAGTGTCTTTGCCGTAGAGGGTCACGGGCAGTTGCCACGTGGCTCCACGATCTTTGTTCACGCCGAACAACAACTGCTCGGGTGGACCAGCCACGCCCAACTTCTGGTACGCATACGGGTCAGTCGCGAGCCATGCACCGTTGCAGATGTAGCCCACGCCGTTACCGTTCACGATGCCACGAGTGTGGTGGTGACCGATGACGTGATAGTCTAGTTCTTCGCCCGACAAAAAGGATTTGTTCGGATTGGACCGGGTGCCACGGTGGATGGCGATTTGCCGCTCGTGACGCCGACGTAAACCCTGCCACGGGTTACCACTGGTGTTCGCAATATCGTCCCCGTGGGAGATATGAAAACCGTGCCCCTCGATGTCAACGACTGCATCGAACGAATCTGGGATGTTCCACCGTACACCCCCCAACTCACTGGTGGCAGTCTGTGCGATCTTCGAGACCATGTAGTCCCAGTTGTTCTGAGGCCCCGTGTATTCCTTGGAGTGTGTACGACGACCGTGATTCCCTGAGACGCAGTGTACGTCGATCTCCGCGAAGTGTGCGGACAGGTCGCGGACCATTGCACCGTGGAGATGCCCGATGGCAAGGCTGTTCTTGAATTGATTACCGAATGCTGAACGCTTCTCGGCGTCATGGATCTCGCCACTTGTGCTGTCGCCAAGGGAGAGGATGACCAACTTACGAAAGTCATAACCAACCAGAGTCCGAGTACAGAACTTAATGACCGCATCGACCAGTACCTCAGCACGGCGGCAGGAGATGTCGAAGTTGTATTCCTCAATGCCACCGACTGAATCGGAGGTTACAACTTGGTCATGGTGACCATCGGAAAGAACGAGTACGGCTGTTTCTTCGATAGCCCCTTCGCGTTTCTTGAACTTGGGCGGGGCCACAGGCTTGAACGGCTTGATGTGCTTCGCGGCGACTTCGGCAGCTTCCTTGAACAGAACCTCTGCCCGCAGTGCTTCGCGGAGTCGCTTTCGGGCGAACTGCTTGTCATCCTTCAACCCTTGGATGACCGCATCGGCGTCGTCATCTGGACACCAGCCTGCACGTCCGCATACGATGTCGCTCACGTAGGATCGGCTGATGCCTAATTTCTTAGCTACTTCTGCCTGCGTGTAGCCTTCGTTGCATAGGCTACGGACGTTCGAGAAGAAGTCTGGGTCGCGTTGTTCGCTCATACTAAATGTCTCAGGTGTTAAGTGGTTGATTACTAAATACTACCACATGGAGTGGCAGAGTCAAGGAATTAGTTTAAGTAATCTCGAATCAATCCAAGGGATAGTTCTTCGAGACGTTTGTTGTCGGTCAGAGTGTCGAGTATCAGCCGGTCCACTGGGAGGTGAATCAGGTCGATGACTCGGACGGGGTGGTCCTGTCCGATACGATAGTTACGGTCGAGTGATTGTAGACGATTCTCTGCCGAGAAGTTCTGGTCAAAGACCACTGCCGTCTTAGCCTCTACCAATGTCAGTCCGAATCGGCACGAGGCTGGATTGCCGATGAACACGGTTTTCTTAGGGTTGTTCGCCCAGAATTCGAGGATGTGCTGCTTGAATAGCTGGCCGTCGCTGTAGCAGTTCCAGCCGCGACCGTCTACCATTATCGTATCCCAACCCTTGGACTCACAGATACGCTTCACGCGATCCAGGGAGCCTTGGAAGGATGCGAAGGCAATCATACGGCCACGGGGTTCCTCTTCGTCGAGGATGGAGCGTAGTGCATCGTCCTTGGGGCAGAGCGTTTCCACCATGCCACGCTCGCCGCCTTCCTCGATTACCGGCTTGCCGTCATCGTCGGTCTTGTATTGGAACCCGCTCGACAACGCCCGGAGCCACGTGAGCCCCGTGATTACGTTGGGAGCGGAGTCAACCAGTGCTTTGGCTACCCGCAAGGTTCGCGGGTTCGGAGGACATTCGGTTCGGATGAATGTTCGCTTGGGCAGGTTCAGTAGCTCGTCCTTGCGGTATACGGACATAAGTCCGGACGTTCTGGCCGCAATCTTGTCCACCTCGGCTTCCTTCCAGCCAACGATGGTCTTGAACTTGTTTCCATCGGCATCCTCGTTCTCAACGACAATAGCGTACCGCTGCTCGAATGCTTTGAGCGATCCCTCTCGTAGGAAGCCGGGCCACGCTATCTCTGCTTGGGCCCAGATGTCGGAGGGTCGCTTGGCAGTGGGAGTGCCAGAGAGCAAAACAACGCACCCATCGGTTCCATGCTTTGCTCGAATCGCGTCTGTGAACTTCTGTGCTGCCTTGGATCGTCGGGTATTAGGATTCTTGAGTCCTGAACACTCGTCGAAGAATATACAAGATGGCGGATTGTCCAAGTGTTGCTCATGGTCAATGACGAACCTTTCATATGTCTTGAGGATCATACCGGGGCCCTGCCACTTGACGGTATCGGCCTGCACCGATTCCAGGGCGGACTTGGGACCGACGAACCAGATCTGGGACTCGGGGATGTTCAATCGCTCTGCGACCTCGATGGCCGTCAGTGTCTTGCCCAGTCCCATATCGGCAGCGAAGATCTGATAGCGATACGTGAGTGCCTTACGGACCATTTCGATTTGGTGGTCCTTTAGGGGTCGCTCGACGGGAGCCTCTAGCTCTGCAAGTGGTCGGTCGAACCATTCATACGGGTTCTGGCCGTCCATCATTGCACGCAACTGGAAGTGATTGCGGGGAGAGTCTGCAATCGTCCATCGTCCGCCGGTCCATCGGGCCCCAGCCATAGCCTTTATCTCGTCCTTAAACGCATATGGCGAATTGGTAAACACCAACCTTGACTTGTCCTCTTCCAGTTCCACGTTGTGTATCGTGCCGAACCGGTCTCGTAGTTGCATCGCAGTCACTTGAGTACATAGCCTCCGGGTTGGGTCCACTTCTCGCCGCGTAGGGCATAGTTAAAGTCGGACAGTTTGGTATGAATGTATCGGTACAGGTCGCAGACGTCGTTGGGCGACTCGGTACGTAGTAAAGAGTAGCACGCCAAGTCGAACTTGTCAACTGTTCCCGCTACATAATAATCATCTTCGTCCCGATACCAGTCTAGGCCGGGGAGGTAGTCTGTTATGTCCCAGTCGCACGTGACCCGGAACACAAAAAAGCCGAAGCGGCCCGGAAGGGACCACTCGGCTGTTTGCATTTGCCATTGCTTTTCGGCTGGGATGAGAGGTTCGACCCGCCCCGAAGGGCGAGCCGCTGCCTCGATAGCCACCACAACCACCTATCGATCTCGGCCTTCGGAGGCCGGTGCCTCAGCACCTTGTGCCAAGAATGTATTAACTGTCTCCAACAACTCCTCTGCGGTCGGGGTCCGATCGAACGTGACTCCCTCGGCGGTAGTGATCTCAGGAGCGAACCATGAGAAACGCTCTTTCTCGATGTACTTCGATGCGATGTTAGCCGCACGTGCAGGACGAGCCTCGATGCCGAGTGCCTCTGCGTCGGTCGAGTTGACCGGGCAGTGAGCCTTCAACTTGTCGGCTTCCATACGGCCCGACTTGTTGTTGAAGAATAGCTCGACGAAGGATGCAGTGTATCGCTCGAACACGAGGAAGACTGGGCCGTACATGCAACCGCTGTTGACGGTGGCCGATGCTGCCTTGATTTCCTTGAACAGTTCGTTGTTCGCACCGAATGCGACTCGGACTTCGCCGCTGCCCTGACCGACGTCGAGAGCTTTGTCGAGTACTGCGAGTGGAATGACGTCCACGTTGTTACCGATGTCGAGAATCTCGTCACCGTTGATGACTGCGAAGCCGCCCGGGCGGACCTTACCGCTGTCTACCAACCGTCCCTTGGACACCAATTGTAGGCGAGCGGGGAACTTGCGTCGCGGTGCTGCCTGCTCGGTTGAGAGTGCGGCTGCTGAGACTGGGACGCTGTTGAATGCGGATAGTTCGTTCGACATAATGTGAAGGTTCCTGATGTGTTAGGAAGTGGCTACTTTGTTAGGCGAAGTTGCTTAACTATTAAAGTATACACTGCCTAGAGGTGAAGTCAACTAAAAACTGAAAAACTTTCTGAGAGAGCGACGTGGACGGGACTCGAACCCGCAATCTCTGCCGTGACAGGGCAGTGCGTTAAACCAATTCTGCTACCACGCCGGTAAGCTATCGTGTCGCTGAATACCCCCAAGCGTAGACGCCGCTACCGCTGAACGAATACTTCGTCAGGCGGGTTGAGGTTCGGTAGGAACCACTGAACACGCGACTGGATGACCGTACCCATGTGCGACCAAAGAACACGGTGCCCTTGCCTTGGATCTCGCTGGCCTCTGCCTTTGCGATCGGTTGCAAGTTGCCCAGTCCCATATCGGCCAGAGTGTTCTGGCTGACGTCTGCGGCGAAGGTCGGTGCCGCTAAGAGTGCGAATGTGAGAGCTAGAAAACGCATAGTAATCCTTGTTAGATGTGAGTGATGTTCGACTATATAAAGTATACCCTACTCAGGGGGAGAGTCAACTAAAATCTCTAGTCTGTGGCTACAATCCACCGAAGACATGCCAGCCAACCGTCCAGCGGGGTCTTGGCGTCGCTCTTAATGAGTGCCAGTCCCGCTTCCGCCGGATTCTCTAGTTCCTTCCGAATCGCCGAGTACCCTCGTATGCGGGGACGCGTTACCATCTGCCGCCGTCTTGCCGCACGACATTCACGATGTACCGCACTAGCCTCTTCATATAGGTCGCCGTCCGATTCCAGAAGCTCAAGCTGGGTACCGTCTCGGCATCGAGAGAGTTGCCAGAGGGTTGCAAGCGTGATATCTCCGGAGCGGTATGCTTGGACGAAGGGTCCGATGACGTATTCCAATCCTGCGAGGGATTCCACTTCGGCGAGATTCCACTGGTAGGTGTGTGCGACTTGGGCGGCAGTCGCTTCCCTGTTTTGGGACAGGTAGGTTCCCAGAAACGCTCGCTTCTCATCTCTATTAAACGGCGTCTCTCGCGTCTGCGTGATGATTCGTACCTCGGTGGCATCGCCTTCTACCTCATGAACGGGGATCTCTTTCCAACCGAGACTCTTGCACGCTAACCAACGACGGTAGCCGTCTGCGATCTTGTCGCCACACACAGTGATAGGTACGAGCAGACCTTTCTTAGTAATCGAGTCGCATAGCAACTCAAAGTCAATGCCGTTCATATCAACCGGACGTACAATAACGTCGGGTGGGATTAAATCTTTTATGAGTCTCATCATAACTAACTTGTACGCGAAGTAAATCCTATTTGGACTTTCTCGTAAATTACAGGGTGAAAAGCGTTTCCGGGCCTGTTTCCGCAGAACAACCCTTTAGGTTATTTACTCTTTTTTCCTTTTTTCTTGAAAGCGTTAGATAGAGAAATAAAAATACATAGGAGGGTTCTTTCCGAAATTCACCCCTCGAAACGCGTTTGACCCTGCAAAACACGTATACCCCAACTAGGATTTACTCTCGGCTCACCCCCTCCACTGGTAGGGTAAGCACCCCTGATTCACACTGTGCAAACGCCGTGCCAAAAGAAATAACTTGCGTCGGCCCAGAATCAGGTTATAGTTGAGTGTAAGCAAACGATTCAAACCACCTGCCGAAGTGAGACTATGACTAAGACCCGAGAGGCAATCCAGAACTTCCTGAACAACCGTGAGGGGGACTCTCGGTTCCTCTTGAGCAGGTACTCGACTGACTTGGAGACACAGGTCATGACGTCCACCGATGGTGAGCGTGACGAGGACACAGGTAAGTTCGTAGACCCTAATACCCAAGAGACCTGGGGAAACCTTCGCTGGCCGTATCAGGCGGGTACCGACCCTAACTACCGTGACCCGACGATCTCATTCTCCCCAGCCGCCCGCGTGGAGCGTCTCGGTACGACTTGGTGGGACTACGTAGGCAAGAAATCAATCGCAGTCGGCATCGATATCGACTCGGAAGTCGGTCACGCTGACTCGACTACTACCAACAACTCCCAAGACATCGCCGAGATCATCTCGAAGTTGAAGGACTTGGACTACGTTACCATCGTGAAGTCAACCGGTGGCGAAGGCATCCACGTGTACGTGTTCTTCGATCCGGCATCACTGCCAGAGTCGAACAACCATCACGAGCATACCATCGTGGCCCGGAAGACTCTAGAGTTGATCTCGCAAGACATCGACTACAACCTCAAGTCCCACGTGGATTGTGTCGGCTCGGTGTTCTGGATCTGGGCGAAGTCATCGCCAGCCGATCACCCCGGCTTCGATGTTGTCAAGGAAGGTACCTACTTGGATGCCTCACGCCTTGCGGCTATCAACCTGCCATCCCCATCGGTACGCGGCAAGGGGCAGGTAGACTTTGAGACGGTTGACTTCGACGACGATCACAAGCGGATCATCGAGGCTATCTCGTCCCAGCCATTCTACTTTAATGTCAGATCTGACATGAACCTTGTCCATACCCACACTCGGGCCATCGCAGACGCGATCTCGCAGGGCCTGGAAGTCAAGGGCAGCTTCGTCACCAACTCAAACGGCGACGATCCGATGACGGCTAACTGCTTCCTCGCACCCCTGAACAACGGAGCCTTCCGAGTCGTACGGTTCGGGAACGGTCAGCAGGAGCCCAACTGGGAGTACCGCAACAGCCGTAACTACTGCACCCTCAATGAGTCGGTCAGCTATCAGGAAGTTGTGTCCAATGCTTCTAGCGGGCGACGGGCAGGTAAGTACGAGATAACCCCAGACCAAGCAAAGGAAATCGCAAGTGCCTTGGGAAAGCCTTTGGCCGTCGATGTACCGGATGACGTCTGGGCCGTCCTCATCGACGGCGGAACTGAATTCCACAGTAAGAAAGGTGCTGACGGCTGGACCAAGGCTGGTAAGACCTTCAAGATCACGATCGAAGCCGACGACCCCGGTAACTTCGCGTCCAACGTGTTGAGCAAGGCAGACGACCACATCCGGTTCGTTATCCAAGACGGCTCCCCACGTGGATGGTACCACAAGCTAGAGTCGGGCAAGTGGCTCATGCACAAGTCATACGGCGAACTTGCTTGCGTAGTCAACGGCCTGTTCGGTGAGTTTGCCGACCAAGCTCATCAGCTTATGATGCAGAATCCCTGGAACATGGTTCAGATCCCGTTCGAGGAAGAGTACCCTGGCGAGCGACGGTGGAACTTCAATGCCCCTCAGTTGAAGGTGGAGCCCTCCGAGTCCGGTGGTGACCATCCTCACTTCGACATGATCCTCGACCACATCGGCAAAGACCTTAACGAAGCCGTATTGGCAGACGACTGGTGCCGCAAGGCTGGTATCCAATCGGGTGCCGACTTCCTTCGTACGTGGCTCGCCTGCTTGATCCACTATCCGGACCAGCCACTGCCCTACCTGTTCCTCGTCGGTCCTCAGAACAGTGGCAAGTCAGTATTCCACGAGTGCAGTCGTTTCCTGTTCACTCACGGCGTGACGTCCGCCAACTCGGCTCTGACCAGCGGATTCAATGCCGAACTGGCTGGCAGCTTCTTGGTCTACGTCGAGGAGCGTGACCTAGCCGACAAGAAATTCAATGCGTACGAGAAGATCAAGGAATGGGTGACCGGTCGAGACCTGATTATCGTTGAGAAGTATCAGACCCCGTACCAGACCCAGAACTATCTCCACTTCGTTCAGATGGCTAACAGTAGCGGCCACCTCCCCCTAGAGGATGGTGACACTCGTATCATTGCGTTGGAAGTCCCCGCACTATCCAACCCAGTGCCAAAGGCTATCTTGGAGGATCACTTGCTACAGGAGGCACCTCGGTTCCTTCGGACGTTGCTCAATACGACGGTGCCTCCACCGAACAGCCGACTACGCATCCCTGCAATCGCAACGGCGACAAAGAACCGTATGGAGCGGCAGGCTATGTCACAGGTGATGGGTTTCACCACTGAGCGAGTCTTCAAGTGCGACGGCAGCAAGATCGAAGTAGAGGCGTTCTACAGTGAATTTCAGTGCTACTGCAAGGAACGCGGCACCACTGCGGAGCCCAGCTTTACTGTCATGAACGAGGTATCCACCCGATCCGATCGCTTCCTCCTGGGACAGCGGAACGGCAAGATGTATATTCTCAACATGACCTTCGACGCCAAGGCTAAAGAGCGTGCCGAACTGACTGTCAACTCGGCGGGAAGATTCTAATCTTTTATAGAGAATTCGTTTGCTTCGACTCGTAAATGGTGTATACTTTATTAGTTCACCACTTACGAGTTTTTCATTTAACCACCGGAGGATCTAAACAGTGCGATATCTAGTACAAGTCATGATGCTCGACCTAACCGTTATTCACGTCGAGACAACAGACGAACATCCAAGCGAAGACTATCTCAGAGACCTCGTAGCCAGAACCGGCGGGGCATTCGCAGACATTTGCCGTTTCGAGGGAGCCTTAGTATGAATCCTAAAGACAGAGCCGGGGCAGCTAAGCCCAACCTATCCATCCTACCCTTCGCACCACTCTTTGAGGCGGTCGCGGCTATCTACGAAGGACGCCGCAAGTACGGTGCGTGGAATTGGCGGAACGAGAAGGTCAGCGATACCATCTACGCGGATGCAGCTATCCGCCACCTGATGCAGTTCATTGCTGGCGAAGACATTGACCCGGAGTCGGGCGTTCACCACATCTCTAAGGCTATCGCCGGATTGCTGGTGATCCGAGACGCTCAAATCCACGGTACCAATCAGGACGACCGCTTGGTTGAGCAGAACCTCAACATCTCTGCCGTCATGGAGCAGCTTGCTGCCGTGACTGAGAAGTACCCTGACCCGGCTACGAGTGATTCCGAGAGTGAGCCCGAGAGTGAGCCCGAGAGTGAGCTAGAGAAGTGGTCGGATACCGTCGCTGGCGGTGGGTCGTACCTCATCACAGCGGAAGACGTCGGCAAACGCGTGGAGCTAGCGGACGGTAAAGAATATGTCATCTGCGATTGGTATACTCATACCGGGTGGCCTGTCCGGTACGGGAACGACATTTTCAGGTCGTCAACCACTTCATACGGTCAAGCCTCGTGCGACGTACGCGACGAAGATGGGTTCCAACATATGGAGACAGATGCGGGCGACATTGTGAGGGTGTACCACTCATGAGTTTCGCGTCACTAATCACAATGAACGACAACGTACTCACTGCGATGGACGTCGAGACTACGGGAAGGAACCCGTACCGTCACGAGGTGATCCAACTGGCTATGGTCACGCTCGACTGCAACCTGAACGCGGGCCCACACTTCTATACCAACATCCGACCGGAGTACCCGGATCGAATGGAGCCTATGGCAGTGTCTACCCACGGTATCACGGTGGAGTCGTTGCAGACATATCCGGATCGGCATGAGATGGCCGACCACTTGTGGGACTGGTTCCAAGAGTTGAATCTGGCCCCGGGCAAGCGGTTGATCCCGCTCTGCCACAACAGCCAGTTCGATATCCCGTTTGTTCAGCAGTGTCTGGGCCACGATATCTACAACGAGATATTCGGATACCCTACGCGTGACACGCAAGCCTTGATTGCCGGGATGATGGATAAGAGTGCGTACAACGGAACGGCTATCCCGTTCCCGGGTGCCAGTCTGGGCCGTTGTTGCGACGTACTAGGCATTACGCTCGACGACGCCCACGATGCCCTGGCCGATGCCCTGGCGACTGCCAAGGTCTATCAGGCGTTGCTACGCAGGCCGTCTTGGTGATCTCATCATGGCGGTACGACCACTCGGGGTGCCTCTGAGTTTCACAGGGGCATACCCGCCTTTCTTAATGGTCTCGCCCGGCGTCGCCAACTTCTTCTTCCGGCACGTCTTGCACTTCTCCCGCTTGTTTCTAACTGCCATCGTTTATCAACCTGAATGCAGGGCTAGTTACTAACTCGGTGAAGCAGGCAGACTGAACGTCGATGCCCAGTGGCTCTAGTGCCTCTCGGCATGTTACGGTCAGTGCGAAGTTCATGGCAACGACATGCCTGAGAGAATCCTTCTCGCACGTTGAGAGCGTCTCTACGACGCATGAGAGCAGCGTCTCGGAAACCCGGTCCTCGTAGTCGGCATTCTCTGTAACAGCGTGCAGCACGTCGGTGGGGGCCCACACGAGCTTGCCCCGGGCCGATACCCCTGTACCGTCTTGCATCGTAACCGACTGGACGTAGGTAATGGTGGATACCCACCGGACGTCAACCTCAAGGATCTCTGTGACCAGCGGCCAATACCATACCAGTCCCGGGCCATGTAGTGTTGCCTCCTCGCACTGCGACCACTTCACCAGTCGATGAGTCGGCGGGATCTTAATCATCCTAGGGACGAACGCGGTCGCCTTCTCGAAGAACGCTGGAATCCACTCAAGCATCTGTCACTCCTTTGTTCCAAACCGGCCCAACGGACAAGCCTCCGTCGCCATCTTTAATTTGTTACGGATTGCCGGAAGGTTCTTGTTCGCGGGGCATCCACATGAGTTACACACTTCTCGCTTCTTGTCGTACATCCTGCACCCGCCACAATGCTCTGCGAGTATTGCCGCTACCTCCTCATCCGTTCGCTCGGGACGCCCGGCGGCAATCCACTTGCGGAGAGCCTTTGAATAGTTCATGACCTTCTCGCCGAACCGTGCCGTCTCCATCTTGGTGTCCTTGGCACACCGGTTACAGATCTCGGGATTCACTGGCAGACTTGTCACTGCACAGGTGCCGGATATTCTGAACTCACACGATGGGTACGGACCCGTCTCGATGACTGGTAGGTCTGCTAGGTTCTTCTGGCCCTTCTTCTTAGACTTGACCAGAACAGCCAGCGGGCACGCAGCACATGCGGCTTCGCTGACTTCGGATCGATAGGTGTCCGCCTTCTTGTGGACACATCGATATAACACTTGGTCGCCGTTACGTTCCTTCTGACGTTTCCGACAGTTTAAGCTCATGGGGCCTTCTCACCACCTGTTTGTACGTCGATTGAATTATCACCACTACAGTCGGCCCCAGCCCCTTTAGGCCCGACGACTCCGATCGGCCCTTGCTTCGCGTTGGTCCACTTGCAGTAGCCTCGTTCGATCTGACTCTCAATGACTCCCACGTATGCGGTTGCCATCGCCTTACTACCGAACGTCTTACACAGGAAGAACGAAGGTCCGCCGCACCGGGCACCAACCGCACTTGGCGTACAGGCACCGGGTTGAATGTCACAGTCGAAACCAGATCCGGTCCCGGTCGCAATCGATGTCGCACTAGCGTACTGAACAGTCACCTCGTACACGCACGCTTCAAGTGATGGGCGTCCGCACACTTCAATCTCGGGAGTATCCTCTGCCGAGAAGTTCAGGCCGTTCCCACCCTTCTCATCGGCGTCCACTGCTTCCGCTTCGTAGTCGAGGAAGTCGATACGATTGAACTGAGGTTCGATCTCGTCGATCAACTCGGGCTCGGTAACTGCGGGACAGAGCAACTCGGGGTACACGTCATTGTAGTCAGTCGGGAATCTATCACCCTTAACTGCCGGGACGATCGGGTTCGGGTCTGGTACGAATAGCGGGTGATCTTCCGGAGGCGTGATCGAGATTGGCGGGGCAGGTACGTCGATGCTACTATCCGGATACGGGATCTCATCGATGTCACCGGGCCACGCAAAGATGTATGCTCCATCGCTTCCGGACAGTACGGGCGTCCAGCATACGAAGTCAACCGTTCCGTTCTCCGGGTTGACGGTCATGCTCTTTACCGACGTCTTCACATTAGGGAACGGCGAGATGTTCAACTCGATACAGTCGTACAACTCCAAGTCCATGTGTTCCAGGGTGGTCGTGAAGAATACTTCCTTCCACGTGTTACTGTTTCGGATCGACCAGAACGTGGCGGTCTTGATAGCCTGTGCTTCGTTGTTGATTGTTTCGTAGACGTCCTCTGAATCGAAGAATCCGTACTTCTCAATGTTGTTCTCTACTCGGAACGTGCGGGTAACCTTCATCGATGCCAGTGCGTCGGCACCCCACGGTTGCCATGTAACACCCTGGCTTGTAATCAGTTCCTCGGTTCGCGACATGGAGAATCCGAAGCTACCGTCCACGATGTCCGACTCGGTGAACGTCTTGTCGGCAGCAGGCTCGGGTGACAGGTACTTGATCTTGACCACGTTGTCGGTGATGATGAGGGCACAACGTGCCTCGTACGCAATCCGTTGCATGGTTACTAGCACGTCCTCTTTCTTGGCGTGATAGTAGTTACAAGGGTAGTTAGCGAGCTTCGTCTTGACCGCATCGAAGGTGGTCGTGTCGTGGGTATAGTCGGTGTAGTTCTCGATGATCCACTCAAGGGCGTCGATAGGGTTCGGCCCCACGTCGGACGTGAAGGCTACGTATACCTGTGCCGACCAGTTCTCATCGTACCACGATGTCAACGGCTGAACCAAGTGAACCTCAACTGCTTGCAGGTCGCCGTAGTCGGTCGTCACAACTTCGTAGTAGTCAGTTGGGAGTTCAGTTAGAACCGACTGGTCGCCTAGTCGTCGGTACGCGAACACGCCGTCAACCGTACCAGGGATTAACGAGACGACGTTCACCTCGACGGTACTCTCCGCGAGTACGACATTGGTTCCAGCGGGCAACCACTTGAACCCTGAACTATCCATCTCTCCCAGATTCCGCCATGCCTCTCCCGCACCGCCAACCACTCTGAGGATTCTGTTAGCAGTCGGTTCGCTACACTCTTCCAGTGATCCCGGCTGTTGCTCTTGTCCGCCCCGGTAGCCTAGCGTGTAGTCGCCCACGCCCGTACAGGATGGGTTGTCGCTTGGCTGGTCGAGTCGGTTCGTAGTTTCGATTGTGAACGTCTCGCCCGACATGACTCCGGTGTACTCAACGTCATCGACCATGATCGTGATCGTGCGGTCCTGCGGAAACTCTTCCCCGCCATAGACAGTCAGTGCGTCCTCCACGTACACAAGCTGGTTGGCTCGGTCACGCAGTAGCTGGCACATCTTCTTGAACTTGTTATGCTCGCACCGTGGATCGACACGGGTTGTACCCGACTGAGTTCCGTCCCCAGTGTACGGTGATCCCTCTCCCTCGATCCGCATGATGTTCAGGCCGAAGCGGGCATCGGGTTGATACGCGAACGGGTCGGAGTTTTCCCATCCCCGGATAGCGTTGGACAGGTTGGAGTTCTCGGGAACAGTGTTTCGCTTAACACCTTCCTCGACTGGCACCTGTGGACACACGATGTTCTCTGCTTGACATAGCTGTGCATCTAGCGTAGGGTCCGCAACCCCTTGACCAACTCGGAGAATACCTTGGACGCCGTTCGCTACCTTAACAGCAGGGTAAGCACAGGTCTCGCCGAAGCGGAAGGGCCATGCCTTCGATCGGTCATTCTCATTGACCTTAGCGAAGTACCCATCCTCCATCGCGAATCCGAACTGACGTCCTTCGATCTTGTTTACGATCGTGAATGTGAGAGTCCGGGCTTGGTCGTCCCACTTCATCTCACTGTTGATCTCGCCGTCGATAAGCGTAACAGCTTGGCTCGGCTTGATATTATCGAACCCCAAGTAAACCTTTGCAGGTCGCTTGTGGATGTCGATTGTATCCATGATTAGCGAGAGGTGACCATCGGTATCACTAAGGGTCACGGTAACACTTTGTGTCACTCCACTCCCTGTGATCCGTTGGGTAGTCTCAAGTCCGCCCAGTTGCACTACAGACTTACGGGCACCCTTGAACTCGGTACCCGAGTAGTAGCTCTCGCCGCTCGTTCCCCAGGTCACTCCGATGAACACGGTGGACTCAAGGCCGAACTTCTGCGACAGACGGTTAGCTACAGCACTGCTTACAGTTCTCATACTTCAATCAGTCCCATAGTCACGCTGTAGTATTCTCTGCCAACCCCACCGACGTCAAGCGGATTCAAGTCCAGCTTGCCAGTGATGGTAACGTCCCGCCAATTAACTCTGAATGTTGCACCGCGATATCTCTTAACGAAGTCGGCGAACTCGAACGCCTTCTCGGAGCTTAACGTGAACGTCCATCGATGACTTCGCTTGTTCTCACCCTTCTGGATATACGATCGCCGACTACCGTCCATCATCTTGATGACGTTCACCAGCGAGTTCAACCCTTGATTGTTTCCAATCTCAGGTTGCGGCAATAGCAACGTAGACGCCACTGCGGGGTACGGTGCCTCTAGTCGGAAGTATTGTTGTGCCATTATACGATTTCAAAGGATGCAGTTACGCCGAGTGAGATGTCGTCGCCCGGCACTGCCGGTGACCATTCATGTGCAACTAGAACTGACTGGGTGAGGACATCCGTTCCTTCACCCGATCGGTTCCATAGGCTTCCTGCCCGTGATACGTCGTCACTGATTTCCATATCAGTAGGTACGTACTCGCCATCCAATGCGTCCCCTACGACCTCGAAGTCAAGCGTCCAATAGCCTTCGGCATCCTCTGCGTAGAGTTGACCGGGGTTGGTAATGATGACATTCCATGTCCTACCTTTCCAGTCTTTGATTAGGACTTCTTGTCCTAAGTATTGTTGTAGGAACGTCCAGACGACTTCCATCTCGTCCCGCTTGTTCGCTACGATAGTATAGATCTGAGTGTCCTCGGTAGCCCAGTTGTCATCTGCGTAGATGTCTGCCGAGTTGTCGAAGAACCTTCTGTTCGTCCGGTTGAATGCGTACCGGTACTTGTTATCGGATTCAGGTGAGCGGAGCATTACAGTCTCGCCCGTGGTCTTACTTTGCATTAAGAACGGCGACTCGTACTCAAGCCTTTCTTCTTCCGGTGCAATGCCGCCTTCACCGTGGAAGGCTGTTCGCTGCGACCGGGCACATCGCGATTCGATGTACCATGCTGCGGCTTGTGTGATGAACCCCTCGTCCGATAGCCGCTTAGTCTGGATGCGGTTGTCTTCGACGGTATCAGTTAGGTTAAGTCTGTTCTCTGCGTCTTTGCCCCAACCCCATACCGAAGCACCCGATAGTCCAAGGTCGTTTTCCGGGTAACGATTCAGCCTACTCGCATCGTCGGTCAGTCCCAGGTCGTCAGTTACCCCGTACTCTTTTACAGTTGCAATCGACTGCACCAATGACAGGTCTTGTTCGATCGACACGGTTCGTTCACCGTACCTGTACGTTGCTTGACTATCTCGGAACACGCTCTGCGTAACGCTACGTGGGATCGGGCCATTCCACTCGGCGGCATCAGTCAGTCCGATGTCCTGAGAAGGGGTGACATCGATGATCCCATCGATAAGAACGTCCTGAGTGAACAGCAGAGTGTTCGACGCCTTAGTCACCCCACCCGGGATTAGAAGCAAGCTAGCAGAATCGGTGATGCCGAGTTCAGTCTCTACCACAGTACCCAGCGGGCCGTAGGTAGCTGTCCCGGCTAGATTGATATCCTGCTCTACCGTACGCGTGAACGTACTGAACCCGGAAGGTACGATGAGAGCTTGGACCTGAAACTGGTAGCTACGAATGGTCATTACTCAGTCATCCTTTGTGTAGCTTCCACACTGTTCACGCTCGATACGGTCCACGCGGCACTGCTTGGATCTTGTGGGAAGAACTTCATCTCCTGAACCGTAGAGGACGTACCGATTACTCCCCGGTCGTCTACGTCCACCGTGCCGTCATCGAAACCGATGTGTAGCGATGGAGTACCGTCCGTTGCCTTGCAAACAACATCCACTCGAAGACCTTCCACGCTATCAGCACTTCCCAGCGTTGTTAGCCCGTAGTTATCATCTTGTGGTGTCGCGACTGTACCCGTAGCGGCTTCGACGTAATCGGTCTCGTCCCAGTCTTGCTCGTCAACCAGTGCGTAGTTGTCGCTTCCGGTCGAGGCGGTCCAATCGCTCGGAGTACCGTCCGACGTAGGGGACAACAACTTGACCCGGCAGTCTTCGAGCGGTGCTGTATGAGTTACGCCGTCAACTTCAATCCAGTAGACGTTATCGAACTTGCTCCCTTGAGAGCTAGCCCCGTCGTTACTATCACCTCCGACCGTAATCTCTGACCCTATTGCGAATCCCAGGTTCTTGTAGAAAGGGCCGTTAGCCACGCTTGCTGAGACGTCGAGTACGTTCGACTGGTCTACGTAGATCTTAACGAACCCGCCGTTAGCACCAGAAGTAGTTGGTTTGTACCAAAGCTCGATAAAGTGCCACGTGTTCTTAGTCAGAACGCCACTCATCGTACTATTTGAACCGGTGGGCGGGTCGAAGATCAAGTCCACGCTGTTATTAGCTACGATCAACTTGCTCAGGGGGTTATGGCTGGGATTCGAGCCGTACGTCCCCTGGGAGTTGTACCAAATAGTCCTCTGCGGAATGCTAGTCCCCGAGGTGTCAAGCTCACCGTTGTAATAGTGGAACCCTACGCAGTACTCATTCACCGACCCCGTGGTGGTATCATTGTATGCGGACCCCATAGCTACTTGGATATACCGCCGCTCACCGGCACCATTGCCAACGGCGTCATCGATGTCCAGGCACAGTCCTTCGCTGTCATAACCCGTGGACAGAGTAACATCCATGTCCGCCCCGCTCGTACTCCACTTGAAGTCCGAGGTGGCGTTGATGCGTGTTTGAATATCCGACTCGGACGCACCGCTCTCGCCGTACGTCTCGAAACCTTCGCAACCAATTGCAGTCATCGGGCAAACCCTCCAACGGGTTTATTAGCCCGTGATCGTGTAGGTGATCTTTAGAACGTCACTGGTCTCAACACTTGCAGTGCTGCTGAATGCAGCGGTTGACCATAGGACGCCCGTCGTAGCACCTCGTACTTGTGCTTCGGCGATGAAGATACCGTAAATGACTTCGGTCGAGCCGTTTGTCATCGTGAAGTCAGCAGTTGTCGAGTTGCTAATTGCTCTGGTCGATGCGGCATCGGGTGACCAAGCCAGTCGATTGCTTCCACTGTACAATTCGTACTCGTCCCAACCATTCGTCCCGCCGATCTCTGCGGCAGTATCGCCTGCGTCCAGAGTCGGTGCAGGGGAGTTGTCGATGAGACCGATGTACCATGCCGATGGTCCAGCCGTGTTGTCCTTGAAGTAGTCGTCAAGCAACCCGTGCAGACCTTCGTCCACGATGCCGTTCGGGAAGTCGTCTTCCCACTTGAGGTCGCCGTTCTTGTCGAAGCACTGAGCCGAGAAGTGGCCCTTTAGATTGAGGTTTTTCATAACCGGAATGTTCCTCTGCGAAGTTCGCGTTTGATGGAAATGCCGACCTCTCGTGCTGTCTGAGAGGGTAGCTGGGAAGTCGATGATACGTTAATGTCGCCGATGGTGATATTGGTGTCACTAGACCCCATGTCACCCTTTACGTTACCGGCGTTGATTGCGTTGAGTTGCGGAAGGAAGTTACGAGCCGACTTGGCGTTCACAACGAATTCTTCCGGGTTCAACATGGTAGGAACTGTGTCCTGCCCACGAGAGTCGCCTCCTGCTGCCCTATACTTAACTTGTCCGCCAAAGGCAGCGAATTCAGAACTTCCTGCGGATTTTGCAGCATTTGCTGCGGCAAGGGCATCCAGTGCCGCCTGCTGCATCTGTCTAAAGGCAGTAGCGGCTTGTTCAGCCGCTCCCGCCAAAGTCCCTGTGGTGGAAGCCAGGGTTCCGACAGACGCATCAGACGACATAGCTGAATCTCCAATGGCAGCGGTCTCGTCAGCGGCATCTCCCGCCTTTATAGATGCCTGTGCAGCGGCGTCCTCAAGTCTCCGGAGAGCCTCAACGGCGTCCTCCAAGCCCTGTGGTTGGAATGCCGCCTCAGCCTCGAATTGTTGAATGCGTTGCTGGATGCCATCCAGAGCGGCGGATACACCCTCTTGCAATTTCTGGAATCGCGTTGAGGTGATATCACCGAGGAGTCCGACCGACGTGTTGTTGAGTTCGTTTCCAGCCGCGATGAGGTTCTGTTGTAGCTCGTACAACTCAGCCTTGCTGGCAGTATCGATCTGCGTAATCGCCTGGAAGATCGGCTCCCCGATAGCGTTCACGATGTCAGATGCTTGAGGCTTGATACCCTCTCCCAGCAGTGTGAACTGGTTAGCCTCTCGCAACTGGGCGGCGGCTTCGACGATAGCGGCCTTCTGGTCGATGCCCGTTTGCTTGATTGAGTTTTGCAGTTCAGTCTGTGCGACGATGAATGTCCGCAAGCCTTGGGCCGTTTCGTCCGTAGCCTCTCCTGGCAATCCTCCACGGGCTTCGCCGATAGCAGCGATGCGTCGAACAATGTCACTGACAGACTCGTCGTTGATGATCGCAGTGACCTCGACGTCTGCCTGAAACTCGTTCTCAGTCAGAGCGGTTTGCAGCGACTCAACCGCGTTGCTCCAATCCAGGCTAAGTCCTCGGACTCCTTCGATCAAGGTTTCTTCGATTGTCGCGGCGGCATTCTCAAGTCCGAACAACTTAACGATGTTGGACTTACTGAATTCGGCCAACCCTTGGAGTGCTTCGTCGCGGGCCGACTCGAATGCTTCTCGCAGTTCCTGTACTCGGTACTCGGGGGCACCTTCCTGAACTGCTTCGTTGACTTTCTTGCGGAGGTCCAGTGCCTCCCCAAGTCCCTTACGCTGCTCGGCGTTCAACTTGATGAGTGCCTGCCGTTGCTTATCTAGCTCTGTGGTAGACGTCTGTTGTCTCAGTTCGTTCTGGCGTTCGAGCAGCAACTGCTGTGCCCGGAGAGCCGAGTTGACGAGCAGTTCCGCCTGTGAGATTTGCTCTGCGTCCTTGAGTCGGTCGGCAGCAGACAGAGCAGCCTTGGCCGATGCCAGGGCCGTCTTGGTAACAGCCTCGGCTTCGTCTCGACTCGCCTCTGCCAGACCCGCTGTCGCGGCGGCGTTGAAGGCTTCGCTAAGTTGTTGTTGCGTACGTGCGATCCTTGCCTGAACTTGTTCGACTTGTTCCAAGTCACGTAGGGCTCGCTCGAATCCGAAGTCTTCGATCTCTCGTCCGATGTCGAGAATCGCCTGAGTGTCCTTGATGATCTGTGCGTCAATCTCTTTGATTGCATCGCCGATCTGTTCGATGATTCGCTTACGCCCGTCACCGAATGATTCGAGTAAGTTGTTTTGAAGTTGGTCGATCTCTACGTTCGCCTCTTTGAACCCGTCAACCAATTCAGTGTTGAAGGCACGAGCCGATTCGATGCTCCTGTTCAGGGCCGAGTCCACGTCTGTGAATGATTCCAGCAGGTCGTCGATCTTGGCGTCGTTCAGTTCTCGAACCGTATCACTCAGTGCGTTGAGTCGATCGACTTCAAGTCTTGAGGTGGTGTCTTGAATCTCGGCAAGGCTCGTAGACAGTTCCTCGTAGGCGTCCACGATCTCGTTACCGATAACGATACCGGCGACGAATGCTGCGGCTGGGATGAAGGCAGTCTTGAACGACGCACCCAGTAGCTTAGTGGCCGTAGTGAGTCCGATGACTCCAAGGGTCAGTGCTGCGATCGAGGACTTAGCGTCGTCACTGTCTTCGATAACTTCCAAGAACAATCCTGTGAAGATGTTCTTGATATCGAGGGCGGCGTCGCCTAGCTCTGTGAAGATAATCTCTAACTCAGCGGCGTTCCTTGCGGCTTCCCGTGCGGAGGTCGCTTCGATGGATGCGATTGCGTCCGGTAGGTCTGCGGAGTTCTTCCGGATCTCTTTCAATACGTCGTCAAACTCTTTACCTTCGTTGGACAGGGTGTTAAGCACACCCAGGTTACCTCGAATGGTATTGAACAGTCGGGCGACCTCTTGCTCAGTCTTACCCGCCGTGATGAGTTGCAATGCCTCAGCGAAGTTCCCGGTCTGCTCAACCAGCGGCTGGAACCCTTCGACTCCGAGATCCTGATAGACTTGCTTGAGTTCCTTGGTAGGCTTAATCAACTTGTTGAACACGTTACGCAACTGAGTCGTTGCCACGTTAGCCTTGGTACCCGATCGGGTGATGGTAGCGATAGCCGTTGCTACGTTCTCGAAGTCAACTCCAACCTCGCGGGCCAGCGGAGTGATGGTACCGAGAGAGTTCTCGAATTCGCCTAGCGTGATACGACCGGCGTTAATCGCCCCGAAGAATACACCGGACAACTCTTGGGCTTCGTTGATGTCAAGGTTGTACGACTTGATAACAGATGACAGAGAGTTGACTGCCTGCGGCAGGGTACCGCCCGTGACGAGTGCCAACTCTTGTGCCGTCGTGCGTAACAGGTCGAAGGTATCCTCGGTGTTACCGATATCGTTCTGCAATGCTTCAAAGGACGCCTCTCCGACTTCGCTAAGTGATCGGCCTAGATCCCGGGCAAGTTGCTTAACGTCCTCATTGAACTGCCCAATGCTCCCGTCCTCAGCAATCGCGTTGATTCGTGCGATCTGCAACTCGAACTCGGCAGCGGCATCTGCCGCCTCGGAGAATCCTTGCTTGATCCCGCTGATAGCGGAGAATAGAATCTGCGACTCAACAATACGGAGGACGTCTTTGAATCCTAGTCCGATCCCCTGAACACTCTTGGCTGCTTTCTGAGCCTCGGTGTTAATCCCTGTCAATGCTTTCTTAGCACTGTCCCCGCCCTTCTTGGCGTCCTGTGTCAACTTACTGAATTGGGTGTCGATGTTCCCCGATGCGGTGACTTGTACCTGGGTGATCGATGCGTTCACACCGTCCAGGGCGGTGTCAAGTCGGCCCAGTTCGCGGATAGCTTGCGAGGCGTCTAGTCCAAAGGTATTGTTGATGTCAGCCATTATTTCTTCCGTAGCTTCTTGATCGGTGTCACGGGCTCATTGGCGAGAGTCTTAGCGTACTCGCGAACTGCCTTGAAACCGGCTTCCCTGAACTTGAATGGTGTGGGAGTCTTCATCGTCCCACGTAGTCCCTCTGTCCTCGGGGCTACCGTCTTTGTCTCATTGGCTACGAGGTAGCGTAGCTGAGTCTCGTAATAGAATTCCCAGCTACCTTGCTTGAGCCTTCGGACCCCGCCCTGACTGTAGAGTCTACCGAGTCCGATTCTATCTGGTGCGTCTCCCGCCACGTCGATTGAAACGTGGTAGTCAACAGCGGACGCCAGAGCCTGGAACGTGGCCCGGGATGCTCCGGACCATGCGGGCACTATTGCTAGTGCCGCGTCCAACCAAATACGTGCTGCCTCTTTGATCCGGTCCTCGATGTAATCATCTACGAGACGCTCCTGACCTTTTACCAGAGTTAGCTTGTTTAGGTTTGCTCGGAACCTCATCGTGACTCCTGATTTGACTGTACGCGATAATCTTCGCCTGGGTCATGACATCGCAGTCATCCCAGCTTGCCTTGACTCCTGGGGGGTTGACCCCCAGTCTGTCACAGGCTACCCAGACGGCGTACTCGGCAGTCCGATAAGACGGCCAGAGGATGCGTCCTACGCTTGATTCCCCTGACCACGTAGAAAAGCATCTCGTGCCTCTTTGAGCTTCGCTTCGTTGAGAGCGTTAGCTTCGAGGATGAGATTCTGTACGCGGTTCAACTCGGTCGATGCGATACCTGCCTCTTGCAGTTCGTCGATCCAATTGGGCCAAGTCGCGGGCTTCTCAAGGTCAACATTCGTCCACTCAATGTTGGACGGCTCAAGCGACTTGACGCAGATGTATGCGTAGCGTCGTTCGCTCCATGACTTCATTACTGACATGAAGTTCTTGGAGTCATAGTCGGGCTCTCGCCCATCTTTCGTAATGCGGGTTGGGGGTTCCGGCTTAGGACACAGAGCGTCGAAATCGTCCATTGACATAACGGCACACGCTCGGAATACGAGGTCGCCATTGATGCGAGGAAGAACCAGAATTTCCTCACTGCGTGAAACAGATACTCCACCAATCTTCATCTTAAATCTCCACCGATGAAAAGGGCAATAGAAAAAGAGGGGAGAGGCATAACAAGCCCACTCCCCCTGAATCAATTATGACTACCAGCTAGGGGTGTCGTCACAATCGAAGTCTGCACGAGTCGAAGTAGCTTCGGTAGCATTGCACTGACCGGAAACGCTAATCGATGCGTCTTGGATCGAGAAGTCAAGGCTCTCGTATCGGAAGTCGGGGAGCAAGATGTCTTGATCTTGGTCGGTTCCGCAAGCGAGGCAATGCTCGACAACGACGTCAAGTGCGTAAGGCTCGCACAAGTCGCTTGAGCTTGAGACCCATTCCGATGCTTCGCCCTGCTTTTTCAGAGCGTCAACTGGGGAAGGTGGGTTGTCAGTCTCAGCGGTCACGTACTCAAACGTGAATGCGAGGTCTACGGACATCGGCTGGTCAGCACCCTGACGAACTGTGTCCAACTCGTCGCGGTCGAGGTCATAGATGAACTCGCGGCTCTCGCTCCATGCCAAGTCGCCTTCACCGATCTTGATCGTCAAGCGGTTAGGCAGGAAAGTGATTTCTCCATCGTCGGCCAGAATTGCCGTAGCGGCTGGCGTGAACGTGAGTTCGGTAGTCGTTCCGCTGGCGGGCGTACGTGCGGTCACGGTGTGGATAGTGTCGTCGCCAGCGGTGAAGCGGGCTCCGAGTGGAACTTGATCGACAACGGTAGTGTTCAACGCAGTACCGTCGATGGTTACCGTGGTGTCGCTGACTGCGATACCGGCGGCGTCGTTCACGTCGCAAGTTCCTGCAAGACCGTCTTGCAAGTAGATTTTAGTGTCTCGAAGTTGAATACGAGCCATTTGGCTATTCCTAGAAAAAGAAGTGTGTGAAACAACGGGAGGCTATCCCGCGATGACGTCAAGGTTGCACATACCCGGAAGGCGTCCGGTCGCTCTCTTACGAATCGAGGTACATCTCGAAGTTAGCTAACACAGCGGCTTGAACTACTTCTGAGTTCGGGTCGATCTTTCCGAAATGCACAATTCGGAGAGGCTCCCTGCCACGGTCATTTAACGTGAGACAACCCACTTGAGTTGCGTCGCCACCGTAAGAGAAGATGGGAATGTCGCCACTCAATGCGTTTGCAATGACTCCGAGACGGTCGTGATTCTCAAAACCGTTCGAGCCACTTTCCAGCAGATCCGTTAGCATAACCATTACCTCGAATTTGTATTTGGTTTCTGCACTTCTCTGCCAGATCATTGGTCCTGTAATTCTCAGGACTGCTGAATCTGTGTTGAACCATTCGGGTGATTCAACATCTACTCCCTCGACGAAGAACGTCAAGCCGAGTCCTGCCACCGAATCCTGCATGTGCTTTGACACGCTCGCGGCGACCCATCGGGGGATGTTAATGTTTATCATGGGGTGGGTCCAGATCCTTTAGCGACTTCGCAGTTCACGATGTACCCGCCGTCGAAGTCGATGATGCTAACGACCTGATATGTAGTCTCTCGCCAGATGACGAATTGGGTTGGCTCGATCCTCAGCCACGTCGGGATGTCCCGTTCCGCGATGAGAAACGTGGTGGCCTCTTTCTCCAATCCGGCCCCGCCCTGCCAAGCGAACTTACGAACCGACTGCATCATTGCCGGGGTGTATGTTACGTCTCGACCGATCTGGGTCGGTACCGGTACGGCGTTTCTAATGTTCGCCGTCTCGTATTGTTCAGTCTTGTTTCCCGTCGTATAGTCTACGGATCTGTCCAGAACCTTGTAGATGTCGATGGGCTCGCCGTATCTACGTGAAATGCTGTAGAACGTGCGGTTCAGTGAACGTCGTGTATTTCTGTTTTCCATCGGCTGATAATCTCGCTGTTGCGTTTCAGAGCTTCCATCAGTTCCGTACGTACGAACGAGTTCAACTCGTCCACGCGACCTTCCAGCCTATGCTCTCTCTTGTAGTCTCGCCATACGAAGAACATCATGATACAGGCGAAGGGCCCGATGTCCTTGGCGATTTGCAGCATCTCAAATTCCATGACCATCCTCCACTGACAACAAAGGAGGGGTGCCCGGAGTTGCACCGGGCAGGGTTACGCTTTGTGTAACCACCCCTCATCATACGGGATTAGCCGTTGATGACGCAAGCGAGGCGAGCGTCGAGGATAGCAACACCACAGAGCAAGTCGAAGGTAACTCGTGTACCTTGGCTCAGTGAGTCGTACTGCATGGTCACTCGCATCGACAAACCGTCGAAGCTCGTGACTGCACTGCGGGCACCCATCGTGTTAGCTGCGGTAGCCAAAGGACGGGAGACGAGTGCGATTGCGTCGCGAACGAATGCGATGCTTCGTGATCCGGAAGGACCAGGGTAGCACAGGTCGTTGTCGGCCAATGCGATTTGCAGAGGTCGGTCCAACAGGATGTCAGCTTCGGTCGTGCTGTTGTCAGTCACGGCGATGATGGTGTAGCTGTGCGTGCTTGCACCAGTACCGAAGGAAACCAACTGACCAACTTGTGGTCCCTTGTTGGCGGCGTAACCGTCGATCGTAACTTCCTTGGCCCAACCAGCAACGTATGCTCCGTTGACGTCGGCAGCTTTGAACACGGTGACGTCTGCTCCGGAAGGAACGTCTGATTTCAGACCTTCAACCAAAGTGATGTCGGTGTCGCCAGCCGAGTCAGCAGCCGAAGAGATTCGGTGCAGGTAGTCGTCGCCATCGATGACAACGTACTCGCCACCGGCCAGAGTCACGTCAGCCGAAGGAACGTCTGTTGCGACTGCGGTGTCGGTCTCGGACCCAGCAGCGTCGGTAGCACCAGTAGCGGTCTCGGCGTTTGCCAAGTTGACGTGAGCTACGTTCTGGTCCATGAAGGAGTCGAAACCGTAGATACGTCCGACCGATGCTTCGCGAAGGGCAGTGCCTTCGTCGCCACGCTTGTCAGCTTCGACAACGATGTCGGCACCGAGTGCAGCACGATTGAATCGGCTGGACATGACCAAACGACGACCGGCCTTTGGGCACTTGTTGTCGTTCAACTTCTCGTCTGCGTCGAGGATGTAGTCATCCACGTTCAACGAGGTAACCGCACCGGGTTGACCGACTTGGTTTTCCATCAGGCGAGCCGACTGACCACAAAGGATTTGGTCAACCTTCTCGGCGAGTTCGCGAGCGGCTGGCTCCATGTATCGATCCAACAGATCGGGAAGGGCCTTCGACAGTTCGCCGTCTTTGATGACGTACGAAACGTGGAAATGCTGGTCCAAAGGCACAGGGATGTTCGGGCTCACTGCGTCTTGGTCAGTCACGTTGTCGCTGTCAGTCTTTCGCTTACCGCTGAAATCAGCAGGTCGGCTAGTGTTGACAACATCGCCGTAGGAAGCTACGGACTCGGTGAAGTCACGGTGGACGAGTCCAGCCATAACGGTGTTGCTCATCAGAGTCATCAGAGCTTCGCGGCTCCACAACTCAGGGATCAGGGAGTCGTTGTCGTTAGCTTTAGCGACGAAACGTGCTGCTGCTGCGAGAATTTGATTAGTCATAGTACGGTGTAATCCTAGAAATTGGAATACGAGGGGGATTGGGAAAAACAATTCCTAGCTTGGCTAGTGTTCCCGCTTTCGCGGTATGTTAGAGTCCGCGTCGGTCTCGGATGCCGTATTGCTTTCGGATCTGTTCGCGGTTCGCGAAGTACTCCTCGTCGGACATCTTAGAGATGTCAACTCGGCTCGATCCAGCAAAGTCGGTATTCGATCCTTCGCCGATTCCTTTAGCGACGTTTCCTCGGAACAAGTTGCCAAATTGGCTAACATCGTTCTTCATAATCTCGATCGCTTCATCTGGTGTCACTTGGACGCCAGTTGGGGTACCGTCTTCCCCTGGCATGGTCATCTCAACACGTGGAACAAGGCGACCGGTTTTCTCGCCGTTTTCATTCACTTCGTCAACGATCTTTGTGCGTGGACCGAGGACATCGATGAACTGTTGAGGGTTGTACGCATCGTGCTTGCTTGCAGCAGACATGATAGCGTTGTCTCGTGTTTGCGTCTCGAACAAACCTTTGTAGTGGTCAAGTTGACCGGTGGTCTGTTCCAGCTTCGCATCGTACTCTTGCCGCTGCTTCTTAGCTTCGTAAGCAGCTTGCTGTTCTTTCGTTCGCAACTGGGTCTGTAGGTTATCCAGTTGCCCTTGCAGTTCGGCCTTCTCATTGGCCGAAAGGTTCTGGGACTTCAACAAAGACTCGTACTGCTTCTCGGTTGTTTCGAGTTGCTGGCGTACTTTCTTGTTTCGTTTCACAACGATCTCGTTCACTTGGTCTTGTGTGAACGTGCCGTTGGAGTCTGCACTCGGCTCGGGTGTCGCTTCGGGTGCCTGTTCGAGAGGTTCGCCTTCGGCCCCCTCATTGTCGCAAGCGATGAAACGGGGATCTGCCGATAAAAAGCGAATCTTCATAGTGTCCTCAGAATCGTGTCTGGTACGTAGAAATACCCGGAAAATGGTCCGGTACCGTCTGTCACAATTAACTTGTACGTCTTAGCCTCGATTTACACCGAAACTGGTAGAAATTTCAAGAAAAGGTCTCATAAGGGCCCAAGCGGTGGGCGATGGGATCATGTTGGCCGTATGCTGCATCGGTCCCTTGTCCGTAGCGTACTCGGTGCGTACGGGGCCGAAGGTTTCGACCTTGACTCGCTGCGACTCGAAATCCATGTCCGGGTCGCGACCACTCAGCAGGGCTTCGCTAATTAGGTAAGCGGCGTTCTCGATCGGTTGCGGGATGTCCGAGACTCCTCCGATCTCACAGACCGTGCCGTCAGTCAACGTACGGGTCCGGGGAAACTCTAGCCCTTGGTCCTCATCGGTCTTGACTCCGATGAAGTTGAACTTGTCCATCAGGCGGGTCGCGGTGTACAGAGCCTTCGTCTGATCGTACACGGTTGCCTGGGACCAATCCCAACTGTGCATCCGGGTCGCGTGGAACAGGTCGCCGCTAGCAGTGGTTCCGTAGTAGAATTCTCGGACGTCGCCCAGTAGGGTATCGGTCGGAGCCGGGGTGCCGCCAGCCTGTACGTAGACGAACGGGTTATCGGTGTCAGCCGGGTACAACCCTGCGTAGGTCGGATTCTCGGTGATAGCTACCGTGGTGGGCGAGTCGGTAGCGGACTTTCCGTAGAGAGTCGCACCGGTCGTGTAAATGATATGCTTAGTTGCCATTGTCGTCCTCGATTACCTTCTCGTCCGCACCACTCTCAGGATTGGTATCTAATTCGGGGGCCCCACGTGACGCAGGGTTCTTCAAGTCTTTGTCGCCGGGCTCGGCATCGACCTTCTGGTCGTGGGGCGTCTGAGCTTCCAGGGTGAGAGCGATTCGCTCGGCCCGGTCCTCACGTGCCTTCTCGATAACCTTGTCTGCATCGAATCCAAGTGCCTCCGAAGCAGTCTTGTCGTCAACCAAACCGGATTTATGAGCCTCAAGAATCATCTTGGGATCGGTCAGGATGTAGTCGTTGCGATCGATTCTCCTGTTGATCTTGTCGATCTCCTCTTGTGGCATTCGCCCACCGAGGAGCGTATCGACGATACCCTTGCTGACCGTTCGCTTCAACTCTTGCGTAGGCAATCGCTCGATCAAGTCGATCTGTTTCGATGCCTCGTCAAGTCGCTCTTCGTCGCTCTTGAGCGTGTATCGATCGGGGTAGTGAATCGTTGCGGGGTTGGGATTCCGCACGTTCTCGTACTCGGCCCAGATGTCTGAGATTAACTTCTCGCCAGCTTCGAGTTCGAGTCCGATGAATGACAGACCGGCTTCCAGTCCGCCTTGGCCGATCTTCTTGCTCTCGGCTGATTCTGTTCGGCTACCGGCCTTGCTCTGAATCGCGATGTTGATTAGGGACCGGATGGAATCTTCCAATCGTTCCTGTAACTGCATCGACGTCTTGAGAGGGTCCGTAGGGGGAGCGATGAATCCGGGGCGGTCTTCGTTGACTCCGTAGTAACGACCCTTTCCGGCCCCAACGTCTTCGCTGTGACCAGTACTACCATCAGCAGTATCGGCTTGCTTGAGGTGGTCGCCAGACGCAAAAGCGTCACGCTGAATCGTGAGGAACGGGGAGTTGGACTTGATCGCGTAGTAGACGTCATTCGAGGAGAGATTCAATAGCGACTTCTGGTAGGAAGCCACGTCCTTCATTAGAGAATCGCCGACGTCGAACATGACGAACGGTACGCGGGGGAGGTTAGTAAGAACAGCACCGGACGCGTCCGCACCTTCGCGGAACCGTACGCCACCTTCGCCGTCATACAAGCGGTACCATACCAAGCCTGCTTCGTCTTTCCAAACGAGTCGAAACTGTTCCGAACTTCCGTTAGGAAGCTGAACACCGTGGCCCAACTCGTTCTCTACTGTCACGTTCCAATCGCGTAGAAGTACTGACTGGAACTCGCCGCCCATTCCACGGGGTGCGTACGAGTAGGACAAGATGTCCTCAACTCGGTAGTGTGTGAGGAAGGGTGGGTACGACTGGTCGGCGAGAGTGTCGCCCTCAGCAGCCGGGGCGTCAATGTAGCATCCG
>JAAESQ010000183.1 GCA_024229275.1 bacterium | reverse complement strand
GATCTCGGTGGTCGTCAACGAAGAGTGTCCCAGCATCATTTGTACGGCTCGGAGGTCGGCGCCGTTGTTCACAAGGTGAGTTGCGAAACTGTGGCGAACCACGTGCGGACTCACTGTGGTGTTGATTCCAACTGTTGTCGCATGGCTGCGGAGAATCTTCCAAAATCCCTGGCGTGTCAGTGTGGAACCTCGATGGTTGAGGAAGAGTTCGGGCGCCGCAGCTGATTTCGACCGTCGGGCGCGCTCTGCGAGAGTTCCACGGACGTCTGTGAAGTAGTGGTCGATCCACTCACAAGCATCGCTTCCCAGAGGGACAACTCGGTCTTTACGCCCCTTCCCCCTGACTCGTACGAAACCCGGATCGAGGCGAACTCGGGCGGGTGTGAGGGCGATCAGCTCGCTGACTCGCAGACCAGTGGCGTACAAGGTCTCTAGCATTGCCCGATCCCGAATGCCCAGCGGAGAGTCAGTCTTCGGCGCCGCAAGTAGTTGCTCCACCTCTTCAGAGGTCAGAAACCGCGGAATGGTACGCCACAGTTTGGGGCTTTGCAGCCGCTGTGTTGGATCGCTGTCGACTACTCCGGTCACAGCTAGAAATCGGAAAAAACCGCGCAGGGCGGATAGAGCTCGAGCGGCAGAACGAGCGGAAAGGCCATCATCGCGGCGGTGTCCAAGGTAGTTTCGGATCGTTGCTGTTTCAATTTGGTTGAGGCTAATTCGTTCTCGCTCGATCCAGGTTACGAACTGGTCCAGATCTCGCGCATATGCTTCTACCGTGCGGGGCGACATGTTGCGCTCGACGGTGAGGTGTGCCAGGTATTCGGCGATCTGGTGAACAGTTTCACCTGTAGCCCGGGTGTCCATGGGTTCATGGTACAGCCTTCGACGACCTGAAGCTGAGGTATCCGACTCGCAACGATTCAGCCAAGAAGAGAGCCCGGAGCAGGGCTCCGGGCTCGGTTAGGTAGATTGAAGGTTGCGAGAGTACTAGTCGATTACGGCTTTGGAATTGAGCTTGAGGTCTTTTGGCGCCTCAATCATTGGGCGTTTCTGGGGTGCCGGATTTGACCTGATTCCGGGTGTGCGACGTTGAATCCTGACCTTTCGTGCTAGGATTTCGAGCATTGACTGTCGTGCTTCTTCGGTGAAGATGTCGATTGCGTTTGCGGTGAGCAAGGCGGGCTCGACACACACCATGCAGCTCGCCGTGCCCATGATATCGGCCATGTCGACTTGCGGGATTTCCCCGCCGAACGTCTCATTCAGAAAGTCAATCAGGTGAACGGCGAGATCGCCGTGTCCGATAGCATGCTGGTGTAGACCGTCATAGGAGAATATGCCTCCTGTGAGGTAGTCCCCCGTCAAGTTGATCGCACCATAGGTGACACCTTCGTCCATGTATGAGTTGTACAGCGGCCTGACGTCGAAGACGTGAGCCCCGAATGTGGAGGCAACATCGTGGATGATTCCGTTGTAGGCGGAGATGTATTCCTGGATCAAGGCAAACTCATCCGGACGGATGATGACACCTGGGTCCTGTGTGGCAGGATTCAGATCATCAGGGAGAGGCAACCCTGAGCCACCGAGTTCGACCGGGATGCCCATTCCTAGCTGCATGAGAGGAGCGGCCCCCAGTGTGATCATGCTATCCATCGACACCGGGCCATTGGAACCGATTAGGGGTACAAATTGGCCCTCAATCATCACCGGTTGGCCAGTTGCGGGGTCGATGACAATCGGAGGTAAGGTTGTGGCAAACGGCAGGATTGCGCCTTCTGCGATGGTGAACAGGACAATGTCAGCATCCGTAGCGGTTGCAAGTGCCCCGATCGCATTGGTGTAGTTCGCCCGAAACTCCTCAATGGGTGTGAGAGTGATCCCAGGCCATGCGGTGGCTGTCAAAGCTGCCGGTAGGGCATCGTTGTTGCCTATCCAGACTGTGACAAACGTCGGATCGAGTCCAATTGCTTGCTCGAGCGCTGTGAAGGTGTTGTCCCGAAGAATGAGGTCGAACATCATGGTGTCCGGTGTGGCGGTACCAGTCAGGATTCTATTGATGTCTCCAGTCTTGAAGATCATGTCCTCGACATCAGCACCCGGCACGGAGAGATTATTGTATGGTCGAGGAAGCGTCGCGTTGAGCGGCATTCCCCATTCCGACATCGGTGGGACGTAGAACTGAGGAGAGCCAGTTGCCAGTGAACTCAACGACCACATACCTGGCATTCCAGGGTCGGATACGAGAGGCAGCTCGAAGCTGCCGCCGACACCGGCGGCGTTGGCAAGTAGAGCGGCATAGCTTCTCGTCTGCATTGACTGCGCAAGTCCAGCGTTCGAGTAGCCGGCGGTGATGCTGTCGCCCAAGGCGACATACATCGAGAAGTTCTGGGCCATAACCGGGGCGGCTCCGAGGAGCGCCACCAGACCGACGATCAAGGTTGTCTTCTTCATGGCGTCCTCCTTCCTAGAAATTCATGGTCAAGGTCGCACCCAAAAGGTGGCCACCTGTTTCGTACCGGCCGTTGTATCCGTCGAGTTGCGTACCCTCCGTCGATCGGGGGTCGGAAGTCAGGTACATGTAACCGATATCTGTTTGGAAATGACCAAATCCGAAGCTTATACCGGCACAATAGGCTGTGCGATCTGCATCGCCGAGTAGTGGTGTCATCGTCTCGATCGGCTGCGGTGTTTCGTCGAAGAGATAACCCGCCTGGAATGCGAGTTTCTTACTCACTCGGTACTCGATACCGAAGCGGTACTGTTTTGAGTCGCTGTAAAGCTCTTCGACCGTAGAATTAAGTTCTGGATAGTCGACGAAATTGATCGCCAGCTCCTGGAAGCTTGACCAACCCATTGCGCCGTAAGAGAACGATGCTGTCCATTGCTGGTTGCTCCACGCCAGGCCGAGGTGCCAGACGTCGGGGAACTCGATTTCGGTCGTCATTTTAGCGTTGTCGTCGAAGGGCAGAATTCCAGCCACGATGGCGTCGAGTTCGCCGTTGCCGGTCGGGAACTGTGTGAATGAGCCCACGCCCTCATAGTCGATCTTGAAACCCGAGCGATAGCGGCCTCCGAAGGTCCAGCCTCCGCCGAGCTTGGTCAAGAAGCTGGCGTTCCAGCCCCATGCGGAATTCCCAGCACCGTCGGTAAACAGATGCGCCTGGCCGACATCCATCACGCTCAGACTGAAGGGATCGACGATCCCAGCCTGTTTGGTGAGGTCGATCGAGCTGATGACGTAGTCGAATCCGACTGAGACGGCGAGGTTGTCGCTGACCTTGTGGGCGATCGAGCCAGCGAAGTCGAAAGTCATGAGATCGACGCGCTTCGAAAGAAAGCGACCGGCATGATCATCTTCCCACCACGTACCCAGCCCGAAAGGCGTGAACATCCCGAGGCCGATTGACGTCTGGTTGTTTACCGGCATGACGAAGTAGCCATGCAGCGGGTAGAAGACCTGTGACTGCTGAGAGGCCTTGTAGTCAGTAGATGGGTAAGGTCCCTCGCCGTAGAAATCTTGCTCTGGGGAGATCAGGGTGAATCCACCTGAGAGCTGCTTCCCTTTGTGCTGCTGAAACGCGAGACCTGCCGGATTCCAGTACATTGCAGAAGCGTCGTCCGCGAGTCCGGTCATGGCACCCCCCATGGCCATCCCGCGGTTGCCGTGCTCGAACAATGCGAAACCTGCTCCGTAGCTGAGCCCCGGTAGCAGCAGCGCGAGGCATGCGGCAAGCACAGCTATTCTGCGAGTCTTAGCTCTCACATCGAACCTCCTTCCCTTTCCTCCATTTGTTGTCGCCACGTTGATGCTGGCCCAATCAATGCTAGACGGGTGTAGCCCGTGGCGTCAACAACTGAAAAGAAAGCGGTAAGGCTGTAACCATAGGCAATTCAGCGGAACAAAAGAGACTAGTTCTCAGGTTTCCTAGAAGGGAGTTATCCATGACGCGGTATCGAAGAAACGTGTACAGAGTCTTTGCAGTTGCAATCATCGTAGGATTTGGTGGGTTCGTACTCGTAGAAGGCAAAGATGACGGGAGTGGTGAGGGACCGACGCCTATGAACGATACGATAGAAGTTTTCTCGACGATTGAGGGGCGGATGATTCGCGTTGACACAGTTGAGCACAGCGAAGAGGAATGGTCGCAGATTCTTTCGGACGAAGCTTACCAAGTGACGCGGAGACACGGTACAGAACGAGCGTTCTCCGGGGCTTACTGGAATCACAAAGAACCTGGAGTCTATCGCTGTGAGGGTTGTGGCAACGACCTGTTTCTGTCCTCCTCAAAATTCGATTCTGGTACTGGCTGGCCGAGCTACAGCAAGCCGGTGCATGACTCTAATGTTGGAACACAGACCGATCGGAGCTGGTTCGTTCGGCGAACCGAGGTGCACTGCAAGCGATGCAATGCCCATCTTGGACACGTCTTCGATGATGGGCCAGCACCGACAGGGCAGCGCTACTGTGTCAATTCCGCTGCGCTGAAATTCGTCGAACTGGGAGCCGGCGGTGACTAGGCATCTATAGGGCGACTCCGCAGTTGCCTGCAAGGACACCCGCGGTTGAATTGACCTCAATATGTGTTGGAAAGGGTAGGATAGGCACGATTCGACTGACGGAGGATCTCGTGGACCCCATTTACCTCGACAACAACGCCACGACCAGGGTCGCCCCTGAGGTTGTGGACGCTATGATCCCTTTTCTGACTGACAACTACTTTAATCCCAGCTCTATGTATGACGCGGCTCGTCCGGTGGCCGATGCGATAACAGCGGCGCGCAAATCGATTGCTAGCCTTCTCGGTGCTCGTGCGCCAGAAATACTCTTTACGTCGTGCGCTACAGAGAGTAATAACACTGCCGTTTTTGGCACTCTTCAGGCCAATCCCGATCGGCGTCATATCATCACGACGGGTGTGGAGCATCCTGCCATCTACAGCGTGGGTCAAGAACTCGAGCGTCAGGGTTTAGCCGTGAGTTTCCTGCCAGTTGACAGTAATGGCCGGGTCGATGCCCGTGATTTCGTGCGGGAGCTTCGATCCGACACTGCTCTTGTCTCGGTCATGCACGCGAACAACGAGACCGGAGTCATCTTTCCTGTCGAGGAGTTGGCTCGCATCGCTAAGGAGACGGATTCCAACATCGTCGTGCATTGCGATGCGACACAGAGCGTCGGCAAACTGCCGATCAACCTTCGTGAGAACTTTTCAAACGTCGATCTGCTTTCGTTCTCGGGGCACAAGCTCCACGCACCAAAAGGTATCGGTGCATTGTTCATTCGTAGAGGAACCCGCTGCAGACCGTTTCTTCTCGGTGGACATCAGGAGGAAGGACGTCGTGCCGGTACTGAGAATGTCGCGTTCATCGTCGGTCTGGCACGGGCGTTCGAATTGGCGATGGCGACCCACGATGAAGACGAGCTTCGGATTCGTACCCTTCGAGATCGGCTCGAGAAGTCGCTCGTTGAAAGGATCTCATTCCTTGAGGTTAACGGGAGCGGAGCAGACCGTCTTTCGAACACGCTGAATCTTGCCGTCCATTTCATCGAAGGTGAGGGCATACTGTACCAACTGTCGAGCCACGGAATCTGCGCATCCTCGGGTTCGGCTTGTACCTCAGGTTCGCTCGAACCGTCGCATGTATTACGCGCAATGTCTGTGCCTTTCACCGCCGTGCATGGATCGATTCGTTTCAGCCTGAGTCGCTATTCCACCGATGAGGAAGTGGACAAAGTTATCGAGGTGTTTCCTGAAATCGTCGATAGTCTGAGACGCCTCTCGCCGTACTGGGATGTTGCAACCAATCGGCCCAGACCTGAAGCGATGGAGATGCTGAACCAGCCGGAGATGCCGCAGCAGGGTTGAGGTCTCATTTCGAATGGCTGAGAACAGTGATACACGCGTCGAAGCGTGGGCACCGCTCGCACAAGCGATTGCTGCCTACCATGGCGGGTGCAAGGGTGCGTGCCTTGTCGTACGGTCGAGTCTTTGGGCCGACGAGGCGATGTCGGCTGCTGCGTACTACCGACCGAGTGATCAGCCGTTACCGGCTCTTGAGCAAATCGCACTCGATGCTTGCCGTGGGAGAGTACTCGACGTAGGTGCTGGAGCCGGAAGACATGCATTGGTGCTTCAGGGAATGGGGAGTGACGTAGTAGCGATCGACGCTGCGCAGGAAGCAGTTCGTGTCATGAATCAGCGTGGCGTCCGTCAAACACGCTGTGTGTCGTGGCAAGAGATAGACGATGGTCAGTTCGATACGGTTTTGTTGCTGATGCATGGAATTGGTGTGGTCGGTGATTTGGACGGCTTGAGGACGTTTTTGAGGCGGGCACCGAGCCTTTTGACCGATCAGGGGCAGCTGATCTTCGATTCGGCGGATCTGAGCGAGGCATTCGAAGCGGAAGGCATTGACCTGTCGCAGATAGAGATCGATGAAGGTGGTTATCTGGGCGAGGTGAGGTTCGAGCTGGAGTTCGACGGCGTTCGGGGTGAAGAGTATTCCTGGCTCTTTGTCGATGAAGAATCGCTGAGCGTCGTTGCCGCTGAGTTCGGCTTCGAATGTGAAGTGATCGCCCATGGTACGCGGGGGACATACCTTGCTCGGTTGTGGATGCGGTCCGGAGGGTGAACATTCTGAGGACGGATTCGAGTCGGATGACAGGGCCCGATTCAGATTTCAGAGGCAGAGACAGAGTCAGCAATCAGAGGTAGCGGCAGAGACAGTAGTCGGAATCAGATCTCAGAGCCAGATAACTGGGCGCTTTGGGCTCTGGGCAATGGATCCTTGAGCCAATTGAACTCATTCCAACCCAAGCAGAGTAACGAGTCATCACTGTCTCTGATAACTGAATCTGCCTCTGTCTCTGCTGCTTTCTCCGGGACCGGGACCATTCATGCAGCAAGTTCTTCGAACGCGCTCCCCGAGCGTTGCCAGGCACGCGCCGCCGAAGATGAGTTTCTCCCAAGGAGCTTCAGGAGCTGGATATGCACAGTGCCTGAGCACAGCGCGCGCCATTCTTCCTACATTGCGATTCGCAAGGCGAATCGCATGATATGCTCCGCCGCGCTGTTCCGGATTTGGGATAGCTAGGAAAGGAAAGACGATGAGTGAGACATTGAAAATCACTGGCGACCGCGTGGTCTCCATGCACTACACGCTGAAAGATGACTCCGGTGAGGTCCTCGACTCCTCCGAACGTGGGGAAGAGCCGCTCCAGTACCTCCATGGCCACGGCCAGATCATTCCTGGTCTGGAAAAAGCTCTCGATGGGATGTCCGAAGGGGACAAGGTCGAACTGACCGTGTCGGCTGAAGACGGCTATGGCGACCACGATCCGGAACGCGTGATGAGAGTGCCTCGGTCCAAGTTTGAGTTCGCAGTGGATCCCGGTGAGGTGGTCGAGGCGCAGCATGCCAGTGGGCAGTCGCACAACTTCCTGGTAGTCGAAGTCAATGACAAAGAAATCGTGCTCGACGGCAACCATCCACTCGCCGGCAAGACATTGAATTTCTCCGTCGAAGTCGCCGCAGTTCGCGACGCAACGGAAAAGGAACTCAAGCATGCGGCGAAGGAGAACGGCCCCGCGCACTAGAACGCAGGTGAGCGTTAAAAAATTTGACACTGCGAGGTTGTGATCGCATCGTTTGCAGCGACAGCGACAGCGACAGCGACAGCGACAGCGAACGTTCCGCTTTTCAGGGATCATACCTATCGAATAACACCGATGGATGCGATCACTAGCGATGGGCATCGCCATCGTCATCGCCATCGAATATGGCGCTGAGGTGGAGACATCCGAATCAGAGGACAGAGACAGATTCAGCAATCAGAATCAGATACAGAAGACAGATTCAGGGTTCAGAGACGGAAACAGAAGTCGGGAACAGAGACCGGGGCGGTCGCGGGGCCAGGTACGATTGGCAGGAACAGACTCAGAGTTAAGCTTCTGGCTAGCCTCCTAGCCTCCTAGCCTCCTAGCCTCCTAGCCTCCTAGCCTCCTAGCCTCCTAGCCTCCTAGCCTCCTAGCCTCCTGCTCGTCTCAGACCTCGATCACCTTCACGCGCTCATCGATATTGTCCTTGAGCGCTTGCTCGACGAGGATCTTGAGCGTTTGAGGTCCTCCTGCGCATCCCTGACAAGCTCCAATGAGTCTGCAATAGACAGTCATGTCCTTGATGTCGACGATCTCGAGATTACCCTGGTCCTTCTGGAGTTGAGGACGAACGAATTTGTCGATTACATCTTCGACACTTTTGGCGAATCTGTATGGCGACATCTCGGCGGGGGGCTCAGCCTTCTTAGTTTCGCGTCCCATTGGTAGAACCGGGAGCTCCTTGATTTTTGCCGGTTGCCGTCCCCAGACTTCGTCGATCAGATCCTGTAGGCCTCCGGGTGTGTGGTGGCACGACATGCAAGCGCCGCCGGCCTTGATGGCGTTGGTGACGTCACCGATGGTGCGCAGCTCCAGTTCGTTGATCTTGCGTTTGAGATACGGTTCGGTCAAACCGAAACATTTGCAGACAAGGCGACCTTCTTCTTGTTCATCGTGGCTGATGTCGATGCCGAGTTCAACGAGGTCCACTCCTCGCTTCTGAGCCCAGTTGAAGACTGCCGCTTCAAGTGCTTCTGCCCCCATCACCGAACAATGGATCTTGGCCTGCGGGAGGCCGTCGAGGTATTTGATTATGTCCTGATTCGTGATCTCCAGCGCCTCAATGGGTGTGAACTCGCTTCCCTCGATGATCGCGCAAAGTGCCTCGGAGGCAGCAATTGCAGACGTGCAACCGAACGTGAGGTAGCGCGCCTCAGTAATGCGGTCTTTGCGTGGGTCGCCTGGATCCCGCTCAACCTTGAAAGTGAATCGCAGCGCGTCGCCACAGGCGATGGATCCGTGTTCGCCAAAGCCGTCAGCGTTGTCGATCTCGCCCATATGTGTTCCAGGTTTGCCCTGAACGGCGTTCATGAACAGCTCGGTGGTCTTCTGTGAATATTGCCAGGTCATCGCACCTCTCCCGATCACCCTCGAAGGGAAGGGCATGATATCAAAGTGGTCAACCGGTAAGTAAGGACCATGGTGTGAGGTTTGTTAGAGAGGCCGGTGAACTATCCCAGTTCAACCACCGAGAGTGTGTTTCGCAGATTGATCGTGGCGAAATCGTACCTCGACTTGCCTGACAATTGGCCAAAGGGCGTCTTGCCGTCCCAGGGGAAGACTTGCACGTTTAACGCAGACACAAAGTGGCCAGACGTATAGAGCAGATCAGTGAGTCGTTGATTAGAGGGGACGTTGATCGTACCTGCCACCAGATAGTTCGGAAAGATGAAACTTACCTTGAGTTCCTTCTGTGCGACGGTCGAAGGCTCGGCTGGACGCCCACCGAGTACCCAGAGCACTTGTTCGCGGTTGAGTCCAGCGAATCTCACCTGTCCCAGGAATTCGTTTTGGAGGGGTGGATGATCAATGCCGGGCGCAAAGACCTGAGATTTGATAACCGGTATGAAGTTGTTCTGGTCCATGTTGAGCAGGTCCGCTGTTGAGCGGCCCGGTATGAGAAAGATAGTTCCATAAACACGATAATCGGGGGTGTAGAACCGTGCAGCGACCTCGTCGCGACGCTGTTTGAGATGTCCCACGTTTGTTGCTCCTTCAGTGATTGTGAGGTTGTTGTCGGCATCATCATATACGAATAGCCAGGGCTATCGGTTCTTCGGGACGAAAGGACAAGCGGCTATGTGGAGCGAACGGCTTTACGGATCAACAGGTCAACGGCCACCAAGCTGAAGAGCGTGGCTATGGTCGTCGCCGTCTTCTTCGGCATACGACCTTCTACTGATCTCAGTGGGGCACAGTGACCTACCTCAATTCAGCCTTGAGGCGGAGTCGTTTGGATACGAGCAACGGAGCGATAGGGCAGCGGAACCACAGGCTATGGAATACGGCGATACTCCACTACGGGTCAACAGGTTCGTTAACCTCGATGGCTCTAGCGATGCACGCTTCCATGATGTCTGACATCAAGGGATGGAGCCCGACAGGAGCAGCGATCGTAAATCCGATTCCGGGGTGTCGGGTTGCCGCCGCACTCACAAGTTGCGGAATGTCTTCTTCGAGGTGTCGACCGGGTAGCAAGAAGAAAGGCTGGACGACAATGAAGGTGGCGCCCCGCGTGACGCAGTTGTCGAATGCTGCGGCCAGATCTGGCATGGCGAGATCCATGTGGGCTGGTTCGACCATTGCATGGGATCCGTGATTTTCATATTCGTGTACAAGTTGCTCAAATCGACGATTGCTGTCACGTCGACGAGATCCGTGGTCGACAATGATGATGCCGATCGCGCCGTCCCTGGCGGAACTCGGATTGGAGCAGTTAGTGGCCACCGAAGACCATCTCCCAACCAATCGAGAAGACCGCGATGTCGACGATGGCGTGACTCAGCCAGCAGGGCCAGAGCGAACGGAATCGCTGATACAGAATTGCCCAGACCAATCCGCCGACAAAGACCCCAGTTGAACCGATGATTGCCAGAGGAACGGGAAGGTACATCAGCAGTGCGATGACGTGGTGGGTGGCGAAAACCAGAGCGGATGCTATAGCGGCGACCGTCGGCGTTACCAGACGACCCAGGTGACGGAGCAGAAACCAGCGGTAGACATACTCTTCAATCGCCGAATTGACAAACGACCAGTAAAGCGCCGCCGCTAGGAAGGGGAGGGGAAGTCCAAGGCGCATGGCCTCGGTCGCCTCTCGGAGGGCCGACGGGTCAATTCGGCTTTCGAAGAAGAGGCCGTAGCCAATCAGAATCGAGGCGCCGAGTGCAAATCCCAAGACACCACCGACGAGGAGGGGTCCAGTCGATGGTGCGATCCAGCGTGGACGGCCGGATTCGCGCCACCACCACCACACCGCAGGCAGAGCCAGAAGCCAGACTTTGCAGACTACAAAAATTGCGTGACCAAGCGAACCACCCGGACTGATCATTGCCGAGAAGACGCCAATACTCGGGATAGGTGCGAGCAGAAGTACGGCAATCAGTGCTTCACGCCGCTGCGTCGCGGCTGTGTCCGTTCTTGATGCCTCAGAGTCAGTCATTGTCCCTCGCTGGGATCATACCTGTGTTCCTTGCCTTTCGGTACAGCTCAAGGTGCGATAAATGAGAGAGGGAAGCCGGAGCTTCCCTCTCTCTGGAATGAGGACTACTGAAGTGAGGGTGTCAGATTTCCATTGAGTCGGGCTCGTAGTACTCCCGCGGATGCTTACAACACGGACACTTGACAGGCGGTTCATTTCCTTCGTGAATGTATCCACAGACCGCGCATTTCCATCGAATCGGATTATCGCGCTTGTAGACACTGTCGCTCTTGACCAGGTCGAGCAGCTTCTTGTAACGGTCGCGATGTTCCATTTCGACGCGGCGAATCATGTTGAAAAGTGCAGCTGCTTCTTTATTGCCTTCGGCTTTTGCCTCTTCTGCGAAGTCCTTGTACATGGTGTCGACTTCGTAGGCTTCACCTTCCATCGCTGCCTGCAGGTTCTCAGCCGTGTTGCCGAGGCCTCCCATCATCACGAATTCGTCGTAGGCGTGACGCTTTTCGTTCTCTGCTGTCTCTTCAAAGATCTTGGCGATGTAGTGATAGCCCTCTTTTCGGGCTACCTTGGCGTAGTAGGTGTACCTGTTGCGTGCCTGGCTCTCTCCGGCAAATGCAGCCGCGAGATTCTCTTGGGTCTTCGACATTGGTTCCTCCTTGTTTTCTTCAGGGCAGCGCGTTTGCCTGCCCAACATGAGAGATTTCGGTGTGGGCTGCGATCTCAGAGCTTGTGGTCATGAGGTCGCGAGCGATGAGTGAATGAACGTCGTCATTTCCAGTCAGTCGGGCAAATGCCTTAAGTTCATCGGTCGAGACTCGGAAGAAGTTCTCAACGCGTTGCGCAGATAGGTCGATGTCAAGTCGTCTGCGCAGTTCGGGATTCTGCGTGGCGATTCCAACCGGGCAGTTCCCCGTGTGGCAGATTCGGTATTGCTGGCAGCCGCAGGCGATCATGGCGGCGGTGCCGATGGCCACGGCGTCTGCTCCCAGTGCTAACGCCTTCGCAAAGTCTGAAGAGACTCGCAATCCGCCTGTTATGAGGAGAGAGACTCCTTCCGCGGCTAGAGTGTCAAGGTGTCTCCGTGCTCGCCACAGAGCAAAGACAGTGGGAACAGAAGTGGAATCCTTGACCACCTTCGACGCGGCGCCAGTTGCGCCGGCTCGTCCGTCGATTGTGATGAAGTCGGGCCCGGCCGAGATGGCAACATCGATATCGGCCTCGATGTGTCCAGCGGCGATCTTGATACCGATTGGTTTGCCATGCGATACCTCGCGAAGCCATTCCACCTTTGCCTTGAGTTCAGCTGCTGTCGAGATGTCGGCGTAGCGAGCTGGACTGATGATGTCCTTTCCTGCAGGGAATCCGCGAACAGCCGCGATTTCATCGGTGACTTTATGGCCTGGTAAATGACCTCCCACGCCGGGTTTTGCCGATTGGCCGATTTTGATCTCTATGGCGTCGGCGGCACGGAGGTTTTCATCGGTCACACTGTACCGATTCGGTACATACTCAAAAATGTAGCGATGAGCTGGTTTCTGTGACTCGGGCAGGATGCCTCCTTCGCCCGAACACATCGCAGTACCTGCAGCAGCGCTACCGCGAGCGAGAGCTATTTTTGCCTCCCGTGACAGAGCGCCAAATGACATGTGGCTGACAAATATTGGAGTATCGATCACGAGGGGATGAGCTGCATTGGGCCCAATGACAGTCTGCGTTGCGATAGGATCCTCTTCATTGAGTGGCAGCTTTGCGAGCTGAGCACCGGCAAAGAGCAGGTCATTCCAGCCAACTACTCGAAGCCGAGAGCGCATGGGTTCCAATACTGAACTGCCACTGATTGAAGCCTGCTGGATCGTCACAAGGTGTGGCTCGATCTCGTCCGATGAACGCTTCCATTGTGAGAGGTAGGTCTCGAGATTTGACTCGGTAGGAGGTTGGTCAGGTTCTCCGTTCTCAGCCTTCTCTGATGACGCTCTTGGCTCAAAATAGCTCATGTCGGCGGCACAGACCGGACAGACCCAGTCATCAGGCAGATCGGCCCAGACGAGCTCTTCGGCTGACTCGTCATAGATGTGGCCGCAGACCGTGCATTCGTAGACAGCCATAGTGTGCCTCCTCAGCTCTCAGCCGCCGTCACTTCGGCCTTCGTTCTGCTACAGGCAGCGCAGACGCCGTGGTACTCGATGCGTGCGTCTTTGGTTTGAAATCCCGCGCTTCTAAATACTTCGTCAAATTCGACAGGGAGTGGATACTCAAAGTCCTCAATCCCACCGCACCTCGAACAGACAAGATTGACGTGTGGATCGAGATTCGTGTCGTAGCGACAGTCCGAAGAGGCGCAGTCCAGATGTCTGATGGCTCCGACCTCGGTGAGCATGTTGAGGGTGTTGTAGACGGTCGCAAGGCTGAGTGTCGAATTTGTTCGACAGAGAGCTTGGTACACCTGACGCGCTGTCGGATGGTCTTCTCTGGTGGAGAGGTGGTGGAGAATGGTTCGCCGCTGACGCGTGAGCCGGCAACCGGCCTTTCGCAACGCGTGTTCCATTTCGTCGTACCGAGCCACATTTTATTTGTAATGGTTCTAGATAAGATTGTCAATCAAGATGAGACTGTGTATTGAATTGTTGTCCCTTTGGTCGTTCAGAGGCGCGAGAAATCTAGTCTAAATTCTCGAGAGTCAGCGTCGGCAGATTCGGTGCATTGATCTCTTCTTCGTCGGCAAACCGGACCACGATGGCGGTCAAACGGTCTCTTCGCCAATGATCTTCTCTGAGCAACCAGGCACGGACGAACTCAGCCACGTTGCTGCGACATTCCTCGCGGACCATAGTGAGGTGGTCGTCGTTCTTGGCGCGAAGTATAAGTGTCGGCGTGACCGATCGCTCAAGCTCTTCCATCTGGTCGTCGGCATCCCAACGGCCCCATCCACGCTGACTGTTCTTTTCCATGCGGTCGGTGTGAATTGCAGGTGGCAAGGTAGGTCGAATCTGAGGAGCTTGGACTGTGCAGATTCCGTCGCGGATCGTGAGATGCCACGGGTCGCCCATCTCGAGATGGTAGCGGTAGGTTACGGGAACTCGTATCTCTGTGACGTTGGTTCCGAGGGAAAACTTGTCCCACAGAACGAGACGCTCGTCGGAACGGGCGATGGTCTCAGTCGCTTCGAAGGCGGCCAGTTCCAAACGAACGGAGTCTTGAGGTAGTAGATGAGGTATAGCGGCAACGAAACGCGTTGTGACATTGCCACTGTGCAAGCCCTTGGCGACCGCCGCTGCAGCATCGCCGACGGCGCGCGCGGTATCGACGCCGCTCTTGCTGACCTCATTCGCGCTTCGGCAGAACTGGAGGATGCTCAGATAGCCCAGGACTGCCACGATGACGACTACGATAGCCCAGCGTGCGTTCAGGAGACTGCCGAGCAAACGGCGTAATCGGCGACCGCTATTCGGACTGTCAGGCATGGTCGCCCCCTTCCCAAGCTTGTTCCCGCTGGCTGAATTGCGGCTCGGCACCTTTCATGCGGGCGTGTTCTGGTCGTTCAGTCGAGGATATCAATCAGCTCGACGTCAAACACCAGCATACCTGCGGGAGCACCTGAGCGGCCTTGGTAGGCCAGATCTTCCGGAATCCAGAAACGTCTCGTTTCGCCGACGACCATCAGCTGAAGACCCTCTGTCCAGCCTGGAATTACCTGATTGAGAGTGAAGGTAGAGGGTTTACCTCGCCTCTTGGACGAGTCAAACATCTTGCCGTCCGTCGTCCATCCGGTGTAGTGCACCACGACTTTACTGGTTGCCTCGGGCTTAATCCGGCCAACCCCTGGCCTGATCACCTTCGAGGCAAGGCCTGACTCTTCCCGCACGGCTCCTCTTGAAGGGGCGTCGACATCAGGCGGTGTGTCATGCGGCTTGGGTGCAGGTTCGTAGTCCAAGAGGTGGATATCGAAGACAAGCATACCCGCGGGAGCGTCGGGTCGGCCCTGATAGGCCAGGTTTTCCGGAATCCAGAATCGCCTCTTCTCGCCTTTGACCATCAACTGCAAACCTTCGGTCCATCCCGCAATAACACCATTTAGGGGAAGAGTTGCCGGTCGGATTCGCGGTATCGACGAGTCGAAGAGCTTACCGTCAGTTGTCCAGCCTGAATAATGAACAGTGACAAGATCCGCTGGCCCCGGATGTTCGGTTCCCTTCCCGGCCTTGATGAGCTTGTGTGTGAGCCCTGAAGGGGTTTTCTCGGCATCCTCCGGTGGAGCTGCAACGTCGTCGGGTGCAGGGAGATCCGGTGGGGTTTGAGCGTAGACCTGTGCTCCTCCAAAGGTGAGGCAGATTAAAATAAGTGAAGCGACGAATATATGTGCGTTTTTCATCATCTCTACCCTAAATGGTGAAACCGTCGGGCGCAATAGGATCAGAACATTGCAACCTTTTGCGCCTCCCTGGTGTCATAGCAGGTGGAAGAGGAAAACAAATGACCGCTTCCTACGTTGATCTCTCAGGCCGAGTCGAAAGGAGAACCTGAAATGCAAACCCTGCGAACCTCTTACGGAGCCCTGACGATATGCTTCGCTGTCATGCTTGCGGTGTCATCGCTAGCGGTGGCGGAAGACCTCTCCGAGACCTTCGATCAGACTTATCCACTCTCTGTTGGAGGCACTGTGAGCCTCGAGAACATCAACGGAAACGTGGAGTTTGAAGTGTGGGGCGCGCAGGAAGTCAGAGTTCTGGCAGTTAAAGAAGCCTCTAGCCAAAAGCGCCTTGATGGTCTCAAGGTC
>JAAESQ010000182.1 GCA_024229275.1 bacterium | reverse complement strand
CCCCAATAGCCAATCTATTGGCCTACCTCAAAAGACTTCCTCGGGTTACAGGGACCCCGGGGTCGTCGCCTACCACCAAACCTCAAGAGCTATCCTTCACTGTTTAACAATGAATTGATATTCGGATACTAGTTCGACGCTGAGCGGAATCGGGCCGGATGTTACAGTCGCGAAACATCAACAAGGCAGGAGCAGGTACACTCCGTATGCTGGAGGACTTCAATGGGCAAGAAACGCAAACACCGCCGGAAGAACAAAGGGTCCAGCGGTCGTACAACCCAACGAAAAGCCCGCTACTCTCCATTCGAAATCTTCCTGGCAGTCCTTGGTGCAGCCATTCTGGTGTTTGTCGCCATTCTGGTCATCGGAGCCATCTTCGGTTCCTGATTGGAACCGCACGCCATATGATCATGCGGTCGCGGCGCTTGGCCTAGCCGCAGCCTCTGACTCTGGATCTGGATCTGAACCTGATTCTGCTGCCATCACCTCAGCGCCATATTCGATGGCGATGACGATGACGAAGGCGATGGCCACCGTTAGTGCTCGCATCCATCGGAGTCATTCGAAGCACATGGCGTTCAGAGTGCGTCCCCCACAACCCCTGACACCTGCCTCTGAATCTGATTCTGCATCTGTCTCTGTCTCTGCCTTTGTCTCTGATTCTGTTCCTGCCGCCTTCCCCTACACAATAAGCATCGCGTCGCCAAAGGAGTAGAAGCGATATTTCTTCCTAACCGCCTCTTCGTATGCCCCAACAATCCTCTCTCGTCCTGCCAAAGCGCTTACCATCATCACCAATGTCGACTGCGGAAGGTGGAAGTTGGTGAGCAACGCCCCCGCTCCGCGAAACCTGTATCCGGGAGTAATGAAGATATTAGTTGACGCGTCGCCAGCCATCAAGTGGCCTTCACCTAATGCGAGTCCGCCTTCCAATGCCCGCACGGTCGTAGTGCCGACGCACACAATGCGCCGATGATCGTGCAACGCACGATTGACGGCATCCGCAGCACTTTCCGTCACTCGAATTCGTTCGTCGTGCATCACGTGGTCGACTACATTCTCAACCGACACTGGCTTGAAGGTACCGATGCCGACGTGAAGAGTAAGCTTGGCGATCTCGATCCCTTCCGCAGAAATCTCGTCGATCATTTCTGGTGTGAAATGGAGGCCCGCAGTGGGTGCGGCGATCGCCCCGGGTTCACTTGCATACACTGTCTGATATCGGACACTGTCGTCCGCTGTCGCACCCTCCGGGCGTGAAATATAGGGTGGCAGCGGTGCCTCACCAAGGATTTCCAATCGCTCAAAGTCGAGTGAAGGATCGCAGACAATCTCCCACCGCCCCTCACCGAGACGGCGCTGGGGTGTAACTGTTCCGCCATCACTCAGTTCAAGAGACTCGCCTATACGAGCCTTGGCCGACGGACGAAGAAGACATTCCCAGGTCAGGTCGTCGATAACTCGCAAAAGTAGCAGTTCGAAGCGACGGCCGGTACGGCGCTGGGCCCAGAGACGTGCAGGTATCACACGAGTGTCGTTGAGCAATAAGAGATCCGAAGGATTGAGAAAGCTGATGAAGTCGCGAATCGAAGCATGCCGCAACTCGCCTGAACCGCGTTCGAGTACCAGCATGCGGGATTCGCCACGCGGCAATGCCGCCTGGGCAATCAGTTCTTCGGGAAGATCGTAGTCAAAGTCTGACGTCAGCACGCGGCGTATCTTACAACCTCGCTGAGTGGAGGTGTTAGGGAGCGGCTGGGACTGCGGATGGGTTCGGTCTTTGTCTCGGACGCGTAATCGGTATCCAATACTGTATCTGTCTCTGTCCTCTGAATCAGATGCCACCACCTCAGCGACATATTCGATGGCGATGACGATGACGAGGGCGATGGTCATTGCGAGTGCTAAGTCGTATGCGCTCCTTCGAAGTGGAGGGAACGTAAAAGGCAGGGGCAAGGACAACAGACCGCGTCCGGGGCCGGGGCCGAAGACCGCGACGGTGAGCCGCGGCCTCGGTGGTCCTATCGATCCGCGAGGATCACTTCTTGTGGATCAACCGCCAGGTCATCGCCCGGACTTCGTCGAACAGGTCTGCTACTTTCATTGCTTGAGATGAATCGACAACGCCTGCACCGCTGAGGAGACGAAGGAACGTGTCCACTTCCTTAGCCGAACCGTAGGCAATACGCCAGTGGTTGAAACGATCTCTTCCGAATCTCCCGTTCCCTTCGTTCAAGTTAGCCGCAACGGAGCTTGCGGCTCTGATTGCTTGGTCTGACAGCGACTTGAAGGGTGCAGGAACTCTTCTAACGAGTGCTAAGGTTTTCGAAGCTACTTTGAGAGCAACGGTGTAAGCAATCAGGTCCGTTCTGGGCTGCGAGTCATGCATGGTCACCTCCGTGTTGTTCATGACTCCCTCGCCAGCCGTCGAGGCTGGCGGTGTCAAGGGTCGGAACGACCGGCGTTCCTACGCTGGCTCGCCCTTGACTCCGTCAGGCTCGGCGGTTACACACCCCCAACCATGAACGACCCGGAGTGACCATGCTTTGAAGCCAGAACGACCCGACAGAGCGTGGCCTTCGCATTCCCGCCTCTGTTTCTGTATCTGTATCTGATTCCTGCCTCTGGCTCTGTATCTGCCTCTGTATCTGTGTCTGACTTCTGCCGCTGTCTCTGCCTTCTGAATCCTCAGCGACTCAAACCTGCCGCCCAAGATTGGGCTGAAACGCATCCTTCACATGCAGCAGCCTCCACCACGGAAAGGTCTGTCGTCGTTGCACGGCGACAACGTCAAATCTGGTCGGCTGCTCCCATAGATTGAATTGGCTGAGATACAAACTGGCGAGCTTTGCGAGTTGGCCTTGTTTCTTCTCGTCAACTGCACCCAGCGCATCATCGTAGTTCTCGCTCGACCGCGTCTCTATCCCGACGAAGATGATCCGTTTGCCACGCGGAGCGACCAGGTCTATCGCTCCTGCCGGATGACTCCAGTTACGGTGGCGCACCCGATATCCCT
>JAAESQ010000181.1 GCA_024229275.1 bacterium | reverse complement strand
GTGCAATGATCAGCGAACGCGCTCGCCTGGGAGCGAGGTAATAGATGACCAAAAAGAGAGGCAGGAAGTAGAACAGGAAGATCGTACTGGCAAATACCATTCAGCAGCGATCCCCTTTACCGCTCAGGTGTACTGCCGAAGAATGTGTTTTCTGGAAGCACTGCACGTTGTTCTCATCCGATGGCGCCAATGGCGAAAAGTCGAAACAACATACATGATCCCCACTGCAACCACCAGTAAACAAACCCACCAACGAGCCTTAAGACTGGCCTCTCGTGATCAGATGTCAGCGAGTTCCGCCGAACGCCCCGGCATCTTGAGTAGGGGCACCATTTGCTCGTGCACTTCCTTCGGTACCGGAGAAAACACCCCTTCAGAACTTGCCAGTACTGTTCCGTCCTCATCCTCGATGGCGGCACGCGCCCGCACAATTTTGGCTTCATCCGCGACTATCTGGGCATACACGATGATTGGCTTGCCCCAGGCACAGGACGCCGAAAGCGAGTGGTGATCTCTCTGGTAAGGCAAAAACGGCGTAGCGCGACCGACACCGCCCACACCGACGTCTCGTCGAGCAGAGCGGTCACGATGCCCCCATGAACGCGTCCGGGATAGCCTTCGAAGCACTGGTCGATTTCAGTCCGCAGGACAACCCGATCTCCTTCACGCATAAAGCGCGCACCGAGTCCGTTAGAGTTGCTCTCTCCACATACAAAGCACGTATCAGACCAGGGAAGTTGTCTCTCGGTCATTAAGATTCGCCCTCCACATGCTCACGCGTCCGCACACCTGTTAGAGCACAGCATACGGCAGCCGGCTTCCGAGAGTGCGAAACAGATTGCATGGCGAGGAACTCTGGCTACGAGCGAGGGACTATACTTTCAAACAATCGTGTTCATGTGATGTATGGAGGCCACATTGCAAACTATCACCGGTGACGACCAGGGGGCGCTCGCGAAAGTTGCGGCACGGGTTTGCCTTGCGGTGGGGATTCTGTTCGGACTCTCCACACCACCGGTTTGGTCATCCGAACCAGTCTTTGTTGACGTAGCGGTAGATACCGGCATCGATTTCACACACTTCAACGGCATGACAGGCAACTTCACGATTGCCGAGATCACAGGTCAGGGTTGTGGCTTATTTGACTTCGACAACGATGGGGACCTCGACGTGTATCTGGTTCAGGGCCAACTCCTTGGCGAGAAGATGACTCAGGCAGTCTTTCCTTGGCCGGAGAAACAACCACCGATGGACCGTCTGTATCGCAACGACCTTAAGGTGAAGCCGGACGGCACCCGAGAACTCAAGTTCACCGATGTCACTCCGAAAAGCGGCATCAAAGCCGACGGCTACGGCATGGGAGTTGCCACTGGCGACTACGACAACGACGGCTTCGTCGACCTCTACATCACCAACCTCGAGTCAAACCAGCTCTACCATAACAACGGAGACGGGACGTTCTCCGACGTCACTGCCGCCGCAGGGGCTGACGATCCTCGTTGGAGTACCTGCGCCGCCTTCTTTGACTATGACCGTGATGGCGATCTCGATCTCTTCGTTTCGAACTATGTCGACTTCGAAACTGCCCCGACTCGCGAGTGCTACGCCAACAGCTCGGCGCGCGACTTCTGTGGACCCAGCGCCTACAACCCAGTCCCTGATCGACTTCTCCGTAACAGGGGCAACGGCACTTTCGAAGACGTGACTATGGCCGCCGGCATCCACAAGGCATTCGGCTCCGGATTCAGCGTCGTCGCGGCGGATCTCAACCGAGATGGTTGGATTGATCTCTACGTCGCCAACGACGGCAACCCAAATCAACTGTGGATCAACAACGGTGACGGCACATTCGGAAACGAGGCCCTTTGGGCGGGTGCGGCCATCAACGCGATGGGCGCCGCCGAGGCCAGTATGGGCGCCGATGCTGATGACTTCGACGGCGATGGCGACGACGACATCTTCATCACCCACATCATGGAAGAGACTAATACCCTGTACGTCAATGACGGGACGGGACTCTTTGAAGACAGAACCGCCGCCACCGGACTTGCCTCAATCAGCATCGGCAAAACCGGATTCGGAACCGGTTGGTTTGACTACGACAACGACGGTTGGCTCGATCTGCTGGTGCTCAATGGTGAGGTTCGAACCATTCCAGAGAGGGCTCGCGCAGGGGATGCTTACCCTCTTGGTCAACCTAATCATCTCCTCCAAAACCTTGGTGGGCGAAAATTCAAGGTCACACCCAATGCCGGAGAATCCTTCAAGCTCATTGAAGTCAGCCGTGGCGCCGCCTTCGGCGACATCGACAACGACGGCGACACCGATGTTCTTGCGGCCAACAACAACGGTCCCACACGACTGCTGATAAATCAGATCGGAAACACAGCCAATTGGATGGGACTGCGGCTCGTCGCCGAAAACGCGAAGCGCGACGCGCTCGGTGCCCGCCTGGAAGTAATCCGGACTGACGGCCGTTCTCTGTGGAGGCGGGTGCGCAGCGACGGCAGTTTCTGCTCCGCTAGAGACCCAAGGGTAATACTAGGACTTGGCAGCGATGAAAAGGTGAAGTCCATTCAGGTTTCATGGCCCGACGGAACCTCTGAATCCTGGCCGGCACCACCGATCAATCGCTACTCCACGCTACGACAGGGCACCGCACCGAAGGAAAAAGAATGAAGAGAACACCCCACGACATACACTTGTGTTTTATCCTCCTTATTGGTCTCCTGTCCGCGCCAGGGACCGTCCCCGCCTCACCTGCGCAGGACCAACCCGTAGAATTGGCGTTTCGCTCTCAACTCGAAGCCATCCCATCTCCGGACCTCTCTGGGCTCGATTCGACTGTCGCCAGCCAGCTGGAACAGGCGCGCAAAGATATGGAAGCGGCGATTTCCGAGCCGGATGCAACAGCTGCCCAACTTGCGGCGGCATACGGCACCCTGGGTCAGCTCTACCACGCTTACGAGCTATTACCTGAAGCACTGACCTGCTACCGAAACGCAAGCGCGCTCGACCCAGGTGCCTTTACATGGCACCACCTTCAGGGTGATGTACTCCGCCTCTCGAGAGACCTGGAATTGGCAGCCGTCCAATTCGAAGCCGCATGGTCGCTCGAGCAGAGAGACTTCGCGGCACTTGTGGCGCTAGGAGAGGTGTACCTTGACCTGAGCCGCAACGACGAGGCCGAATCGGCTTTCCGATCGGCTCTCTCTCTCTCTCCGGGTTCACCTGCGGTGATGGCAGGTTTCGGTGAACTGGCTCTACGACGTCAGGACTACGAGGATGCCGTGGCATATTTCAAGGCGGCCCTCGCATCGGTTCCGGAGGCCAATCGTCTGCACTATAGCTTGGCGATGGCCTATCGAGGACTCGGCCGGGTGGACGAGGCACGAGAGCACCTCGAGAAACGCGGCACAGTTGGAGTACGAGCTCCGGACCCTGTCGTCGACTCCCTTCAGTTGCTCACGCGCGGTGAACGGGTCCATCTCGTCCGCGGGCGACTCGCCTTCGCCAACGCTCGCTACAGCGAGGCCCGCGATGAGTTTGCCCTTGCTGTCGAAGCTGACCCTTCCAGCACACGCGCATTGGTGAACCTTGGCGCGACATACTCTCAGCTGGGTGACGTGGAAGAAGCTCTCAGACTGTTTCGCTCAGTAGTGGAGATCGAACCGAAGCAACTTACCGCCAACTTCAACTTGGGAAGCCTCTTGGCACACAAAGGCGCCTACGATGAAGCCATCCCCCACCTTCAGGAGGTAATCGCCCAGACTCCCTACGATTCCGAGGTACGGCTCCTGCTGGCTCAGTCCCTTGTAGGAGCCGGCGACGACCAAGCTTCTCTGGCACACTTCGAGCAGGCCGCCAAACTGGATCCAGCCAGCGAGAACGCGGTCATGGGTGGAGCTGCGGCTCTCATCCGACTCGAGCTGTATCATCGCGCCTACTCTGTACTGAATGCTGGATTCGAGCGCATACCAGATAGCGGACGTATCGCCTTTGCCCTCGCTCGCCTCCTCTCAGCCAGCCCAGCCAGCGATATTCGCAATGGGGAAAGGGCCCTGGAACTCGCAACTCAAGTTTATGAAGCCGCTCCCTCGCCGCGCCATGCCCAAGTAGTCGCTCAAGCCATGGCCGAACTCGGACGATGCGACGAAGCCGCAACGTGGCAACAAAAGGTTCTGGACGCAGCAGTTGATGACAAGGCAGTAGAGGCCATTCCTGTCCTGCAAGCGGATCTTGATCAATACCTCGCTGGTCCACCATGCAAGGTCCCGGTGACGCGCTGAAGAGACAAAGGTGCTGACTGCACCAGTTTGAGAATCACACTCCGGTTCCGCTACCATCGCGAGTGATGAAGATATCTCTATCTAGAGTGTTTCCGGGTCCTGGTCTGATTCAATTCTATTCCTGTCATACCTTCATTCGTCTGCTACTTTTTGTAGTTGCACTTTCAAGTGTGAACGCTCAGGCAGGTGATTTAGATATGCTCGTGCTCCGCGTCCCTGCCGGGGCCATCTGGGACGAATGTGAGGGTTGTCAGATCGAAGCAGTGAAAACCTCCGGCAATGAGGTCAAGAGCGTGATCCTCACACAACAGTTTGTGGCCGCTCGCGACCCTTCCGTTTCCTTCGACGGCACAACTATTCTGTTTGCAGGTCGCAAAACGCCGACCTCGCGTTGGCAGATATGGCGAATGGATCGAGATGGATCGAATCCTGTGCAGGTCACTCACGGCCCGGGGCACTCCCATTCACCACTTTGGGTCGGCTCGCTCTTTCACCTCGACGATACGGCGCCTACAGATCGAATCATCTATGTCTCGACCGATCACGGTTGGCTCGACGAGAACTCGCACCAGCCGACCACTGCTCTTTTTGCCGCGAACCTGGACGGCTCGAACCCACTTCGTATCACCTACAACATGTTGTCGGACTTCGGTCCCGAAGTGCTGCCCAGTGGTCGCGTGGTTTTCACCAGTACAACTGTCGGCGCCGATGGCATCTCCCGGCACGGTTTACTGGCAGTCAACATCGACGGTACCGATCTCATGCCGTTTGCGGGAGTACACCAAGAGCCCAGCTGGAAACGTCTGGCTCGAGTTGGCGGACACGGCTGGCTCTATCTCATCGACTCTGCCGGGAAAGCGCCTCTCGAAGGCGGACATTTGGCGGCAGTGAATCTGCGACGCCCGCTGCATGGTTATCACCACCTCACCGACACTTCCGACGGGCTCTTTTCAAGCCCTTTGCCGCTGACGAACGGTGAGCTGCTGGTCTCGCACAGAGAACCTGATCAGAGCACCCCTTTTGCTATCCATCACGCCGATCCGAAGACCGGACGCCTGGGCAGACCGGTTCTTGCCGACAAAACAAACCATCTTCTCCCGGTAGCAGAACTTGCCGAAAGGCCGAGAGTGAACGGCAGGTCTTCAGTGGTCGACCTTCGCAAAGAGTCCGGCATCATGTTCTGCCTCAGCTCCCACATTAGCGATCGTCCGGAGATCAATGATCTGCAGAGCGGGGCCATGCATACTCTCCGCGTTGTGGAAGGAGTCCCCTCGACTGCTGAATCGTCCAACCAGAACCCTTCAGCATTATCCTCTCACCGCATCCTCGGCGAAGTCCCCATCGAATCGGATGGTTCATTTCATATCGAGGTGCCAGCCCGGACTCCACTTCGTTTGGAAATCATGAACGCCGAGGGGGAAGTGGTCGCTCGACAAGATTCATGGACCTGGGTCATGCCGCGAGAGTGGCGTGGCTGCATCGGCTGTCATGAGGACCGAGAGACATCGCCACCCAATCGCCTTGCCGAGGCTGTTGTCAAACCCGCCGTTTCACTGGTGCCTGCCCATTCCTCTGGGAGCCCGCAATGAAGATGATTGGTTGCCTGATAGCTCTCGCTCAGACCTCAGCCATGGCTGCAGGTCCTCCCACCCCAACGTTCACCGATGTGACCAGCAAGGCCGGAGTCACCTTCGAGCACAGCATCGGCGACGACAAGCTCAGCAACATCGTCGAAGCCACCGGTGCGGGATGCGCATTCTTTGATTTCGATAACGATGGCGATCTGGATATCTACCTCGTCAACGGTCGGTATCTCAAGCAGATCAGTCACGTTCGCGGCCGCCATCTGGCGGGCACTCTGAGCAACGCCCTCTACCGCAACAACGGCGACGGCACGTTCAGTAACATCAGCAAGGAGGCCGGCGTAGCCGACCAGGGATACGGCATGGGTGTTTCGGCTGCAGACTACGACAACGATGGAGATACAGACCTCTATGTGACCAACTACGGGCCCAACGTGTTATACCGAAACGACGGTGACGGCACATTCACCGATGTCTCCACAAACGCAAGAGTGGCCGGCTCCCTCTTCAGTGCTGGTAGCGCCTTCTTTGACTACGACCGCGACGGAGACCTTGACCTGTACGTCGGAAATTACCTCAAGTATGACCCTGAGTATCGCTATTTCTACGCGGCTGACGCGTTCCCAGGCCCTCTCTCCTATCGCGGTGAGCCCGACGTGCTGTACCGCAACAACGGCGACGGCACGTTCACGGAGATCGGGAAGAAGGCCGGCATCGCCAAGCCGGACGGAAGAGCCATGGGAGTGGCCATCGGCGACCTAGACGACGACGGATGGATCGACGTCTTCGTCGCCAACGACGGCATGGAGAACTACGCATGGCGCAACCGCGGCGACGGCACCTTCGAGAACGTCGCCCTCGAAACCGGCACAGCGTTCGGCCAGAATGGCGAGGCCACCTCCGCCATGTCGCCCGAGTTCGGCGATTTCGACCGCGACGGCTTGATTGACATAGTGGTTCCGGACATGAACTACAGCTGTCTCTACTTCAACACCGGCAAGGGCTACTACGAGGATCGCAGCGCCCAGGCCGGGTTGGCTCGCGCGTGCGGCCAATACACGAGTTGGTCCGCCAACATCTTTGACTTCGACCACGACGGACTCCTCGACATCTTCATCAGCAACGGCGATGCACACCACCTCGAACCGGAAGAAGATCTCCTCCTGCACAATACGGGGAACCGCCAATTCAACGACGATTCTCGCAAAGCCGGCGCAGCCTTCAACACCAAGCTGGTCAGCCGTGGATCCGCAGCCGGAGATTTCGACAACGATGGCGATATCGATCTTCTCGTCGTCAACCTCAACGCACGGGCCCGACTACTGAGAAACGACGGCGGCAACACCTCGAACTGGCTCATGGTTCAACCGCGGGGAAAACGAAGCAACCGAGATGGAATCGGTGCTCGCATCGAGGTTCATACCAACAAGACCGTCCAAACACGCATCGCGGGTTCCGCGTCGGGTTACCTTTCTCATAGCGATTCTCGAGTCCATTTTGGAATGGGAGAATCTGAAAAGGCTGACCGCATAGTCATCCGCTGGCCGAGCGGCACGGTCCAGCAGCTCAAATCAGTGCCGTTGAACCAGGTCTTTGTCATCACGGAACCGGAGGAGTAGGGCTTCATGCGAAAGCTCGGCGCCCTTCTCCTTGGAATCACCCTCGCAGCGTTGGTTGGATTCTCGACCGAAGACGAGCCAAGCGTCTATGTCGGCGTCGAGGTCTGTCGCACCTGTCACCCCGATAATGTCGCCCAATGGTCGGCCAGCCCGCACGCGGGGGCATTCACGAACCTCGATGACTCTACATCCGAAGACATCATGCGACTCTCCGGAACCGCGATAGAGCCCTTCTCCAACCCAGTCTGCCTTGGCTGCCACACGACCGCTGCCGATACTGAAGACTGGGAGCGCGATCCGACGTTCTCATATGAGCACGGCGTCCAGTGTGAGCGCTGCCACGGGCCGGGCTCGAAGCATCGCGACCGGGCCTCAGGGGCAGGTCCAGGGCAAGACCTCCGATCATCGCTCCGGATTCCGCGCACTGAAGACTGCCTCGTCTGCCACAAACCGAAGGGCTCGCATGAGTCCGTACTCGGCGTGAGCTCGTTTCAGCTCCAGCGGGACTGGCCGCGCGCTGGGCACGCGCTACCGTGGAAGCAGGCTCGCGCTTCGTATTCTTCAGCTAACGCCGCGACCGGTCCTCCAGTCGCGTCCGACGTCGTGTACAAGACTCCTTTCAATCTCGTCGTGAGCCAAGATGGACGACGCCTGTTTGTCGCCTGCGAGGCATCGGGCAGCATGATCGTCATCGACACTGTCGAGGCCAGAGTCGAAGCTGAAGTGGCCGTCGGCCACTTGCCCCATGGTGTCTGTCTCGCGCCCGACCAAAGCTCCGTGTACGTCAGTAACCGGGGATCCGACACGGTGACAGTGCTCGATGCCACCACGTTCGAAATCGAAAGGACGATTGCGGTCGGCGACGAACCTCACGGTCTGGTCGTCAGCACAGATGGCAGCACGCTGTATGTCGCCAACGCCGGCTCTGCCGACATCTCCGTTGTCGACCTGGCAACTGGGATCGAACTCAAGCGTCTAGCAGCGGCGCGTGGCGCATGGGGTGTCAGTCTGTCAACCGATGGGCAAACGGTCTATGTCACCAACAACCTCTCTCACTTTGTTCCGTTCAGGGCGACGTCTCGATCCGAAGTAACCCTCGTGGCAACCGACCGATCCACAGTACGCCATAGAGCCATGCTGCCGGACGCGAACCTTGCGCAGGGTGTCGACGTTGCGCCTGATGGCCGTTTCGCCCTCGTCACGCTGATCAGAACCAAGAACCTGGTCCCGATGACCCGAGTCGTTCAGGGCTGGGTCATGACCAACGGTCTCGGCATCATCCGACCTGACGGAAGGGTCGATCAGCTTCTACTCGACGAGCCAGACTCATCGTTTGCCGACCCCACGGATGTGGTGATCACACCGGACGGCCGCCATGCCTATGTCACCGGCGGTGGCGTGGATGCCGTCGCAGTCATCGACTTGAGAAAGATGGAGCGCGTTCTCGACCGGGCTTCATCCGGCCATGAAAGGGAAGAACTCGCCAACAACTTCGGCATCTCCACCGAATTCGTACTAGGCCGCATCCCGGTGGGTCGCAACCCACGAGGAATCGCAGTTTCCCCGGACGGCGCCAGGGTGTATGTGGCAGATGCTCTAGACGACACAATCTCGATAATCGACACGCGGGAACAGCGCCGAATCGGCGTAGTCCCGCTCGGCGGCCCGCAGGAACTGACGCTGACCCGGCGCGGCGAACGCATTTTCCATAGCGCGACCGTCAGCTACGGGACTCAGTTCTCATGCCACTCATGTCACCCGGACGGCGGTGTCGACGGCATCACCTACGACATCGAGCCAGACGGTATTGGCTTGAATCCGGTTGACAACCGTTCGCTGCGCGGCATCCTCGACACCGCGCCTTTCAAGTGGACAGGAAAGAACAAGACGCTCTCCCGGCAGTGCGGACCTCGCTTGGCGGTGTTCTTCACCCGCATCCAACCATTCACTCCCGATCAGGTTCAAGCACTCGAGCGCTACATCTGCACCATTCCGCGCAATCCCAATCGCTACCGCCCGGGCGCCAGCCTCACACCGCCCCAGCGACGCGGAAAGACGCTCTTCGATCGCACCACTGCGAACTCGGGCAAACTCATCCCCGCCGGGCAACGTTGCGTCGAATGCCATCCGCCTCCGTACTTCACTGTCCGAGATCTCACCGACGTCGGCACCGGCTCAGAACTCGACACCAACAACACCTTCGACGTGCCGCACCTGAACAACATCTACGAGACGGCACCATATCTTCATGACGGACGCGCCGAGACTCTGGAAGAAATCTGGACTCGGTTCAATCCTGACGACCGGCACGGCTTCACCAACGACATGACGAAAGACCAACTCAACGACCTGATCGAGTATCTGAAGACACTCTGATCCGGATCGCGGGCGAGGGAGGCTGCAATTATGGGTCGACAACTCACAGTATTCGCGGCCATCATTCTGGTTATCGGAGGCCTAGGCGAGGCATCCGATCCAACCATCGGCCCACTTCCCGGCGAGCCGTTTGTCTACACCCGCTGGCAGACCTTCGAAGCTCGAGACGGTCTTCCCAACGATCACATCTTCGCCCTCACCGCCGACGGAGATCGTCTTTGGGTCGGGACCGAAGGGGGACTCGCACGCTTCGAGGATGACCGATGGACAACATGGACCACCGAGGACGGCCTCCCCTTCGACGTCATTTCGGCCATCGCCGTCAGCCCCGTCACCGGAGATGTCTGGATCGGGCTACTCGGGGGCGGGCTGGCCCGATTCTCGGGCGGTCGTTTCGACCACTTCAACCAGTTCAACAGCGGTCTCGTCAACGACGTCGTCTACGGCGTGGCAGTGCTCGGCGATACAGTTTGGATCGCCACAACTGCAGGAATGAGCGCCTTCGATACTCGCTCACAGCAATGGCAGATCTTTACCGAGAGAAACGCGCCGATGGACGAAATCTGGTGCTACAACGTCGATGCCAGGGACGGCAAGGTCTACGCAGCGGTCTGGGGCGGCGGCATCCTCGAATACGAGATCGCGACCCAACGCTGGAACGCGCACCGAGACCCCGACCGTGAGATGGAAATCGATCTCTATCGCGACGACGGTTTGATTCACAACATCACGACGTCCGCATCGTACCTCGACGACGTGCTCTGGGCATCGACCTACTTCGGTCTCAGCCGCTACGACGGCCGCGCTTGGCGCGGCTACTTGGACAAGGACAGCGGTCTGGCATCGAACTTCATCAATCTGGCGAAGGCTCGTTCCGCGACATCCTGCTACAACGCCACCGACATGGGCCTGGCGGTGCTGGTCGACTCACCCACTGATACGTGGGTGACCTACCGCCGAGAGACTGAGGACGTCGAGACCTGGTCTGCCATCGTCGGCATCGGCAACGAGGTCGTGCGCACCGTTTCGACCGACCTCGACCTCCCGAACGATTTCGTCATCGCAGTCGAGTTTCAAGGTGATGACATCTGGGTCGGGACCGGGCACGGCCTCGCTCGCGGCATCGGCGGCGGTTACTACGAAGGGCTCTCTGGACAGCAGGCTGGAGAAGAAGAATGAAGACCCAGGCAATTCTGGTCGGTCTTCTCTGTCTCGGGCTGTCGACCGCTGCCTCAGCTCAGGAGCCCACCGAGCCACCTGAGAAGGACCGCACCTACGGCGACACACCACAGGTCTACGAACCCTATGCACGTTTCACCGAGCCCTACGAACGCTTCTTTCTGACCCCGCTCGAGTACCGCGGTTGGGGCCGTCACCTGCCTGAGCCGGAGGACCTCGAAACTGTGAAGATCGGCTTTCTCGGGCCTATCGAACCCACGGTGTCTGTCGCGACAGGGGGAGCATCTCACGAAGAGCACCTCGGTCGGATGATGCTGCGTGGCGCCCAACTCGCCATTGAACACGCCAACCAGCGCGGCGGCTACCGTCCGCGCAACATCCCCTTCGAGCTGGTGGTACGCAACGACAACGGATTGTGGGGGGCAAGCGGTTCAGAAATCGTCCATCTCGCCTATGAAGAGAAGGTCTGGGCGATTCTCGGCACCATCGACGGCGCCAACTCTCACATCGCGATCCGCGTGGCGTTCAAAATCGAAATCCCGGTCATCAACACGGGCGACACCGACCCAACCTTTGTCGAGACCAGCATCCCGTGGGTCTTTCGAAACATCACCGATGACCGACAAATGAGCTACCTGCTTGCCGATTACCTGTTCGGGGAACTCGGAGTGAAGCGGATCGCAGCGCTGCGATCCAACAACCGCTATGGCCGAATCGGCATCGACGAACTGCGCGACGCCTCCACCCGGCTCGGCTTCCCGTTCCTCGCCGAGCTGAACTACCAGGTCGGCGACACCGATTTCGAGGCGCAGTTGCACCGGCTTCAGTCGCTTGATCCTGAGGTCATCGTCACATGGGGTGACGCGCGCGAGTCGGCGCTGATCCTCAAGCAGATGCGATCGCTGGGTATGAAGGCGCTACTGGTCGGTTCCGATCGAATGGTTTCGCAGGAGTTTCTCGACCTCGCCGGAACAGATGCCGAGGGAGCGATCTCGGTTTCACCATGGGATCCAACCCACGAATCGACCAGCCTACAGACTTTCGAGGACAAGTTCGAGGCGCGCTTCGGCGAATCTCCGGAGACCTACGCCGCCCATGCCTATGACGGCATCACTATGCTCGTCGAAGCCATCGAGAAGGCCGGTCTCAACCGAGCCCTCATTCGCGATGAACTCGCACGCATCAAACAATGGGACGGCGTCACCGGATCCAAGGTATTCGACGACGTCTACAGCAATCGCAGCCCGGCCTCGCTGGTGATCGTGAAGGCCGGGGCGTTCGTCTTCATCGACCCGACCGGCCTGAGCGAGGTCACGGCACGGCAGGCCGAACCTGCTCACCAGTGAGCCTCCGACTTGCGACCGTTGCAGCCTGCCTCGTCCTCGCAATGAGCTGCGCCTCGAGCGAGAGAACGTCTCCCGAGAATCAGCCATACAAGAGAATGCTCGAAGACCCCGTCTCGTTCACCGGCCCGAAGGAGGGCGCCGGCGCGCCTGCCGAATCCCACGAGCTTTTCATTGGTCTCTTTGCTCCAGGCGGGGGCGATCCGGTCTCGACAGCGATGAATCAGGGGGCTCAACTCGCAGTGGAACACGCCAATTCCGACGGGGGCGTGAACGGCGTTCCCGTTCGACTGGTGCAGAGATGGGCCGACAATCCTTGGTCGGCCGGAGCACGCGAAGTTGTGCGCCTCGTCTACGAGGATCAGGTTCGGGCGCTCGTCGGATCCGTCGACAGCGCCTCGACCCACATCGCCGAACAGGTCGCGACCAAAGCCCGGATTCCCCTCGTGTCACCGCTGGCGACCGACCCGAGCCTCACGCAAGCCCGCATCCCCTGGATCTTCCGCCTGCCGCCCGATGACGATCGACAAGCGGATATCCTCGTTGAGCAAGGGATTCAGCGCTTCAGCTTCAGCCGCCCAGCCCTTGTCACAGGGACTGACCATCAGGGGCGGGTCGCATCCGAGGCTCTCCTCAAAGCCCTCAAGCAGCACGGACGACCACCGCGTCTCCATCTCACCGTGCCGGTTGAATCAAACTCGATCGAAGCCATCGTTGCTCGCCTTGTCGAGGTGGACCCTGATGCGGTTGTGCTCCATCTGCCGCCGCAACTCGCCAAGAATCTGCTCGCCGCATTTGCACTACGAGCCACTGATTGCGTTGTTTTTCTGCCGTGGATTGCGGGACTCAACGCGAACGAGGTTGCTGAAGCGTCGGGGTTCGAGATTCTGACACTCATACCCCTTGAAGAGGCCGCGTCACCGATCGACAGACGAATGCGCAATGACTATCACGACCGCTGGGGCTTGGTTGCCTCGCCAACGGCTGTCCTGGCCTACGACGCGGTCACGTTGATCGTCAACGCTCTGCGCCAGTCAGGCCCTGATCGGGTCGACCTCAGAGACGCGATTGCACGCTCAACGTGGCACGGTGCCGGTGGTCCCATCACCTGGGACAACGGCGGCGGCAACACCAACCAACCGACCGTCAAGCACATTCGAGGAAAGTAGACACGTTCTTGAAAGGCTGTCTCAGAAGTCTGGACCTTGACGCTACTACCACAGGAGCCGATTGTCTTCGATATATTGAAGTTAGGTGGTCGCGCAAGCTGAAGCATGCGCCTACAACCAAACACATGACAGACAAAGATGCAGTCGGGGCCTTCAGGGCCCGTTTTCGAACTCTATCGGAGTCGAAGAACCACATATATTCTTTTCTTTTCGCGCCTTCTTAGCGTGCTTAGCGTTCTTTGCGGTTCAAAAACTCACTCCCCAGGTGTGTGGAGACAGGCCTAATCCACGCTACTCCAACCCCGACCGATACCGCGTCGCGAATGCCTCATGCAGCTGACGACCGGCGACATGTTTGCGCCCACGATGGCCAGCTGGAAGCGGTTCAACTGTCGCACCATCCTTGGTGTAAAGGTCCATGTCTTTACACCAGCCTTCGGTCTCGAGCACCCACCACCTCTGCCAGCCATCTGCGGGACCCTTCTGCGGAGCGAGGAATTCGAGGTGGACCTCTTCTCCAGGGCCAAAAACCGCAAACGCATCGTCGGAGTCGACCACCAACGCATCTACTGCTCCAAACCTCGTGTACCAACCCTCCTGTACTTTGGTGTCCCACAGCGGTGACCTTCGAGCGTAGTCGTAGTCCGGCACTCGTTGGTCTCCAGTGCTACGCCGGGCATAGCCGGTTGCGCTCAAACGTGCCTCGGCCATCGTCAGTACCTGCTTCTTCGCTTTCGGACAACGCTCGACTCGTGCTACAACGACACGATCCCAGTAGATCTCCTGGTTGGTTCGCAATCGCAGCTCCCGAGTTCCTTTGGGTAGAGTTGGAAGAGGTACGGCCATTCGTCGCGGCATTCCAGCCGGGTATCCCCACTGTTCAAGAACGACGTGCCATTGCCCGTCATCGCCGCGAGCTTCAAGGGTCGGCGCCTGGTATGTCTTTCCGGCTTGCCACGCTGCGAAGTTGGTCTGCGAGTAGGGATACTCGACCCACCCATCGACAACCAGCGCCAGCCTGTTGCCGAAACCGTCAAGCGGCTCCAAGAAGCTAAGCTCAAGTAGCTGCTCACCTTCCAGTAGTCCAATGTACCTGTAATCAACCGAACCGACCGACGGAGCTTGCAGATCAGCCCTTGCCACGAGCGCTGTAACATCGTTCCCTGCGCCGTCCCGGGCGATCTCCGGTGCTCGTTCGTTGCGGTAGAACAGTGGTCTCCCAGTCGGCTCCGGCCCGAGGATTCCCATCCGCTCATCCAGCACCATCGACCACTCGGGTGGGAGATCCCACGCGACGAGGCGGGCTGCGTCAAGATACGTAACTTCTTCCATCGGCTCGCTCAGCTTCACCGCTAAACGCCCAGCACGGGGAACCAACGCGCCTTCCTTGAAGAGGATGTTCTCCCACGGTCGCGGTGGAGCATACTCACCGGGAGCGACGGCGTAGCCCATCCCTCCCACTCCCAGCAAGTCGGTCACAAATTCCCACCGCTGTCCGTTCCATGCGAACAGCACCGGACAGCTGGAGAGTTGACGCTGAGTTTCGGTAAACCGATGCATCTCGCCTGCTGCGAGTTCAAGTTCGCTCTGATAGACCCCGTCCGACCAATGAATCTCTGCGTAATCGACGTACTCTGCCTTTCCAAGGCCGATCTGGATTGGCTGCAGACTCTGTCCCGGCCCGGAAACCCAACGAATCCCTTCATGCACTGCCCACCGGTCCGCGATACGCGCAACAACCCTACTGCCGATGCCTGAAGCGTTCGAGCGCATCGAATCTGCACGATCTTCCCGGCCGGAGAGAGACATCGCTACGAAAGGCCAACGCCCAGATCCTGGCGCCCATACCATCGGTCCCTTCTCCGGACTCCAGCCAACGATGGACGGTCCACGAGAAGGCTCGATTGCGGCCACTGTCCAGCCTGCAAGACCCTCCGCCGTTCCCTGCGCCAGCTCACTTCCATCCAAGCGCACGGCCGTCCACCCATTCCGATGGGAGACAATCACATCCAGCTGGCTATCGCCATCGAGGTCTGCGACCGCCAACTGGGCGCCTTCACCAACGACCCTCCCGGCACCGAGTAAGGTCTGCGCTTGCCACTCGCCGTCACTTCGCTCCCATATCCGCACTGCACCGTCCCGCTCCAGAGAGACGAGATCGACACGCCCATCAGCATTTGTGTCTGCTGCAACGACTTCGGTCGCCCCAGATTCCTGAAACGCCGAGAGTCCTTCTGCGGGCAGCCACTGCCATAAAAGGTCATTGTGGTACACCTCGTGGGGAGTTTGTTCGTTGACAACAACGATATCCGTGTCGCGATCGCCGTCGAGATCCGCTACGATGACCCGTCGCGACCCCAGCCCGAGACCTGTCAATCCCCGTTCTTCGGCGAGGTGGCGAAACGTCCCATCTCCGTTGTTGTTCAATAGCTCATTGGGCGAATCCGCATTTACAAGGAATAGATCAAGGTCACCGTCGTGGTCGGCGTCCCACAGCGCACCGTCAACCGTGTCCGCTGCTCCACCGCCAGTACCTGTGGACTCGGTGACGTCCTGCCATTCTCCGCCAGCCTCTTGCCGCCACAGCTGATTGGGACCACGACGGCACAGATAGGCATCCGTCAGCCCATCGTTGTCCAGATCACCCCACAGTGCGGTGCGCACTTCCGAAACCGACGACAGAGGATGGCCGGGATCGTGTCCAAACGACCCGTCTCCTTGTCCCATTAAGACCAGATTTGCACCACCACTCGCCGAATCGGCAACCGC
>JAAESQ010000180.1 GCA_024229275.1 bacterium | reverse complement strand
GTCAGCGGTTCGAATCCGCTCGCGCCTACCACGCTGCAATAGGCCCGACCCCCGTGGTCGGGCTTTTATATTTCTGGGAGTTTGTTGGAGAAGACGATGGCCGAAATGATCACACTCACCTTGCCGGATGGAAGCCAGAGGCAGGTGCCGACCGAGACGACGGTGCTCGATGTAGCACTGTCGATCGGGAAGCGTTTGGCCAAAGACACCGTTGCCGGGATTGTCGATGGGCAGCTCGTCGATCTGAGAACCCCGTTGACACAAGATGGGGATTTTCGAATCGTCACGACGCGCGATCCGGAGGCAGGTGCGATTATTCGCCATTCCGCCGAGCATGTACTTGCTGATGCTGTGAAACGGTTGTGGCCTGGAACTCCCATCGATGCAGGACGCCGAGATCACTCAGAGAAGTATCAGTACGACTTCCGGTTCCCACGTGCCTTTCGACCAGAAGACTTCGAGAAAATCGAAGAAGAGATGCGCCGCATCATCAAGGAAGACCTTCAATTTCAACGAACCGAAGCAACACGGGACGAAGTTGCCGAGGTGATGCAGGCCCGCGGTGAAGACATCAAGCTTGTGCGTCTCGAGGCCATCCCCGAGGGCGAGAGCATCACGTTGTACCAAAGTGGCGATTTCGTCGATCTGTGTCGAGGACCTCATGTGCAACGGTCGTCTCAGATAGGCGCTGTGCAATTGCTCGAAGCGTCAGGGGCCTATTTCAAGGGCGACGAGCGCAACGAGATGCTACAGCGTATCTACGGCACAGCGTTCGCCTCGAAGAAGGAGCTCAACGCCTATTTCGAACGACTCGAGGAAATCAAGAAGCGCGATCACCGTCGACTCGGCCGTGAACTCGACCTCTTCTCCTTTCATCAGGAGGCACCGGCAAGTCCCTTCTTCCACCCTCGCGGTACGATCATCTACAACGCTCTGATCGAGTTGATGCGGGACAAGTACCTCGAGTACGGATACCAGGAAGTGATCACTCCGCAGATTTTTGATGTAGACCTGTGGAAACGATCGGGCCACTACGACAACTACCGCGACGACATGTTCTTCGCTGATGCCTACGAGGACGTCAACGAACGAACCAACAGCGTCAAGCCAATGAACTGCCCGTCGCACTGTGTGCTCTTCGGGAGCTCGTCACACTCGTTCCGAGACCTGCCGCGCCGTATCGCCGATTTCGGTCGGCTCCATCGCTATGAGAGGTCCGGCGTCGTGACCGGCCTGACCCGTGTGCGCACTTTTTCGCAGGACGATGCTCATATCTTCTGCACGACGGAACAGATCGAGAGCGAGATCACGGCTCTCTTCGATTTCATCTTCGAGATCTACGAACTATTCGGGTTCACTGAAGTCAAGGTCTTCCTTTCCACCAAGCCGGAAAAGGCGATGGGAGACCCAAAGGTCTGGGAGCATGCCGAGAAGGTCCTCGCGGAGTGCCTTGGGGCGCGCGATGATGTGGAGTTCTCGATCAAGGAAGGCGACGGAGCGTTCTACGGACCCAAAATCGACTTCGATGTCCACGACGCACTCGGCCGCGACTGGCAGCTGGCGACGATTCAGCTCGACTTCCAGATGCCGGAGCGATTCGACCTGGCCTATGTCGACAGTGGTGGCGAAGAGAAACGTCCGGTGATGATCCATCGCGCAATTCTGGGTTCGCTCGAACGGTTCTTTGCCGTGATGCTCGAGCACTTCGGGGGTGACCTGCCCGCGTGGCTGGCGCCCGAGCAGGTTCGAGTTCTTCCGATCACCGATTCAGTAGTCGATTATGCCGAGAAGGTTTGTGGCGAGTTGCGTGAGGCGGGACTGCGAGCCTCTGTCGATCAGCGCAACGAGAAACTCGGATACAAGATTCGCGAAGGGGAAACTCTGAAAGTTCCCTATCTGCTGGTGGTCGGCCAGCGTGAAGCCGAAGCCGGACAGGTGGCGCTCCGATTACGTCATCGTCGTGATGAGGGCGTTCACGCCCTGGCAGATGTTATCGAGCGGATCGGCAACAGTGTGAAAGCACGTTCTCTCGAGCTCTGACTCGGGAGGCGAAAGCAAGGAGAGTTAGTTATGCCGAAAATGAAAACTCATCGGGGAGCAGCCAAGCGGGTGAAGCGAACTGGCACCGGCAAGTTCAAGCGCCACCACGCCTACACCTCCCACATTCTTTCGAAGAAGAGCCGCAAGCGGAAGCGGCGTCTGCGCAGCGCGACCCTGGTGTCCCCAGGCGAGGCTAAGGTCCTCGAACGCATGCTCGCGAGCAAGTGACAGGGAGGAAGCAATGCGCGTAAAACGTTCAACTATTCGTAAAGATCGTCGGAAGAGAATTCTCAAGCTAGCTGAAGGCTACTGGGGAGGAAAATCCCGGCTTCATCGGACCGCCAAGATCCAGGTCGAGAAGTCACTGCAGTATGCCTATCGGGATCGTAAGCAGCGCAAGCGTCAATTCCGCAGCCTGTGGATCACCCGCATCAATGCGGCCGCGCGGAACAATGGGATGACGTACAGCACGTTGATCGCTGGCCTCAAGGCAGCCGGGTGTGAACTTGATCGTAAAGTTCTTGCTGACATCGCCGTCAGGGATCCGAACGCTTTCAGCCAACTTGTCGAGCTTGCTCGGCAGTCAGACGACTGAGGAAGCGAATGTCCGTCGAGCGCCTCAAGGAAGTTCGTGAAGCGTTCTTGCGCGACCTCGACGCCGCCGGAGCTGACACCGACGCCATAGAGAAGGTGCGGATTCAATACGCGGGTCGAAAATCGGGATTGTTGCAAGAACTCACCGCGGTTCTGAAACAGCTCCCGAACGATCAGAAACGTGAGTACGGAGCTGCGCTCAACGATCTCAAGAAGGCGGTGGCTGCAGCTCTGGACGAAGCGAAGAAACGCGGAGCGTCGGCTGGGGTCGGCGACAAGACGAGCGGGGTTGACATCACTCTTCCGGGCAGGCGCAGGTCTCGTGGGGCGGAGCACCCGGTGCATCTCGTCCGCAAACGCATTGAGTCGATTTTCCTGCGCATGGGCTATACCGTGGAGGATGGTCCTGAAGTTGAAGACGACTGGCACAACTTTGAAGCTCTGAATCTTCCGCCGGATCATCCCGCGCGTGACGACCAGGACACCTTCTATCTAACCGGTGGTTCACTGCTGCGCACCCATACTTCACCAGTCCAGACGCGTGTCATGGAACGGCAGAAGCCTCCAATCCGAATCATCGTGCCCGGCCGTGTCTATCGGCGAGACTCGGACCTGCGCCATTCCCCGATGTTCCATCAGATCGAGGGCCTTGTCGTGGACGAAGGCATTACCTTCGGCCATCTCAAAGCGACCCTGGAGACCTTTCTTAGGGCCCTGTTCTCGGATCGAGTCGAGGTGCAGTTCAGGCCCAGCTACTTCCCGTTTACGGAGCCGTCGGCCGAGGTCGATATTACCTGCATCTTCTGCGAAGGCTCCGGATGCGGCGTGTGCTCGAACTCTGGCTGGATTGAGATTCTCGGCTCGGGGATGGTAGATCCTCGCGTGTTCGCGAAGGTCGGGGTAGATGCGGATCGTTATACGGGATTTGCCTTCGGACTCGGCCTCGATCGAGTGGCCATGCTGCAGTACGGGATCCCTGATCTACGTCAGATGTTTGCTGGCGATCAAAGACTGACGAGGCAGTTCGAATGAAGTTCGATGCAGAGTGGTTACTTGAACAGCTGGTGCAATCTCGAGACGTGGATACAGTTGCGCAGGCCTTGACTGCCTGCGGCTCGAATGTTGAGACGAGAGAAGCGTCCGGAGACAGTGAGATCTGGGACATCGAGGTCACAACCAACCGACCGGACGCGATGAATCATCGTGGTTTGGCGCGTGAGGCGGCGGTCGCGACCGGCGCTGAACTGCGACCGATCGAAGTCTCTCTTGAGGAAACCGACGAGGAAGCCGCGTCTTTGGCGACCATCGAAATTGCCGAACCGGACCTGTGCTCCCGATACGTCGCAAGGGTTGTGCGTGGCGTCAAGATTGTCGAATCGCCAGCATGGATGCAAGAGCGGCTTGAGCGTTGCGGTGTGCGTCCCATCAACGCCATCGTCGATGCGACAAACTACGTCCTGCTCGAGCTTGGTCAGCCCCTGCACGCATTCGACCTCGACCTTGTGTCGGGGCGCCGCATCGAAATCCGTCGCGCCCGAGGGGGTGAAAAGCTCACAACCCTAGATGGCGAGGAACGGAAAGTTGACCCACACGTTCTGGTAATCGCAGATGACGAGAGAGCGATCGCACTGGCCGGCATCATGGGTGGCGCCAACACCGAGATTCACGAAGGCACTTCTGATGTGCTTATCGAGAGTGCTCACTTCGACGCTGTCACCGTGCGTCGTGCGGCCCGCCGCCTTGGCATGCACACTGAGGCATCACATCGCTTTGAACGTGGTTGCGACCCAGAAATGGCAGCCACGGCGTGCGACGTCGCTGCCGAGTTGATAGCACAGCTCACCGGAGGAACGATCTGCAAAGGTCATATCGATGTCTATCCCGCAAAGAAGACGGGTGGCGAGATTTCATTGTCGGTGCAAAGGCTGAGTGCGTTCGCAGGCCTCGATATTTCAAGCGACAGAGCGATTGGGATACTCAAGGAACTGGAGCTTTCGCCTCGCATCGACGGCGATATGGTGACATGCGCTGTCCCTTCGTTCCGAGTTGACCTCGAGTGTACGGCCGATCTCTACGAAGAGGTCATTCGGCATGTCGGGTACGACGCGATTCCGTCGGTGCTTCCCGTTCTTTCCTCCACACCTGGAGGTCGGTCTCAGAATTGGCAGTTGGTCGATCGTTGCCGTGATGCTGCGGTTGCCGAGGGATTGGCTGAGATTGTCACCTACTCCTTCATCGACCCTTCCGACGACGAAGTAGCCGAAACCCTGCCGTTGGTGCACCACAAGCCTCTTGTCCTCGACAATGCACTGGCACAGACCCAGGGCGTAATGCGTCGGAGTCTGATGCCTGGCATCGTATCCGGGGTTCGAGACAACTTGAACAACGGTGAGCGTTTCGTTGCTCTGTTTGAGCAGGGCCGGGCCTTTACCCAGCGCGATGGCGACCCACATGAGGCGGAACGACTGGCGATTGCACTGTCGGGCCGAAGAGGGGGCCGCGAGGTTGATTTTGGGGACATCAAAGGCGTTGTGGAGGGTGTGATCGAGAGGATCGCGCTCCCAGTGGATGTTTGGAGTCGAGGTGGACAACCCTGGCTCGACCCAAGTGAGGGCGCGATTTTGTGCACCGCCGAGGGTACGGTCTTGGGGTGTGTCGGCCGGCTCAGTTCCGAAATGGCCGCTCGATGGGATTTGCGTCAACCAGCCTACGTCGCAGAGCTGGATCTCGAGGCGACTGAGACGGACATGCCGCTTCCTGAGTTCAAGACGATGCCGCGGTTTCCTGCGGTGATCGCGGACATGACTGTCGAACACGATCAATCGTTAAGTTTCACCGATCTGGAAGCCAGCGTTAGAGAGTTGGCTTCCGAGCTTGTGTCCTCAGTGGAACTGGTGACTCAGTTCTCGGGCAAGGGTATTGATCCGGGGAAAGTAAGAACCACACTGCGTTTCGTGTACCGTAATCCAGAGAGATCGCTGACTCAAGACGAGGTTAACGCCGAACAGGAGACCTTACGTCAGAGTTTGGCTGGTCGCCTCAAAGTTCGAATGGTCTGAGCGCGATTGCTACAGTAGACGCCTGTGTCGGAGTTCGCGCTAGAGTTAGGGTGATGAGGGGGAATCATGAGTCTCGAAAATGTCTTGGAGGGCCTCGAAGAGAGAATCGAGAGCCTGATCACTGCTCTTCAGGCGTCCAGACGCCGGGTTGGCGAACTCGAAGCTCGGGTTGAGGAACTCGAAGAGAGAGCGAGTGAGTCCATCGAGACGACGCAGCGACTGGCGGAACTCGACTCGCAGCGAGAGAAGGTTGGTAAACGCCTGGAGCAGGTTCTCTCGTTGATCGACAAGGCCCTCGACACCGAGAGCTGACCCACTCTCGGGCCGAATCCCGTCCTGCGCAGCGAAAATGCTACGAGCTTTCAGCACGTGTTGCTCTTCCCTTCGAAGCCGGTGAGTCATCGGAGTGTGTCGGGGAGCTGTGAACCGCAGTCGACGAGATTCTCGATGTGGTCCACGACTCACCCTCCTCAAAGAGGTTGCGCGTATTTGGGAGGGATGTCCTTGAGCCCCTGGTCCTTTTTCGACCCAATTCGGACAAACATCTTCTCAATCTAAGCTACGTTTTAGCTGAGGTGGAGGATCATGCCGTGGCCGTTAAGAGATCGCGTTGCTTGGATTGGCAATTGAGCAACCCCCTTCGCTGGAGGCACTTTCCGGATCTGTCCTTGACGTGGGACTGCCAACGCACCTCGCCACCTGGGTTATACTGGGATATGAAGGGAGGATCGATGATGAGTGCGCGGGCCACAGTCGAGGTCTTCGGCCAGCATCTCGGCCTCCGTG
>JAAESQ010000179.1 GCA_024229275.1 bacterium | reverse complement strand
GGTTGCCAAGAGAGAACTTGGCTGGGAGCCTCGTGTGCTGCTGAAGGATGGTCTGGCGAAGACTATCGAGTATTTCGCTGAGCGGCTGGAGAAGAAGTAACGGCGAGTTAGGTCGTCCGATTCCACATTTCATCGAGGTCCGAGATGCCATTCGTGGTGTTGCTGAGCGGTAGGTTGACGCCTTCGGTGGTGTGACTGCGGCAATTGCGGTGGCAGTGGCAGAAAACAGATTCAACAGATTCAGACGGCAGATTCAGAGACAGCGACAGATACAGAATCAGAAATCAGAGCCAGAGGAGCCATGCGCGTTTGGTGCGTTTTGGCTCCGTAGCATGGTCACTCAGGGTCGTTCATGGGGGCGAGTGAGTAGCCGTTGAGTCAGTCGGAGTCAAGGGCAAGCCGGCGTAGGACGCCGGTCCCTTGAAACCGCCAGCCTCACCGGCATTGGGGGGAGTCATGAACAACCCGGAGGTGACCATGCATGACTCGCAGTCCAGAACGGATCTGATCGCTTACACAGTTGCCCTCGAAGCAGCATCGAAGACCCTGGCTCTGGTGAGAAGAGTTCCGGCCCCGTTCAAGCCTCTGTCAGATCAGGTGATTCGAGCTGCTAGCTCGGTAGCTGCAAACCTGAACGAAGGAAACGGTAGGTTCGGTCGCGATCGTTTCAATCACTGGCGTATCGCGTACGCTTCTGCAAAGGAAGTCGACACGTTCCTTCACCTGCTGAGTGGCGCAGGGGTAGTAGATACCTCGCAAGCAAAGAAAGCAGCAGAGCTATTTGACGAAGTGCGAGCGATGACGTGGAGGTTGCTGAATCCGAAGGAATGTTGAGCCAACTGAGTTCTGCCAGATTCCACAGAGGGTGACGAACCGGCGCAGACTCTGCCTCTGTATCTTCCTCCGAGACCAGTCTTCGTTCTCGACCAAAGGGAGGGGACGAAGACTGTCACGGCGTAGCCATAGGCGAAGCCGGACCTCATCTTGATCTTTCGATGGCGCCGAGAACTTCGCCTTGGCAAGCCGAGACAGGGACAGAAGACAGAGTCAGACAACAGAGTCAGCCCCAGAATCTGATTCGGAGTACAACGCGAGTGTTCTCATGAGGGGCCTTGACTTCGGATTCTCATGGCCCGACTGTTCCCGGCCCCGGTCTCTGAATACGCCGCTACTTCTCGATCAACACCGTATCCAAAACCTCGTCCACACGGCTGACAAACTTGAGGTTGGCCTGCCTGCGTGCTCGCGATGGCAGTTCGGAGAGGTCTCGCCGGTTATCCTCCGGCAACAGGATGTTCTGGATGCCGACCCGGAGAGCCGCCAGGATTTTCTCTTTGATGCCGCCGATGGCCAGGACCTCACCGCGCAAAGTGACTTCGCCAGTCATCGCCCAATCGCGACGTATGGGTCGATTGGATGCCGAGGAAACGATCGCTGATAACAGGGTGATCCCCGCCGACGGGCCGTCCTTCGGAACGGCGCCTGACGGCACGTGAACATGGAGATTGTGCTCGTCAAACCAACCGTCTGGAACGCCATACCTGCTGCCGAGGGTCTTTGCAAGTGTGAGAGCAGCCTCGGCGGATTCTTTCATTACGTCGCCCAGAGATCCGGTGAGCTTGAAGGCGCTTTTGCCCGGGATGGCAACCGCTTCAACGAGGAGGACGTCACCGCCATATGCCGTATAGGCGAGTCCTGTGACGACACCGACGCTGTCTTCACTCAGACCCGCGTCCGGTATGAAGAAGCGCGGTCCGAGCATCGTCTCAACAGTCTTTGGAGTGATTCGCCGTGCGTTGCTTCGCCCCTCAGCGACGCTGACAGCGACCTTGCGGCAGACCGATCCGATCTGGCGTTCCAAGTTACGCAAGCCGGCCTCACGCGTGTATCCGTCGATTAATTCGTGTAGGGAAGGGCCGGAGAAAGCCACTGAGGCGGGTTCGAGCCCGTTGTGGTCGAGCTGTCGAGGGATGAGGTGGCGGCGAGCGATCTCGACTTTCTCGTCTTCGGTGTATCCCGATAGCTGGATGACCTCCATGCGATCAAGAAAAGCCGCTTGAATCGTATCCGTCACGTTGGCTGTAGCTATGAACAGTACTTTGGAAAGGTCATAAGACACTCCCAAGTAGTGGTCACGGAAGGTGTGATTCTGCTCCGGATCTAAAACCTCGAGTAGCGCCGAGGATGGGTCGCCTCGGAAATCTGCTCCGACTTTGTCGACTTCGTCAAGCATGAAGACCGGGTTCGACGTACCGGCTTGGTGCAGGCTCTGGATGATACGTCCGGGAAGTGCACCGACATAAGTGCGACGGTGACCGCGTATCTCTGCTTCGTCACGAACTCCTCCGAGAGAGATGCGGATGAACTTGCGTCCCAGCGCACGAGCGACTGAGCGGCCGAGCGATGTTTTACCGACGCCGGGAGGGCCAACAAAACACAGAATTGGCCCTTTGCCCTCCGGCTTGAGCTTGCGGACAGCGAGGAACTCGAGTACTCGTTTCTTGATGGCCTCGAGTCCGTAGTGGTCTTCGTCAAGGATCTGGCGGGCGGGTTTGAGATCGAGCTGATCCTCGGTCGTAGTTGACCATGGAAGTGATGTGATCCAATCCAGCCAAGTTCTGAGAACTGCGGTTTCGGCCGAATCAGGATGCATCGAACTCAGCCGTTTCAGTTGTTTGGCGACTTCTTTCCGGGCTTCCTCGGAGAGACCGGCATCTTTGGCTCGAGAGCGATACTCTTCAATTTCCTGTTCAAGATCGTCGGCGTCGCCGAGTTCCGTTCGAATGGCTTTGAGTTGCTGTCGCAAGAAGAACTCTCGTTGGCTGCGGTCCATTTCACCGCGCACCTGGGACGAGATCTCGTGCTGCATTTCGAGTAGAGCAATCTCTTGAGACATCAGCGCATGGGTCAGTTTGAGGCGTTCCTGGGCGTCCGAGCACTCTAGGATCTTTTGAGCGTCCTCGACCTTGACGCCCAGATTAGAGGTCACTAGATCTGCTAGCCGCATCGGATCATCCAGGCTGTTGGCTATAAGCATGACCTCAGGAGAGATTTGACGTCCGAGCGCTCCGATGCGTTCAAGGTCATCCTGTATCGATCGTACGAGAGCCGTGACCTTTAGGCCTGTGTCCTCGAGGAGAGGTTCTTCAATGCGAGTCAATCGTGCTTCGTAGTAGGGCTCCTGCTGCGTGAAGTAGTCGACGCGTGCGCGTGAGACGCCCTGAACGAGAATGCGAATGTTTCCGTCAGGAAGTTTAAGCATGCGCATGATCGCAGCCACACATCCGACTCGATAAAGGTCATCAGTGGTCGGGTTGTCGTTGTTGGGATCCTGTTGTGTGAGGAGAAGAATGAGTCGATCGCCACTCAGCGCTTGATCCACGGCCCTGACCGATGCTTCCCTTCCTACCGACAGCGGAACGATAGTGAACGGGAACAGCACAACGTCCTTGAGTGCCATGACGGGAAGCACATCAGGGATGGCAATCGGCCCCTCGGGTGGAGCTCCGAGCTCTGTAAGGTCGCTGAGGTCGTCCATGATGAATCCTCCGAATGCTGAGAGTCCCTATTGGACTCGCCTATTGCGAGCATCGCACACGGTACAAATCGGTCTTCTGTCGGGTTCAGTCGTCCGATTCGTGCCCTCGTACCAGTCGTCGCAGCTCCTCCATAAATTGGCTGACGTCTTCGAATCGACGGTAGACGCTGGCAAAACGAACATAGGCGACTTGATCCAGATGTCGGAGCCTCGAGATAACCATGTTACCTATCTCTTGGCTCGACATCTCGCGGACGTCCCTGCGGGCGAGTTCAGATTCGACTAAGTCGACGAGTTCGACGAGATCATGGCGCGAAACGGGCCGCTTTTCGCAGGCCCGCAAGAGACCCGTCAGGAGCTTCTCACGGTCAAAGCTCTGCCGAGATCCGTCACGCTTTACCACGGTGAAAGGCACGTCTTCAACGCGCTCGTAAGTCGTGAATCGCTTTTCACATTCGTTGCACTCTCGACGCCGACGAATCTCTTGGCCCTCTCGGACCTCTCGTGAGTCTATGACTCGAGTGTCGACGCTTGCGCAGAACGGGCATTTCACGGCGAGGACTCCTCAGAGTCAGCAGTCTTTGGGGTCATCGTGGTCAGGTCTTTGAACGACAGTCCCAGGAGTGGTAGACACACCATGCCGATGATGGCTATCGGCATGAAGGAAATGGCATGAGATGCAATGGCAAACCCAGTTGCGAGGTCGATGGGAACTGCGAAGAAAAGAGTGAGTCCCGCCTGGAGTCCTTTGTGAAAACCTCCCACGCCGCCCGGCGTTGGGATTGCGAGACCGAGTACTGAAAGCGTGACGAGGAGGTAGGTTGCGCGGAATGGGACGGAAATCTCGAAGGCGGCGAGGGTCACAGCTACCTGGAAGTAGATCACCAGCCATAGAAGTAATGAGGCTGCTACTGTCATCAGAAGGTCTCGCGGTCGCTGCAGGATTTTGAGGCCGGTGAGGAAGTGGTCCAAAAAGGTAGATATCGCACTCTGCCAGCGCGAGCTGAAGCGGCCGATTGGTGACGTTATCCAGCCTATGAATCGTTCCTGGTAGCGAAACAACCCAAAAAGAATAATGGTCAGTCCGATCAATCCCACTGCCAATCCATAACCGATGATTGACATAAGAGATAGAGCGGCATCCGCGTCTTCATTGAGGCGGCCCAGCTCAGGCGGCCACGTCAGGAACGCCAAGAAGAACAGAAGCACAACCCAGAGGTCGAAGATTCTCTCAGTGAGGATCGAAGCCAGAGTGGCCGACACCGGAAGGCGGTCGCGTTTTGCAAGGACCAGCGGTCGGACAAGATCGCCGATCCGCGCGGGAAGCAGGGCCATCGCTGTATAGCCCACCGCTGTAGCCATGATTGCTGTTGTGTGGCGAACCGTGGCAACGGGACGGAGGATAAGGATCCAACGCAGGATACGAAAGTAGTATGAGAGAAGGCAGAGACCAATGGCAATAAGGATCAGCCCGACGTTGACAGACTCCAAACTTCTGCCAACCTCGCGCAAGTCGGTGTTCCACAGGAAGGCGGCGACGAGCGCCACCATCAGAACAAGCGACATCCCGATGCGGAACGCCCGTCGAACCATGGCTCGAAGGGTAGTATGATGCCCCCGTTATGACAAGCAGTACCCTTGTTGTTCGGTCGCACCCGGCGTGCCTTAAGCATATAGCGCCGCTTGGTTTTCCTGAGTCGCCTGCTCGATTGCGGGAGGTTCTCAAGGCACTCAAACCAGCTGAAAATGAGAGTTGGGAGATGTGTATGGAGGCGGTTCTGCCTCCGCCTGATGACATCATCGGCGTACTGCGATGGTTTCACTCCGACACCTATATCGAGAAGGTCCAGGCAGCCTGTCAGGCCGGGGGAACGCTCGATACTCCTGACTGTCCAGTTGGCCCTGGGACATGGGACGCAGCGCTCGCAGCGGCTGGATTGGCTCTGTCGACAGCTCTCGATCTCGTCAATGAGAGGGTTCAGCGCGCATTTCTCGCAGTGCGTCCGCTTGCCCATCACTGCAGCTTTGAGGGGACTCGAGGTTTCGGCGTATTTAACCACGTCGCCCTTGCGGCAGAGGCTATTGTGCGCGCCTGGGTGCGCCCGGTTCTGATCGTGGACTTCGACGCCATGCACGGCAATGGGACTCAGTCTTTGTTCTACGACCGACCGGACGTTGGCTTTGTTTCAGTTCATCAGTATCCGTTTTTTCCTGGCTCCGGTGGTGCGGACGAAGTTGGTGACGGAGATGGAATCGGATCAAACGTCAATGTTCCACTGGTTGCTGGTTCTGGTGATGATGTTTTTGTCGCCGCGTTCGAACAGGCAATTGAAGCACTCGCTGCTCAAATCCAGCCGGCTGCTGTCATCGTCAGCGCCGGCTTTTCGGCCCATGTCGATGACTCTATCAGCGGAATGGAGGTGACAGACGAAGGCCTCATTCGTGTTACGGAAAGTGTCGTCAGAGTCGCTCATCGATGGGCTGGAGGCCGAATTCTATCGTTTCTTGAAGGTGGTTTTGAGCCTCAGACGTTAGCTCGAAACGTCAGGAATCACGTGCAAACACTGGCTCAGAGTGCCGATGAAAGCAACGTTCTACACTGAATGTAATCTTTCTTTGGGATCGAAGAGAGACCGGTTGGGAGTTACGAAATCCGTAAGGGATGGTAGTATTCCAAGTGCAGTGTCATTCTATGTGTATTCCGGTGTGAGTCGCGTCACGAACTTGTGCGGTTTTTCGGTCGAAATATCGTGCGGAGTCGCTCCCCGACGTTACTCGCGTTTGACCACGGAGTTTCCTGTGGTATATCATGAGTTTGAACGATCTTCCATAAGGGGAAGTGTGGATCAGAGGAGGTAAGCTATGCGTCAGAAGGTGATCGGCAGCGCGCTGATTCTGTTGACCCTCCTGTTGCCTGCGAGTGCATCCGCGGACTCGATTTTCTGGCTCGATACGCCGCAGCCGGGACAGACTGTCGCGGGGTTGGTCGAGGTATCAGGTTGGATTCTCGACGACGGACAGGACTGCGGTCCTCCGTCGACGTGGCAAGCGTGCGATTGGACCGACGCGATGGTGAGCAACATTGATCTCTATGTCAATGGAGATTACGTCGCCAGTGCGGATCTCAATCAGCCACGCTTTGATGTGCTTCAGGCGTACCCGTGGTATGTAGGAACGCCGTACAGGCGGCCTGGTTTTAGCACCTCGTTCGACTCGTCATCACTTGATGATGGAATTCATAGTCTTTTCGTGCGCGTGTCATATACCGACATGACCACAGAAGATCTTGGCTTTCGCACAGTGAATGTCGACAACACCATCAATCAGGTGCCTTTTGGTGAACTGGAGATGCCTGGGCCGAGTCAACCGATGAATGGCGTCTTCCCGATTACGGGTTGGTCATTGGACGGCGATGGCTATATTGAAGACGTTGAAATCATGGTTGATGGTCTCGTGGTTGGACATGCAGTTACAGGTGTCCACCGACCAGATATCGCGCATCGATTCCCATCAAATCCAGACGCCGAAGACGCCGGTTTTGTGCGAATGATCAATACCGGAACCATGGCTAACGGGATCCATATCCTTGCGGTGCGTCTGCGCGACAACGACGGAGCGACACGGATCATTGGGCGTCGTTTTGTCCAAGTTTTAAATACTGGCTACAACCTTGCACCGTTTGGTGGCATCGACTGGCCGGTTGCCAACCATGTGATGTTCGGTCGAGGCTGTGACGAACAAGGTGGCGGAATACCCTCCGGACCCCAGTACGAGCAGCCGCGGAGCATTGAACACATAACTGGGTGGGCCTTGGACATCGGTTCGGCGGCCGACCGAGGCGGCGTCAAGTGGGTCGAACTCCTTCTCAATGGCACGATCCTGGCAAATACTTTGGTAGATGATTTCTACTACTGGGACTTCGAGTCGGACGTGAATTACTACGGTCATGAGCGGATGGACATCTTCGAGTTGTTCCCTGACGTTCCGCAGGCCAAGCATTCCGGTTTCACTTTTCTAGTCGATGTTGGTTACCTTGTCGCCACAATGGGTTATCACCAGGGATTGCACTACCTGAAAGTGCGCGCTGGTGACATCGAAGGCAATGTGGCCGATATCGCAACGCTTCCAGTGATTCTCGATTGCGATGATGATCCTGATCGACCGGCGTTTGGAGATATCTATACACCGGTTCATATGGGACGCGTGTCAGGAACGGTGGATGTCACCGGATGGGCTATCGACTACGAATACGTGTGGGCGGTCGAAATATGGGTTGATGGAGTCTTTATAGGATTGGCTGATTTCCTGCTCCCTTCGCCTGAAGTTGTTCTCAAGTATCCTTGGTATTTGCCGAGTTTCGCCGAGGACGCAGGCTACTCGTATGACCTCGACACAACGCAGCTTACTGACGGGGAACACAGGGTCGTTGTCAGGACCGAAGATCGATGGGGTTTCAACTCGATCATTGGTGAGCGCGTCTTTGTTGTTGATAACCTGAACTGAGTCGCGTCACTTCTACTACTGAGATACGCCAACACCCCGCTTCGGCGGGGTGTTGTGATTCCAGGAGGATCTCATGCAGGCCATCTACTTTAAGGAGCATGGTGGGCTTGACAAGCTGAAATATGGAAGACGGTCGCGTCCAGAGCCCGGTCCGGGTTGGGTTCGTATCGCACTTCGTGCGTCGGCGCTGAACCACCTGGACCTTTTTGTGTTGGGTGGCCTCCCGGGTGTACCAATCAATCTGCCGCATGTCGGTGGTGCTGACGGAGTAGGCACGATCGATGCCGTCGGACAGGGCGTTGTTGGAGTTGAGGTCGACGAACCGGTCGTGTTTGACCCAGGTATTTCGTGCGGGGACTGTGAGTTCTGTCTGAGAGGCGAGCATTCGTTGTGCATCCGCTTTGGATTGGTTGGGGAGCATTGCGAAGGGACGTTCGCGGAATACGCGGTGGTCCCCGCTAGTGGTCTTGCTGCGAAACCCTCCCACTTGAACTGGGAGGAAGCCGCCGCTTTTCCGTTAACCTTCATCACATCGTGGCGAATGCTTGTTTCACGAGGATGTCTGGGTCCAGGTGAGACCGTATTAATCCATGGGATTGGCGGTGGAGTTGCTCTTGCGTGTCTCCAGATTGCAAAAGCAATGGGTGCTCGAGTCTATGTGACTTCGAGTTCGGCGTCGAAATTGGAGCGTGCCCTTGAGTTGGGTGCGGATGCAGCGTTCGAGTCTGGATCTGAGGTCGTCAAGGATGTACGCAAGGCAACGCAGAAAAGAGGTGTCGACCTCGTTGTCGACTCCGTCGGTGCGGCAACCTGGAGTCAGTCGATTCGTAGCGCCGCAAAAGGTGGTCGGATAGTCACTTGCGGTGCTACCTCTGGACCCAATCCGGAGGAAGAAGTCAGACTCGTATTCTGGAATCAGCTTACGATCTTGGGCTCAACCATGGGGTCGCGTAGCGATTGGCGCCGTATGGTCGAGTTCCTCTGCGTCGCTGAACTGCGTCCGGTGGTGGACTCGGTGCTCGATCTCGAGCAGGGAGCGGATGCCTATCGAAGGCTCCAGGACGGAGCACAGTTTGGTAAGATCGTCCTCCGCAATTCGGCCTAGGGCCGCGAGGGAGCACTGCATCTGGTGAGTATAGCTACTGACGCACAGTCTCAGGCGAGAGTGCTGGCCCGACCCGATCACAATCTGTCCCGGCAACGGATCTCGCACAACGCACTGAAAGTCCTGTATCGACTCTGTCGGGCAGGGTACATCGCCTACCTCGTTGGAGGGGGAGTTCGCGATCTTCTGCTGCAACGTGAGCCGAAGGATTTTGATGTCGCCACCAATGCGAGACCGGAGGAAATTCGGCGTCTTTTCCGAAACTCTCGCATCATCGGGCGCCGATTCCGACTGGTTCATGTCTTCTTTCGAGGTGAAATCGTCGAGGTATCCACGTTTCGAGCGAGCCCCGAACCGCCGGATGTGCCGGATCGGTGGGAAGAGGAACTTCATGGGCCCGCAGAAGAGCCGGTCAACACGCCAGCGACGCCTGCCGAGCATTTCGGTTCGCCGGAAGAGGATGCTTTTCGGAGAGACTTCACGGTCAATTCGCTGTTTTACAACATAACCGATTTCTCAATCATTGATCATGTAGGCGGCTTAGACGATCTTCTCGCTGGGCTAATACGCTCGATTGGTCCCGCTGAGAAGCGTTTTGAGGAAGATCCGGTGCGAATGATGCGGGCGATTGAGTACAGTGTACGTCTGCGGTTTCGCATCGAGGACAGTACCGCGGCTGCCATTAGCAATTGTCGTGACCTGATCGTCGAGGCGGCTCCAGCACGTCTTGGATATGAACTGCTAGAGGCGCTACGTTCTGGATGTTCTGCTGAGATCTGCAAAGTCTGGCGCCAGTATGGAATCTTGGGGCGCGCGTTTCCCGAGGTTGAAGATCGGCACCAGATACTTGGCAAGATTCTGGCTGCGGTGGATGCCCAGTGCGAAAGGGGGCGCAGGTTCGAGGATGCAACGCTCCTGGCGTGCTTGCTCCTGCCGAGGTTTCTCGACCTTGTCGATGAATTGACCAATGACGAAGGACGCGTAGACAATGCACGGCTGATGACCGAGTTCAGAACGGTCCTCGATCCGATGGCAGGTCGGCTTCATCTGGCAAACCATGCCGTCCATCTGGTACACCACGGTCTGTTCGCTCTCACAAAGCTGAAACGGCGTCCGGAACGTGGGCGTCAGGTGATCAAACTGACCCGCCATGAGTACTTCCCGGTGACCTGGAAGCTTTTTCGGTTGGGTGCGGAGGCCGGCTTGTTCTCCGACGAGACACACCGAGCTTGGGCACGAGCAATACGACGTGTGGACGGAGCTGATCGAGGAGAGCCCGTGGATTTCGTCGTCGATCCCGTGCGTCGCACAAGGCGCCGTCGGCGACCTCGACGGAGGAGGCAGTAGTGACCGGCAGCGATGCCGTGAGGCGACGCGTCGAAGAATTGCGACGGCTGATTCGGCATCACGATCGGCGTTATTACATAGATGCTGCCCCCGAAATTGATGATGCTGGGTACGATCGCATATTCGCCGAGTTGGTTGCCATCGAGACAAAGCATCCGGAGCTGATCGGTGATGATTCACCAACGCAGCGAGTTGGTGGTGAACCTCTTGCGGGCCTCGAATCGGCGGAGCATGCCCGAGCCATGCTTTCTCTCGACAACACCTATTCGCTGGACGAATTGAAGGCTTGGTATTTCAAAATAGAACGTCAGCTCGGCGCCTCTCCAGAGTCGTTGACGGCGGAACTCAAGATCGACGGGGTCTCGATATCGTTGATTTATGAGAACGGCCGACTCAGCCGGGCTGTAACTCGGGGGGATGGGGTTGTGGGTGACGTCGTCACCGCCAACGCCAAGACAATTCGTCAACTGCCGCTGTCTCTCGATACCAATCTCCCGCTCGTCGAAGTGAGAGGTGAGGTTTACATTTCGCTAAGCAGTTTCGGAAAGATGAATAAGTTGCGTGATGAAGCCGGCGAGAACACCTTCGCGAATCCACGCAACGCCTCAGCTGGATCGATTCGTCTCCTCGATCCGAGACAGGCCCAGACACGAGGCCTCTCTGTGTGGTGCTACCAAGTGGCTCGAGTTGAAGGGGTTGACGTCAGCGGGCACTTTGAATCACTGGATATGCTCAGAGAGTTCGGTTTTCCGGTAACTCCTTGGATTAAGAAATGCAGAGACCTGTCTGATGTGGAGGCATTTATCGCGGAGTGGGAAGGCCGGCGCACCGAACTCGATTTCGAGATCGACGGAGTGGTCATCAAAGTCGACAGTTTTGAACAGCAGGAACAGCTGGGCGCGACTGGGCGTGCGGTTCGGTGGGCAGTTGCCTTCAAATACCCACCAGAAGGACGGCAGACCACCGTTATCGATATCGTGACGCAGGTCGGTCGCACCGGTGTGTTGACACCGGTTGCGATTCTGGAACCTGTGCAACTCGCAGGATCTGTCGTTTCTCGAGCGACCCTCCACAACTATGACGAGATTTCCCGGCTCGACGTGCGTGTCGGCGATACGGTAACCGTCACAAAAGGGGGCGAGGTCATCCCCAAAGTGCTGGGTGTTGTGCGCTCAGCCAGACCCAGAGATTCGGTGGTTTTCTCTACGCCTACGGTCTGTCCGGAGTGCAATTCACCAACAGCTCGTGACGCCGACGAGGTTGCTTTGCGCTGCACGAATTCACAGTGTTCGGCGATTGTAGCGGCACAGCTGCGGCACTTTGTCTCTCGAAAAGCGATGGACATCGACGGGTTGGGCGGTCGTATGCTGGATCAGCTCATCGAGGAGAAGCTGGTAAGTGACGCCGCCTCCCTGTGGGATCTGCGGCAGGAAGACTTGGTGGAATTACCAGGTTGGGGAGAGGTTTCAGCCAAGCGCCTCTTACATGAGATGGCGGAGGCAAAGAAACAAGACTTGGAGAGGTTGGTATTCGGACTGGGGATTCCGCATGTGGGAGAGAGAGCTGCTCGCCTTCTTGCGAGGCGATTCCTCACATTGGATGGACTCATGCAGGCGACGTTGGAAGAGATTTCTGCGCTTGAAGGGCTCGGGCCTGTGGTCGCTGGACATATCGTCGACTGGTTTGCAGATGATGGAAATCAGCAGCTGATTGAGCGGCTAGTCCAGAGAGGAGTTTCACCGCACGTACAACCAGAGGCAACCCTTTCAAAGGGTGGATTGGCCGGAATGCGGGTCGTGATTACAGGAACATTGTCACGTCCACGCGCGGTTGTTGCTCGATATCTCGAATCGCAGGGTGCGACGGTGGTGGGATCTGTGTCCCGCAAGACCGACCTTGTCGTGGCGGGAGAGAGTGCCGGGTCCAAGCTCAACAAGGCTCGAGAACTTGGAGTGCAGATAGTCGACGAGAGTGGTCTAGAAGATCTCGTCGTAGAACGTGGGGGGCGTAACGAATGGGAGCTGTGATTTTCCTTGTTGATGACGATGACGGTTCGAGAGACGCGATGAAGCGTGCGCTCGAGCGAGTCGGCCACGAAGTTCAGGCATTTGCTGAGGCCGGCGAACTGCTTTCATCTTTGCGCGGTGGAGAACCGGTTGATTGCGTTGTTTCTGACGTCCGGATGCCAGGTATGAACGGATATGAGCTGTTGCGAGAAGTTCGTGTCGAACAGCCGACTCTGCCGTTTCTGCTGGTTACGGCCTATGCAGATGTCGAGGACGCTGTCACAGCTATGCACGAGGGGGCAGACGACTATTTAACAAAACCGGTGAAGATGCAGGAATTGCGACAGCGCGTCCAGCTGCATCTCGAACGTCGTGTATTGAGCGATGAGAACAAGAAGCTGCGCCTGAGGCTTGATAAACGGTATGGTTTCGAAGGCATTGTTGGAAACACTCAGGCTTTGGACGAGGTGCTTGAGCGGATTCGCATCGTGGCTCCTACCAAATCGACGGTCCTCATCGTTGGAGAGTCCGGTACGGGGAAAGAACTCATCGCGAACGCACTTCATCAGAACTCCTCTCGCCCTGAAGGATCCTTCGTTGCAGTGAACTGTGGCGCGATACCGGGTGAGATCCTCGAGTCAGAGCTGTTTGGGCACGAAAAGGGATCGTTCACCGGTGCCCATCAACGTCGTATCGGTCTCATAGAATCAGCTGCGGACGGAACTCTGTTCCTGGACGAGATTTCTGAACTTTCTCCAGATCTTCAAGTCAAGCTTTTGAGGGTTCTCGAGGAGAAGGTCATCGTTCGGGTTGGAGGCAATACCAAAATTCCTGTCGATTTTCGCCTCGTGGCGGCGACAAACCGTAATCTCGAGCAGTGGGTCCAAGAGGGCAGGTTTCGCCAAGACCTCTACTACCGGCTCAAGGTCGTCACCGTGAACATTCCTCCTTTGCGCCGCCGAATTGAGGACATACCTCTCTTTGTGCAGCATTTCATTAGCCTCTACAACGAAGAGTTGGGTCGCAGTGTCAGCGGGGTTCAACCACCGGTGTTGGCCGCGCTGAAGAAACATCCCTGGCCTGGCAACGTGAGGGAACTCCGCAACGTCATTGAGTCGCTCGTGTTGTTCGCAGGCTCCGAGGAAATTTCTCTCGAGGATCTGCCCCAGGAGTACCGGATGCCGACTGGTGTGCAGGTAACGAGTGACAACGGCGAGTGGGAGCCAAGGCCAATGGCAGATGTGGAACGAGAAGCGATCCTCAGAACGCTGGCATTCACGAATGGTCACCGGGCTCGAGCTGCGCAGTTGCTCGGCATCGGATTGCGTACGCTGCAAAGGAAGCTGAAAGAATATGGTGAGGTCGGACAGTAGGACGATGAAGCAGACTCTGAATAGATTGTCTGAAACCGGGTTTGAGACAATGGATGTCGTCTTTGGCCGGGTCAGGGTTATTGGTTGATATACTCGGACTAATGAATCCAGCATGCCGGAACAAGACCGGCCGGTAGGAACGAAAGGAACGCCAATGGAGATTCCAGGGAAGGTTTCGCTCTATTGTCCACTGGTTGATGCCAAGGGAACGGCAGCGAAACTGATCACGATCTCGCCGCAAGGCTTCTATCACTTGGAAGTCTCCGTCAAGGGCAACGTCCACACCATGCTGGTTCCGATTGCGCAGGCCGCGCTCTACTTTACTGATGCTGAGACGCAATCCGAGCTCGAGTTTGAGATCGAACCGTAGACTTTTCCCACTCAGCGATAGTGAGGAATATGAGGATGTCGCTCAGATTTGGGATTTCTCTTACGGAATGGTCGAATTGCGCGAATAATTGGCCCTACATTGTGTGTTGTTAGTGGTGCAATGCAGACCCCATCGTGGACAAAAGCAGTTGGTGAGTCGTTCAACCTGTTGCTCGACCAGATCAATGAGGCGGTTATCGTCCTTGATGGACAGCGTCGGCTTGTTCATGTCAATACGCGAGCTCGGCGCCTTCTTGGATATCGAGAGGACGAGCAGCTCGACAGGAAGCGCTGCAAGCTGACAACAAAGGGCGCCGATTGTGAAAGCGCTTGCCCACTGACTTTCGCTTTGGAGACAAACCTAGAAGAGGTGACAGACTTCGAGACTGTTTACCATTCTCGTGACGGTTGTCCGATTCCCTTGCAGGTCACGATCATCCCTTTGCGTGACGACCGTGGCCGTTCAGCCGGGGCGGTTGAGATTCTGCGCCCAACCGAGCCAGACTTTGGATTCTTTTTGGCCGGGAACAGTGTGATTGCAGACGGTATCCGCCAACGGCTCAAAGAGTTGGTTTCTAGCAGGGAGACTGTGATTGTGGTTGGAGACTCGCTCGAGTCTCTTGATGTGGCTCGGGCTCTTCATCGCCTCTCAGGACTATCGAACGAGCGCTTCGTCGAGGTGCAGGAGAATGAGCCTCTGAACATTGACCCTTGGCCACCCGGGACGCTCTATCAAGGTTGCTACAACGGGCAGGTTTGCAGAGTCGACGATATCCCTACTGGTTGGCGTGTGGTCATTGGTGCGTCGTCGAATCTCGATGGGGTTTCGCTGCCAGGTGAAGCTCAATCATTTTTGCGGCTACCAAGTCTCGCCGAGTTGAAGGAAGACCTGCCAGTTATACTCACTGCGCTCGCACACCAAGTTGATGGTCGCACTCGACTTACACCAGCAGCGATTGAGTACCTTTTGACTTTTGCCCTTGAAAACGGACTGGGGGCAAGTCGTGACGCCATGGTTCGTGCGCTCGGTGCCTCAGGGGGTACGATCGACGTGGCGCATCTGTGTGTTGGAGGATCTGAAACGGTATACGTTGAAGAGTTGCTCCAGGCGTCGGATCCGTTGGCCGCGAGTGAAGCGTGCCTGATTCGTGAAGTCCTGTGTCGGTGCGGTTGGCGAATGCAGGAAGCTGCTGACAGGCTCGGGATTTCCAGAGTCACGTTGTGGCGTAAGCTGCGGGAACACGGCATCGAGAAGTAATTCTTGCTCTTTTCTCCAAGTTGGTGACGGGCTACAGCGTGCTACAATCACGCGCCCGATTGAGTCGGCGTGGAGGTTTTCGATGCGATTCTGTGTGCGGTTCTCCTTGATTCTCGTGCTTGTATTGTTTGGGACAGTAACCGCCGATGCGAACAAGATCGGCTTTTTTGAGGTTGAACGTGCGGTCTCGTCCGTCGAACAGGGGAAAGTCGCCGTTCAGCAGCTTGACGAGTGGGCTCAGCCTCGCCGCGAGTATATTGCTGTGTTGGCGATAGAAGCGACCCGTTTCCGTACGCAGCTTGAGCAGCAGTCGGGTGTGGCAAGCCCAGAGGCCATCGAAGAGTTGCAACTGAAGTTGCGCGACAAGATTCGTGAACTTGAGGATGAAGAACTGAATCTCACGCGCGCTTTTGAGGCAAAGAGAAAAGAGCTTCTTCAAGAAGTGGCGCAGAGACTCGATACCGTTGTCAGGGAGTATTCTGAGCAGAACGGCTTCGATGCAGTCTTCTTGATGAAGGCCGTGACCCTGGTTTATCTTGCAGATTCTGCAAACCTGACTGATCCCGTAGTTGCGATCTACAATGAGCGGTTTCCGGTGGACTCAAACTAGGCATAGACTCTCCACCACTTGGATGTTGGTCTTGCGAGAGACTGCACAGGATCGGGATAGGACGATTTTCCGGCTGAGGCTTCACAATCGGGGGTCAGATCCAGTAGTCGATGATTGATCGCGCCATTCCAATTGCCGTAGTTGTGTTGCTGTTGGGTGTGCTGTGTTTCGGTTCTGACCAGATCGGAAGCGCGCACTCCCCAGCAGCGGTCTACGACGTTGAATTAGTCCAGGTCGAGAGCATTGGGCAGATGGAGACCCTAGAACGCAGGATCGTTGCTGTTGAAGTCACCAACCAGGGGTCGTTGGTGTGGGCTCCTGATAGCGGAGTTCGCTTGGCCTATCATTGGCTTGACCTCGATGGCAAAGTGGTGGTTCTCGACGGAAAACGCACTTCGTTGATTCGGGACGTCTCGCCCGGGGAGGAGATCCGTCTTGATGCGATCGTAGTGGCGCCGGCTCGGCCGGGTGAGTATCTGCTTCAGTGGGATCTGGTGCACGAGCGAGTGTGTTGGTTCGCCCAGCGCGACCCGACACCTTTGCTTCCGGTTCCCGTGACTGTCACTCAGGCCCCTGCGACCCATGCTTTTCAGTTGCTGTCGCATGAAACACCGAAGCTCATGTGGGCCGATGGGGTAGCGGAGGTGGATCTGCACCTCCGAAACGAGGGTCTTGAACCTTGGGAAGCTAACGCTTCGTTCAAGATGTCATATCACTGGAAAACCCTCGATGGAGAGGATGCCGGCTTCGAAGGTGAGAGAACACGCTTCGACCAAACGATTGCTCCTGGTCAGGATTATGAGGTTACAGCTCGTCTGAGAGCGCCCGTGAAGAACGGTCGCTATATCCTCCATTGGGATCCGGTTGAGGAGTTCGTTTGCTGGTTCTCGGATGGTGATCCGACACCTGTTGACCCAATCCAGGTCTGGGTTCTGCCTCAGCCTCTGAAGACACCAGCAGTGGCTTTGTTGACCGCATGTGTGCTGGTGGGAGCTGCCGTCGTTGTCCTGAGGTGGAGATCCGCTCCGTTGTGGCTAGTCGAGATCGTGGCCGTCGCGGATGTTGTGTGGTTGTTCAGTGCCCTGTCGTGTAAACAATGGGGTGTGCTCGCAGAAGTCGGTCGGCGTCCTACACAGGATTCCGGCTGGATGGTTATCGCCGGAGCTGCGGTACTCATTCTTGCGGTGCTCATCTTGCCTCGACGAATTCGACCGTTCGCCTGCTGGTTTATAGGAGGTGTCACGTCATTCGTCGTTTTTTCTGACACAATAAACCTCCGATTCTTCGGTAACGTGTTCTCTATGGCAGCATTTGGTGGGGCCGGTCAAACGGACGATGTTTGGGAAACTGTCGCTTCTCTAACTCTGCGGAAGGACATTTGGCTAGCGATCGATCTTCTAATGGGCTGTGTCCTTGTTGCGCTTGTGGTTCCGCTTCAAAGAAGAGGTGGCACAACGGCGCGCTGGGTTGCAGTAGCTCTGGCTGCAATTCTGGTCGTCCCGGGAACCAACCTCTTGTGGCGGATGACCCAGACCAGGTCACACGCCTTCTCGCAGGTCTACGACAACATCGTACTGGTGCGAGAGATCGGCTTGCTGAACTTCCATGCATACGATGGGTATCGAGCAGCGAGAAATTCCTTTTTGCGGCCACCGCTCGGGCAGGACGAATACGAACAGATTTTGAGTTGGTTCGACAACCGTCGCGACCTGCGAAAGGGGCAGGGGCCGTCGTTCGGTGTAGCCTCGGGCATGAACCTCGTCATGATCCAGGTCGAGTCGATGCAGGGCTTTGCTGTGGGTCTCGAGATTGACGGACAGGAAGTCACACCTAATATGAACCGATGGCGGGATGGAGCGTTGTGGTTCCCGCGCTGTACGGACCAAACCTATCAAGGCCGTACATCCGATGCGGAGCTGATGACGCAAGCATCCGTATTGCCCGCCCCGGCGGGTGCGGCATCATTCCGGTTCGCCGGAAACCGGTTCCTGGGTCTTGCCGAAGTTCTGGCGGAGAACGGCTACGCGACAATGTCGGCGATCCCCTTCCCTAGCGGTTTCTGGAATCGAAGAATCCTACACGGCGAGTATGGCTATGAGAGATCTCTTTTCAAAGATGAGTTCACACCTGGCTTGAATGTTGGGTGGGGACTCAACGATCGAGACTTCCTAGCCCAGATGTTGCCCCATTTGGAGAAGCTCCCACAGCCTTTCTGTGCCCTGATGATCACTCTCTCGAATCACCATCCTTACTCGGGCTTTCCTGAGGATTTGGTTGAACTCAAATTGGGACAACTCGAGGGCTCGTCTCTGGGAAACTACGTTCACACCATGCACTTCTTCGACAAAGCGATCGGGCTCTTTGTGGATGGGCTTGCAGAAAACGGACTCCTCGAGAACACCGTGGTAGCCATTTGGGGAGATCATGGATCGGGCCTTGGCTGGGACCAGGAGATGGTCGACCTGATAGGACAACCCCGCAACGGTATCAACTACTATCTCGCTGATCGAGTGCCGCTGATGATCTATGTTCCGCAGCAGACAACGTTGCGTGGTGAGCAGCGGATCAGGTGTGGTCTAACCGACGTGGCACCCACTCTTCTTGCCTTGTTTGGAGTTGATCCGAGCCCATTGCCATACATGGGCCGAAACCTACTCGGCACCTCTGAAACTGTCCCTGTAACTCGTCGCCAAGGAGCCTGGGTGAGCGACGGCCTGGTCTATATTGGCGGTGAGACGGGCGATATCGAGTCAGGGGCATGCTACGACGACGCGAGTTTGGAGCGAGTGCCCGTGGATAGGTGTCGAGCGCTCGACATCGCTGCGCGCGAGAACCTTGAGGTCGGGCGTCTGGTTCTGAACTACGATCTCCAGCAGCGACTGAGAGCCGATCTGAAGTCACCACGCCTACAGCGGTAGCATTCGAGAGATGGTCGCTTCACAGCTTGACGAGGCGTGCCCCGAGCCGTAGCATGGTGGCTGCCCACCACGCTGCGTTCCATGCAGGAGGAGTTAACTCATGACGAAGCAACCGGAGAAGTTGAAGGCGTTGGAAACGGCGCTGGGTCATATTGAACGACAGTTTGGCAAGGGTGCGATCATGAGGCTTGGCGAACAGCCGCCGACCCGCATGAAAACGATATCGACAGGATCGCTGTCCCTAGATGCGGCTCTGGGTGTTGGTGGCCTTCCGCGGGGCCGAGTTGTGGAGATCTACGGTCCGGAGTCATCGGGAAAGACGACGTTGGCGCTGCATGTGATCGCGAACGCACAAGCAACAGGAGGATTCGCAGCGTTCATCGACGCAGAGCATGCGCTGGATCCCGAATACGCCGAGAATCTCGGCGTCCAACTTGATGACCTCTTGGTTTCTCAACCGGATTACGGTGAACAAGCTCTGGAGATTGCGGAAACCTTGATTCGGTCAGGCTCAGTGGACGTGATCGTCATAGATTCTGTGGCAGCGCTTGTTCCCCGTACAGAGCTGGAAGGAGACATGGGTGATGCCTCGGTCGGCCTCCACGCCCGACTCATGTCTCAGGCGATGAGGAAACTCGCAGGCATAGTTTCGAAGTCGCACACCTGCATCGTCTTCATCAACCAAATCCGGGAGAAGATTGGTGTGATGTTCGGTAATCCCGAGACGACGACGGGTGGGCGCGCACTCAAGTTCTATACCTCCGTCCGGATCGACATCCGACGAATCGCAGCGATCAAACAGGGCGACAAGGTGATCGGTAACCGCACCAAAGCAAAAGTCGTCAAGAATAAGGTCGCGGCTCCTTTCAGAATCGCGGAGTTCGACATCCTCTACGGCGAGGGAATCTCCAAGACTGGTGAGATCTTAGATCTAGGTGTGGAGCACCGAATGGTGCAGAAATCTGGATCGTGGTACTCCTCAGGGGAAACCCGACTGGGTCAAGGACGCGAGGCTGCTCGTGATTTCTTGAAAGAGAATGCCGACACTGCCGCCGATCTAGAAAGCAGACTGCGCCAGGAGTTGGGGCTCGTTTTCGAAGAGCCGGATACGGACGAGTAGCACTGCGTTGTTCCTGATCAGTAGAACAGTGCTGTAGCATTGTTGGTGGAGATAGATGACGGGAGAGAATATGAAGTTTAGAGCGATTTGGGTCGTCTTGGTGCTCATCAGTGTTGTGGGTACAACTCTGCCGGTCGCTGCTGAAGAAGCCCAAGCGCCAGCTCAAGATCCAGTGATTCTGCGCTTTGCAGAGCGGGCTTTGCCGTTCTATCCGGGCTCGAGCTTCAAGATCAAAGCCGACGAGCGGCAGCGTGGTCCGTCGGGAAGCTACAGAATCATCACGATCGATCGAGACTGCAACAATGATTTTCTTCGCGGTTCGACGGTCCTGGTGGTCGATGAGGTCTCGAACCTGGTGTTTCTTGGAGCCGCAGGCCAGTTGCCAGCGCCGCAAGATTCGTCGCTGAGTCTTCACCAGTACATCGAGGGGTTCCTCCCAAAAGCTCTGGAAGGTGGGATGGGAATCAGAGTCCGAGTGAACTGGGATTCGGGTGGATTCCCCTCTGGCGCGTTGATCCCGTTCACATTGCTGGTAGAGAGTGGCTACGGTGACTATCGTAAACCGGCAGCATTGAGCTCTGACGGCAGATTCATAGTTCTGGGTCCGCCTTTCCCTCTGAATGAGGATCCGGTCGCCTTGCGCAGGAAGTTGCTGAGTAACCACCCGGCTGTTGTGCGGTCTCACGGGAGGGACAAGGCAGCGGTCGAAATTGTGGAGTTCTCGGATTTTGAGTGTCCGGGCTGCAAGAACAAGTGGCCACTCATCAAGGAAATTATCGAGGAATACGATGATAGGGCGTCGCATGCAGCGGTAGCTTTTCCGCTGACACGCATACATCCTTGGGCATTTCGGTCAGCATCGGCAGCGTGGTGCATTTCCCGTGAGGACGTAACCATGCTCACTAACTTGAAGGAGCTCTTTTATTCCCTGCAGGGAGAGATGAAGACGGATATGGTTCGAGCGACTGCCTTGGATTTTGTATCCGGACAGGGTATGGATGAAGCTGGTTTCGGCTCGTGTTTCCTGGGATCGGATTCGATCGCAGGCGTCCTCGAACAGATGAGCCTCGGACACCGTCTCGGTGTCAACGCTACACCAACGTATTTTGTTAATGGTTGGCAGGTTCAAGTGCCGAAAGAGGAGTGGTTCCCGACGATGGTTAGGCGACTCAGTGCGGGAATAGAACCGTAGGCTGACATCCGGTGCCGAGCCCCTTAGTCCGAAAGCGGCACCTTTACTCAGAGCGAGGCATCTCCGTTGCAGCGTCTCGCGATACTTGGCGCCTAGCTGAGGAGTCGCGAGGGGTACGCTGAACGTCGAGGTGTTCTGCAATCGATTTCCACTCTCGCCTTGGCTCTCCTACTCGGACAAGGGACAATCGTGAGCTGGGGAAGGGTGGACTTGTGTTCGCCGGCATGTCGATTGCATTGTTACCTTTGCGTTCGCGCACCTTGTCCTGGATCGACAACTCCAAAGGGTTTGAGAGCAGGACGACGTTTCGATGAGGTGGCTGTTTGCGTTACGGGGATGTGACAAATGGTTGAGCTTTCTGTAAGTGCGACGAAGAGTGTCGCCCTGTGGCTCGGCCAATCGGCAGGGGCCGGAAGGAGCTGAAGTGGTGGATTGGCCACAGAGCCGACTTCCGGTAGCCGTGGAGCCTGATGTCTCGACAGCTGCTCGTGTCCAGGAGCGGGCGGAACAGATGCTCAAGGGGTGTCGCGGAGAAGGCCCGGCCAACTGTGTGGCTCGCTGCCCGCTTCACGTGGATGTGCGCGGTACTCTGAAGATGGTGCGTGAGTCGCAGTTTGAAGAGGCGCTCTCCCATCTTCGCCAAAGGTTGCCGTTCCCTGGCATTTTAGGTTATGTGTGCGGTCATCCGTGCGAACTGAACTGCAAGCGAATCGAAGAGGATTCGGCTGTTCGAATACGGGATATCGAGAGATTTCTCGCCGAGGCTGAGATCGGGGAACCTCAGCATGACACTCAGTGCAGAGCCGACCGAGGGCGGCAGGTTGTAGTCGTAGGCGGTGGACCTGCCGGACTCATGGCTGCGTACGATCTGCGTCGTGATGGTTTTCAGGTTGTGCTACTGGATCAAGATGAGACCCTCGGAGGGTGTCTCAGTTCGAAGATTCCACCTTCGAGACTTCCTCCGTCTGTGTTGGAGCGTGACCTCTCCGCCGTTAGGACCCTCGACATCGAAGTGAGGACGGGAGTCACTCTTGGGAAGCACGAAGCGCTGAACGACTTATGTAGGCGCTACGACTCTGTAGTGTTAGCGATCGGGTTTGCTGGTGCTCGCGAATACCTTGCTGGGGAAGGGCGAAGTGCGCTCGACAGGTCGCGCCGGGACGCGATTGAAGCCGATGCAGTTACCTGTGAGACGGGTTTGGGAGGGGTGTTTGCCGCTGGAGATGCCGTCAGCGGACCGTCCACTGTGGTCGAAGCAATGGCCCTTGGAAGGAGAGCTGCGCAGTCGGTTCAGCGCTATATTTCCGGCGAGGATTTGCGCGCAGAGAGGGAGTCGCCGCGGCCTCGGAATCTGTTGTGGTCTCTTTCTATTCCTGAAAACGTCCGGCTGGAACGGATTCGACCTCCGACGTTAACGACTTCTGCGCATGAGGCATTGACCGAGATTGAGGCCGTGCAAGAAGGTGAGCGATGCCTCGATTGCCAATGTAGCCTGTGCGTCGATCAGTGTGAATTCCTAGCAGCAATGTGTTCCACACCGAAAGACCTAGCTCGCCAGATCATCGAGACTCCAGACTCGCCCGATACGTTGCGCATGACCTACTCCTGCAACCTGTGCGGACTCTGTGCGGAGGTTTGTCCCGAGGGATTGGATACGGGTGCATTGCTCAGGCTGGCCCGCGTCAGGGCGGTAGAGGACGGGAGTGGGCCATTGCTGCGGCATCGTTCGGTGCAGTTGCATTGGCGCCTTGGTGTATCACGGGCGCTCACTCTCATCATGGCGTCTCCCGCGCGAAGACGGGCGAAGAGCTTGTTCTTTACGGGCTGTGCTCTCCCCGCGGTTGCACCGGAGCAGACAGTGGCGATCTATCGCGAGCTGCTTCCTGCGTATCCTGACCTTGGCGTGTTGATGTACTGCTGCGGCGCGCCAGTAGAGCAAATCGGGATCAATATCGACCAAGAGCGCGAACACCTTCTCGAGATGATCGAGCGCGTTGGGGCAGAGGAACTCGTGACTGCCTGCCCCGATTGCAGCGGGAGTCTGTTGAAGAACCTTCCCGGGATACGCGTCACAAGCGTGTGGCAGTTACTTGCAGATGTTTGGCAACCGCCTCAACTGCGGGATGGAGCCCGAGTCGTGCTCCACGACTCTTGTCGTGGTCGTTACGACCAACTGTTGCACGAATCAGTGCGGCAGTTACTGTCGGAGGGAGGGGCCAGCGTCGAGGAGTACGATTTTGGCAAGGAGAGGACACGGTGCTGTGGGACTGGTGGGTTCATCCGACCGATCAACCCTGAACTCACCATCGGAATCGCGCAACGCCGGGCAGCCGAGTCGGATTTGCCGATCGTGACGTACTGTGCCACGTGTCGCGATTCGCTCGTTCGTGGCGGTGCTGAGGCGATACATCTGCTTGATTTCCTGGTGTCGGAGGATTGGAGGACCGAGGCTGGGCGACGACCAAAACGTGCTATGACGAGATATCTTAACCGCCTGAAAACCAAGCGGCACTTCATGCGGTTGTTCCCTCACCAAGAGGTCTAATGATGACGCCACGTGACTTCACGATTGACGTTGATGGAAGGTCCTTGGTTGTGCGGCCTGGAGATTTGCTGCTTGGTCTCCTACAACGCCACGGTATCCATGTGCCGACGCTGTGCTGGGACGAGCGCCTTGCCCCATACGGCGGATGCCGATTGTGCGTTGTGGCCCGGCGTGATGGTCCGCGCGGCCTAGTTCCTTCCTGCTCCACCCCCGTGGAGCCTGGGATGGTCATCGAAACTTCGGCGCCTGACGTCGTTGCAGCCCGCCGCCAGCAACTCGAAATGCTGACGACGACGCACCGTTTTGACTGTCCGATCTGCGAAAGATCCGGAGACTGTCTGTTGCAGGATGCGGTCCATACCTACGGGGGGCTGAGTGATACATTCGACCATGCAGAGATAGCGGCTCCGAGTGACGATGAACTCCTCATTGCGCATAATCCGTCCCGGTGCATTCTGTGCGGCAAGTGTACGAGGCTATGTGACGAGGTGCAGGGTGTCTCAGCAATCGGAATGGTCGGCCGGGGTTTGCGGGCTCGAGTTACGACTTTCGAAGGTCGTCCTCTTGATTGTGAATTCTGTGGGCAGTGTGTGAACGCCTGCCCGGTAGGGGCGCTGACGGCTCGGCCCTTCACTTTCGCGGTGCCGTTCTGGCTTCGCCGTCAGGTTGTGACGACCTGTTCATTCTGCAGTTGCGGCTGTCAGGTGTCCATGGAAGTCGACGACGGCACTCTCCTCAGAGTGACCTCGGAAGTGAGTCAGGCGCCGAACAACGGCAAACTCTGCGCCAAGGGCTGGCTAGGTTGGGATGTGCGAGAACACCCTGATCGAATTAGTGTGCCCCTGCTAAGAAAAGAGGGGCAGCTTGTTGAAGTGAGCTGGGAAGAGGCTCTTCAGACTGCAGCTTCTGCTCTCGTGAAAGAGCACTCCGAGGGTGCACATCTTGCGGCGCTCGGGAGTGCTCGCCTGACCTGTGAAGATGCATATTCACTGCAGCGTTTGTTTCGCGGCGGGTTTGAATCGCCTCATGTGACTTCTGGCATTAGTGGTGGGCTCCATGCTCTCGAAGAAGGACTCGTCGGAGTGCTTGATCGTCCTCGGACGGCGGCCGGATTTGACGAACTCGCTGCGGCTGAACTGATTGTGGTCGTGGGGGCAGACCCGGCGAACACCCACCCGCTAATCAAGACCGAGATCGTGCAAGGAGTGGCTCAGCGCCGCCAGCGATTGCGATTGATCAGCGCCTGCGGCAGCGGGCTCGAACGGCTCGCCGATCAACATTTCAGAGTTGCGCCTGGTTCCGAGTCAATCCTTCTGCGGTGGTTGGCGAAGAGTGTGGTTGATCTCTCCCCAGCGCACGGTCAGTCGATCCGCCGTCTCCAGGGATCCGGTGCCTGGCTTGAGAGCCTTGCATCCTACGAGGACAGAGAGGGTGAGCGCTTGACCGGCGCAGGTAGCGAAGCAGTTGAAACATTGGCGCTGTCCCTCATCCGCTCAGAGAGCATCGTGTTTGTCTTGCCGACGGCTACCGGACTTCCTTTTGACGAAGCGGAGCTGGCGCGAGATTTAGCGCAACTCGTACTGCTGCTGGGGCGTTCGGCGAAGATGATGGTGCTCGGTGAGATGGCAAACTTGCAGGGAGTCATCGATGTCGGTCTGTCGCCCGTGCTACTTCCTGGGCATCGGCGGGCGGACCGGCTGGGGAGTCGGCGTGAGTTGGCGCGATCGTGGCAAGTTGAGTCGATCCCCGGTCTCGGTTGGGATCCGGAGACCATTATGTCGCGAGCGACTCGTGGCGACATTGGTGTACTGTACGTCGTCGGACAGGATTTGGTGGGTTCGTGGCCCCGAGGTTATGACGTCAAAGGTGCGCTCGAGAAGTCTCGGTTCGTCGTTTGCCACGAAGCTTTTCTCACCGAAACGGCTCTTCGTGCAGATGCGGTCTTTCCAGTCTCAGTACTGGCCGAACGCCAGGGTTCGGTAGTCGGGTGCGATGGTGTTCGCCGTGTCGCGAATGTAGCGTTGCCCCCGCCGGTAGGGGTACTGAGTGACGGCCAGATCCTAGCCGAAATTGCACGCCGTTCAGAGATTGCCTTTCCGGACAGCCTACGGCTCGAGGACGAAATGCTCCGTGTTGTCGGATGGCCTTTCGAGAGGCCCCGAACGGTGCGGCTCATGCCTGTGGCTCCACCTCCTGATCATCCCATCTCCGCATCTGGGATTTTCGTCGATGCATCCCCAAGGCTCTTTCACTCAGGAGGGATTACCGCAAAGAGTAAGCTTCTTGAGGATTTGGCGCCGAGTATCGTCGCAAGAGTAAATCCCATGGATGCAGAAGATACGGGAATAGAAAACGGAGACGCTGTAGCGATTCGAGTTGGTGAAGGCGAGATCCTCCTTCGAGCTCGCCTCGACGCAACTGTGGTGGAAGGGACTGTAGTTGCACCATGGCATGGAAGCCCTGATGGCGCGGCGGCTCTTGCCGCCGATGACGGCTTGCCTCTGTTCGGCAAGTTGCGGAGAAGCCGATGAGTGGCAACCTCAACCAAGGCACTTCGAGTACTCATCACGGCCAGCCGCTCGATGTCACCGCACAGCTGTTGATCGATGACTACATCGAGCGGTTTGGCGATGGTCGGGGACTCCTCATCCCGATTCTGTATCGCCTCCAGGATTACCTCGGGTTCATCGCACCTGAGGTGGAGGAGTACGTAGCGAAACGTCTAGGACTGAAGTCGATAGAGGTGCGCGGTGTTGTGAGCTTTTATAGCTACTTCACAGACGCTCCCCGCGGCAAACACCACCTCGAGATGTGCCTTGGGACAGCCTGCTATGTGTGCGGAGGACGGCGGTTACTCGAGACGATTCAGGAAGAGGCCGGAATCGATGTCGGTGAGACTTCTGCGGATGGGCTCTTCAGCCTTCAGGTTGTGCGCTGTATCGGTGCTTGCGGCCTCGCTTCCGCGGTGGCCATGAATGGCCAGGTGTTTGGAAGGCTGAGCCCGATTGCGGCCCGTTCTCTGATTCGACGTCTTCGGTCGGGTGATGAGATGGCGGGGCAATCCAAGCCGGGGGGTGGCCATGCCTGAATCGATGCTCCATTCGATTTGGGGCGAAGCGTTGACGCCGGAGGATCACGAGAAGATTCGGGAGCATCTCCAGGAACGACTCGCGGGCCGTGCGGGAGAGGTTGATCTAAAAAATGACGCTGCACGAGAGATTCTTGTCTGCGGTGGTGGTTCCTGCCGAGGGAGTGCTTCCAACGAACTGAGCGAGATTCTCCGGGACGAACTCACCGAAGAAGGACTTGGGGACGAGATAGCGGTCGTGTGTGTTGGTTGTATTGGCCTGTGTTCGTCGGGCCCCTTGCTTGTCGTCTCTCCCGAAGGAATCTGCTACTCGGAAGTGACTCCTGCTGCGGCTCGGAGAATTGTGAAGGAGCACTTGGTTGCTGGTGGAAAGACGATTCCAGAGTTGGAACTCCAGCAGAAAACCGGAAAGAACTCAGTGCTTCGGAGTCGGAGTGTGCCGTTCTTGGCGCGTCAGGTGCGAGTGGCATTGCGCAACTGCGGTGTTGTCAATCCACTTCGTATCGAAGAGTCGATAGCGCGTGACGGTTATCGGGCGCTGACCGAGGTGCTGTCTCGAGGAAGCCGATCCGATGCTCTCGAACTCGTGAAACGATCGGGACTGCGGGGGCGAGGCGGGGCCGGATTCCCCACTGGGTTGAAATGGGAGATCGTGCGTGAAGCGCCGGAGAATACAAAATACGTCGTGTGCAATGGTGATGAGGGCGATCCCGGCGCATTCATGGACAGGAGCATTCTCGAGGGTGATCCTCACTCGGTGATCGAGGGAATGGCGATAGGTGCGTTTGCCGTCGGAGCAAGCCATGGCTTTGTGTATGTTCGTGCAGAGTACGGGCTGGCGCTGGAGCATCTTGAACATGCACTAGCGCAGGCCCGACGTTGTGGTGTGCTCGGAGAAGGCATACTCGGCTTCGACTTCGACTTCGATCTCACCCTAAGTGTTGGTGGCGGAGCTTTTGTCTGCGGTGAAGAGACGGCACTCGTGAGCTCGATAGAGGGACGTAGAGGGGTCCCTCGGCCGCGACCTCCGTTCCCTGCCCAAGTGGGGATCAACGGGAAACCGACGTTGGTCGGCAATGTGGAAACATGGGTGCACGTGGCGCCCATTATTCTCAACGGCCCCAATTGGTTTGCCGCTATGGGCACCTCCCGAAGTCGGGGAACAAAGGTCTTTGCACTTTCCGGGGCGGTGCAGAATACGGGCCTCGTCGAGGTGCCAATGGGTACCACGCTGCGGGAACTTGTCTACGAAATTGGTGGGGGAGTTGCTCCGGGGCGCAGATTCAAGGGAGCCCTGACGGGCGGGCCTTCGGGAGGCTGCATTCCGGCGAGCCAGGCAGATCGGCCGTTGGACTTCGATTCTCTACTCGAACTGGGAGCCATGATGGGTTCGGGCGGACTGATCGTCATCGACGAAACAACCTGTGCTGTCGATCTCGCACGGTTCTTCGTGGAGTTCGCCGTGGAGGAGTCGTGTGGCAAGTGTCCGCCCTGTAGGGTGGGAACTCGGCGCATGCTCGACATACTTGAGCGCATTGCGGCAGGAGAAGGCCAAGATGGTGATGTCGATCAATTGCAGGAACTGGCCCTCCACATTCGTGAAACCTCGATGTGTGGGCTCGGGCAAACGGCACCAAATCCCGTGTTGTCAACTCTACGCCACTTCAGGGATGAGTTTGACGCGCATATTGACTCAAAGAGATGTCCGGCAGGACAGTGTCCGTCGTTGCTCACGTACACAGTCTATGAGACGCTCTGTGATGGATGCATGATGTGTAAGGAAGTATGTCCGGCAGACGCCATTAAAGGAGAGGAAGGACGTGTCCATCGTATCGACCACAACGCGTGTGCCCGCTGCGGTGCCTGCCTTAGCTCCTGCCCGGTCGAGGCGATTGTTGCGACCTAGGTTATGCGGATGCCGATGAGGATCTTGCTCGTTGACGACGATGAGGTGTTCCGCACTGCAGTGATAGCTGTGCTTGAGACGCGCTACCAGGTACGTGTGGCGGTCAATGGGACCGAGGCTATGGAACGGGTGGATGAGGAGATTCCTGATCTTGTCATACTCGACGTGATGATGGATCACCTTTCGGAAGGTTTCGACGTAGCACGTAAGCTGCGATCGGATCCACGAACCGAACTCGTCCCTATCATCATGCTCACCGGGGTCGATCAGGTCTACAATCTGCGAATGGAGGTCGGCGAATCCTGGGTCCACACTGAGCGATACCTTGAAAAGCCTATTGCGCCTGCCCAACTGCTTGAAGAGGTTGAGCAGGTGTTGTCTCAGAGAGAAACATGAGCGAGAAGCAGTTTCGGATGATCCTGGCGATCGAGGCCTTCGATCGGCTGAAGTGGTTTGCACGACTCAGATGGCTTGCTGTTGCCGGATTGGCTATTGCCTCGGTGATTGGGCCGAGATTCGGGTTCGAACCAGTATGGCCGAGTCTGTTCGTCGTCGCAGGTTGTGTTGCGGCTTACAATGTCGTCTTCGTTATCCTGTTTCGATCAATCCAACGAACAGGCTTATCTCTGGTGAATTTGCGCGCCTACGCGATTCTTCAGATGATGCTGGATCTCGCCGCGCTGTTGGTTTCGGTGCACTTCACCGGAGGGATCCAGAGCCCATTCCTGTTCTTCTTCACCTTTCACATGGCGATCGGTACGATCATGATCGCAACCCGGGTCATGTTCGTTCTTGCGGGTGTGACGTGCCTCGGCGTTTTTGGGATGAGTGTCTTAGAAGGCCGCGGGATCATCCCTTTCCATCCTTTCACGCAGGGCGCTGTGTTGTCGGGAGAGATGCAGTTACTCATCTTCATCGTGTTTGCGGTGTCGGTGTTCGGCATCGTTTATCTCACCCACAGCGTTGCCAGTCGCGTGAAGGAACGCAACATTGAACTTCACGGTACGACACAGGAACTCTCAGAGCGGACTGCTGAGCTGCAGCGACTGTTGGACGAGAAAGATGAACTCGAGCGGCGCAAGTCTCACTACATGAGAATCTCGGCTCACCAGCTTCGTTCTCCGCTCGGTACGATCAAAACGTCTCTTCAGGTATTGCTCGACGGTTTTCTCGAGCCCGGCAGCGAAGGCGGACTCCGGATGCTCGAAGGTGCTGCCGAGAGAGTGGACGACCTGCTGGCGATCGTGAACGATCTTTTAGAACTGGCAAAGATGCGGGAAGGCCGGGCTCGAGCGCCGTGGGTGCAACACGTATATCTGAATCAAGTGCTCGCAGACATTTTTGATGCGCTGGAGCCATTTGCCAGTGGGCACAACGTAGAACTCGTTGCCGACATTGACGGGGTAGCGATGCTGGACTGGGGTGTTCCGCCGGACCTGGTCTATGCCTTCGAGAATCTCATCCATAACGCGATCAAGTACTCCACGAGTGGAGGCAAGGTCGAGGTACGGCTCAGAGTGCGTGAGGGCATCAGCCTCATCGAAGTCACGGACAACGGCATTGGGATTCCTGAAGAGCTCCAGGATGAGGTTTTTCTTGAATTCGTCAGAGCGCCGAACGCAAAACAGCACGCTCGTGAGGGAACCGGTCTCGGTCTCTCGATCGTAAGAGAGGGAGTGATGATGCACGGAGGCACAATCACTCTGGAGAGCCGAGAGGGTGAGGGAACGCAATTTACCGTGATGGTGCCACTGCATTATGTCCCTCCTGAAGTAGAGCAAATCGTCGGGGAGCATTCTGATCCGGCCCTGGCAGAGACGTAGGGCTGCCGCAACGGTTTTTGCGAAGCACGAATCGACTTGCGAGATCGACAGCAGAGCGTATTGGGCGTGGGTCGGACGAACTCACGTTGCACTGTTTTCGGGCCCATCAGAGTCCATCGCCTTCAGAAGGCGTGTTACTTCTCCGTGACGAGTCGGGGTTTCGGCGAAGTGACTACTGTGGCAAATTCGAGACACTCGCGTGTCTAGTTAGCACGATTGAACGGACTCGCTCAGGGGCCTTGGTACTGCTCTTGTGGGGGTTAGCTGCGGGATCGCAAGTTGCAGAATTCGCAAGTATTCACATTAGATTGCTCAGGTATGGGACTTGCTGATCGAATGCCGTGTGCACTGGTTTGTCTCTGCCGGGAATACGCTCGATTTTGAAGTCTCCAGCCAAGATAATCTCAGTGTATTGTTCCTCAGTTTCAAGATCGTTCGACAAGATGTAGACTTTGCAGAGAGGTGAGAATGATGACTGTTCTTCCTTATGCGGTGGCTTATGTAGGAATCCTGGTCTTCATCATCGCGGTGATTGCCAGATTCATAATGTGGTCGAGAATGCCGATGCACGTGCGCTGGGAGCTCTATCCTGTCGCTCACGAGGGTGGCGGCCGTGCGAAGTACGGAGGCTCATACCTCGAGGAGAGTGAATGGTGGAAGAAGCCACGGCAGGTTTCGCTCTGGGGTGAAATCAAGGTCATGGTTCCGGAAATCATGTTTCTGGTAGCCCTGAAGGAGCACAACAGCAAGTTGTGGACACGGTCCTTTCCATTCCACTTCGGCCTATACCTCGTTGGTACGGCGACTGCCTTGATGATCTTCGGCGGCGTCGTCGCTGGGATTGCGCCTCAGATCACTGACCTGATCGGTCGGGTGCTGCCGTTCCTCGGCGTCGCTGGCCTTGTGCTTGGATTGCTCGGCGCAATCGGACTCTTCCTGAGACGCCGGGGACGCGAGTTGAAGGACTACACCGCACCGGCTGATCTTTTGAATCTGATCTTCTTCGTGATCGCGTTCGGTTGCGCTCTGGCGACATTCTTCCTGGTAGATCGTGATTTTGCTCTGGTCTACTTCTTCGTGCAGAATTTGGTGACGTTCCAAATTGTTGCACTTCCTGGCAGCGGCCTCGCGGCGATACTGCCGGTGCTTTCGATCGTCCTGCTGGCGCTGTTGACGGCGTATATCCCGCTCACGCACATGTCCCACTTTGTCGGTAAATACTTCGCCTATCACTCGATCCGATGGAATGACGAGCCCAACCTGAAGGGCGGAAGCCAAGAAAAGACAATTCAGGGGCTTCTGAACCAGCCCGTTACTTGGGCGGCGCCCCACATCAAGGGCGAAGGCAAGAAGACCTGGCTGGATATCGCAATTGAGGATATGCCGGAGGATGAGAGCAAATGAAACAGCCAGATAGTGTGAAGGACATCGCCAAGAATCCGGGTCAGCCGCTTGCAGCCGTTGCGCCCGAGGATCAGATTCCGCTGCCCCCGCCGTTCGACAAGATCGAGGACGAACCGCCGATTCCACCTCTGGCAGATGCAGCGAAGGAAAAGTACGCCGTCGTCGATGACACGATCGCGGTCAACATCCCTCGGCCTGAGTCCAAGGAGGAAGAGGACAAGTTCGTCCAGGCGTTCCTCTCCGGACTCAAGAAGCTCTTCTCCAAAGAAGACAACTGGACCTTCCTTCAGCCGCTCGAAATGTCGATGCAACACTGCGCCAAGTGCCAGACGTGCTCGGATGCGTGTCATATCTACCAGGAGAGCGGCGAGAACGAGATCTATCGACCCATCTACCGGTCGGAGATCATTCGCCGCATCTATTTCAAGTACGTCAAGAAAGAGTCGACGCTGGTGCATGGCGACATCGACCTCAACTGGGAGGTCGTTGCTCGC
>JAAESQ010000178.1 GCA_024229275.1 bacterium | reverse complement strand
CTTCGCGAGCTTCGTGGTTCAAAAACTCACGGGTGTTTCAGCTGGGAAGCTGGGAAGCTGGGAAGCTGGGAAGCTGGGAAGCTGGGAAGCTGGGAAGCTGGGAAGCTGGGAAGCTGGGAAGCTGGGAAGCTGGGAAGGACAATACTTCACTCATTCGTCTCTGGGTGGCGAACCCCTCGTCTCGGAAGACCTACTCCAGCTCTGTCCAAGATCTCAACGCGAACGCAAACACGAACGCGAGGTATGACCTGCTTTCTGACCTCCTCCTCCGAGACTGCACGATCTCTCCACAAAATCTGCACATTCGGCACCCATTGTGTTGCTTGAAAGGAAGGACAACGTGACCACCAACTGTATCGACTCAAGAGCTTCGAGCGTGGCAGCTTTCTGGAGTCAAGCCGAGCTTGCTGAACATCTGACCTGCGATCAAGGGCACTGGCGAATCGTTCGAGAGAGCCTAGCGATCAGTGTCGTCGGATCCGTACTCTTTGGATGCGCACTTGGGGCCTATGCGCTATCGGCGCCTCAACTGATCGTGTCGGCCATCAAGGTGCCATTGCTGCTGCTCGGCACCACGATTCTGTGTTTCCCCGCATTTTGGATTCTGCAGTCAGGACGTGATGGCCGACCTCTGACACTGGTGCGATCGGCCACCGTACAGGCTTTGGCACTTGCCACAACTGGTGCGATTTGGGGTGCGCTAGCTTTACCACTCCTTTTCCTTGTGACGAGTACGGCGCAGTATGGGCTTGCTCAGGTGCTCGCCTTAGCCGTAGGTGGTGTTGGAGGCTTGGTCGGCATGGGACGGTTTCTTGGGGCCTACCGATCCGCCTGTGCTGTAGAGGGCACGAAGGTAAGGAAAGCCCCTCTGGCGCTCTACTCTGTTCTATTCGCAACGGTCGGAATGCAGCTCGCGTGGGTGTTGAGGCCATTCATTGGAGATCCCGGTCAACCCTTCGAAACCTTCAGACATCTTGGCGGAAACATGTTTTCACACATTCTCGGTCTTCTCGGAAGTTGATCGATGCGAGGATTACGCAACCTACAAATTGTTGCAGCAGTTCTGGTCGGATGTCTTTTCGCCTGCGGTTCGCCGGAAGTCCGCAAGGAAGCGGCCGTGGAGAAAGCGGCAGAGGCAATACGAATTGGAGATCTCGTTTCGGCGGAAGCCGAGATCAAGGCTTACCTCCAATTCGCCCCACGCGATATCGATGCGAGAACTCGACTTGCTAAGTTGCTTTCTGATCAAGGACTGAATCACGAGGCCCTGAGGTTAATTACAACACTTCCCGCAGGCACCGAGCTCGACGAGTCCAGTCGACTACTGCTCGGACGACTGCTATTGAGCGACAACCAGCTCCGCCGTTGCGGACCATTGCTGGTCGCACTGGAGCGCGATGCTGCACTCGAGCCAGGTCTCAAGGCAGGCTTCCTCGAAGCTGTTGCCAACTACGATCCAGTGATGTTCATTCCTTCGTTGCCAGCCTCTTGGCTCAAAGCACTCATTCCCCTCTATCTTCAAAATGGCTGCCTTTCGCGATCTATTGTCTGCCTCGCAGATGTGCCCATTGACGATCCAGGCCGCGAAGCGCTGATCGATGCCATTCTCGCCCACGCGATGGAGCACGGCGAACTCCAGGAGGCCAAAAGAGCCGGACTTATCGATACTGCGGACACGCCCAGAAAGCTGATAGTCAATCACCGATTGTTGCTCTTGAACAACCAATGGGAGCTTGCCGCTGAAGTCGAACGGCAGTTCATTCGTACGTTCTCAGCCCATCCACTACGCTATGAGATACTGCTCGCCATGGCCCAGCGGGCGATTCACAGCGGTCATCACGAAGAAGGCCTGGACATCGCCAACCAGGCTGTCGAGCTTCATCCGAACAGTTCGAAGGCGCTCCTTCAGAAGGCTCGTGCCTTAGAGAGTCTCAATCGTAGAGATGAAGCGCTTCATACATTTCAGATGATCCTCGACCTGGAACCAGGCCACCCTATCGCTTCCCGGGAAGTCCACCGGGAACAACTCGGCGAAAAGGAACGAGCTTTTGACTTGCACCTGACTGCCACAGGCATCAGAAATCCATCATGACGCCGGTTCAAAGGCGCTGGCTCGCGTTTATTGGTTACCTCGCTGCCATCTATGGCTTCCTGCCGTTCGGTCGCGATGTCATTATCACGCTACGTCAGAGCCACTTGCTAGGAACGGTCGTCACGCTCGTGTTCTTTGCGGCTGTTGCCGCTGGCGTGTACCACATTGTTTTCAATGTTCGACTCTCTGACAAGGTAGCGTTTGCGGCTCTGGTTCTGCTTGCCGTGGCGACGGGTGCATTGGTGCTGGGCTTCGAGGTCCCAGAGGAGCGAGTGCATTTCCTTGAGTATGGAGTGCTTGCCCTGCTCGCACGGCATGCCCTCTCAGGCCACATGTCGGCCGCAGCACAATATCTTGGTGCCTGGCTACTTGCTTCCGTCGCTGGATGGGGCGATGAACTCATTCAATGGGTATTGCCAACCCGCGTCTATGACCTCCGTGATGTTGCTGTGAACTCTGTCGCGGCTTTGGTAGCTCTTGCCGCTGAGGAAATCCTGTACGACCGTCTTGGCTGGCGATCTCGGCGGGCCAAATGAAGCGTATCTTGATCGTCGAGGATGACAAGGCCATCGCTGACGTGGTTGACTTTGCTATTGCACGAGCAGGGTATGAAACCCGACTCGCCTCAACTGCCTCTATGGCTCGCCGCCAGATGAGCAAGCCAGGGCTGGACCTGATCGTGCTTGACCTTGGCCTTCCCGATGGAGACGGTCTCGAGCTCTGCAGGGACCTTCGCCGAGCATCAGATGTTCCTGTCCTGATGCTGACCTGTCGTGATGAAGAGCTAGACCGCGTGCTCGGGCTCGAGACCGGGGCCGATGATTACATGGTAAAACCATTCTCAACCCGCGAGCTGATTGCGAGGGTGCGGAGCATTCTGCGGCGGGTGGAAGGCAGGGTGACCACATCGAGCAACCAGCGCCTGTGCCTTGGTCGCGTTGAACTCCGAATTCCGGAACACCTTGTATCGATCGCCGAGCGTACAGTGGATCTTACGGCCATAGAATTCAAGCTTCTCGAATCACTGCTCAGGACGCCTGCCCGCGTGTTCTCTCGTTCTGAACTCATCGAGCGCGTGTATTCCGACGAGTGTTTCATCACCGAGCGAACTGTTGACTCACACATCAAAGGAATCCGGCAGAAGTTCGCCAGCATCGAACCCGGCGCCGATCCGATTGAAACAGTGTTCGGCGTGGGATATCGCGCCCGGAAGTTGTAGTGAAGGAAACGCACGACCGACGGCCGATCAGCCGCCGCTTGATGCTGGCTCTCTTCACAGTGATGATCGTCCCCGTTTGCGGGTGGTACTTTATCGGCGACGTCTCGTCTCACTTAGCGGTGACTGAAGCCAGCTCCGACCTGATAACTGGCGTCGAACGGGAAATCCGTTTCAAGCTGGCCATCACACTCGGCGTCAGTCTGATAGTTCTCGGCAGCGTTGTTTACTACGTGCGGCGCACTATCTTGGATCCAATGGAACGTCTGGCGGTGCAGGCTCGTCATTGCCATGAAGTCCCGTGGTCTGCTCCCCTGGAAGTACGGAATGCAGATGAGATCGGCGACCTCGCGAGAGCGCTCGATCGCAGCGTTACTCGCCTCCAAGAGAGAGCCGAGCAAGCTGAGCAATTTGCGACAGACCTCAGTCACGAACTACGCACACCCCTCACAGCGATCCGGGGCGCTGCTGAGATCCTGACCGATTCAAACATCACCCGGGCCGACCGAGATCGATTTGTAGGGCATGTTGTGGCAGAGTCCTGTCGGCTCGAACGATTGGTGTCAGGGCTCCTGGATCTGGCGAAGGCAGAGAGACCAAGAAGTGCTTCGTGTGAACCGCAACCCATTCGCGCACTGGTAGAAAATGCGCTTGCTCGGTGCTCGTCAGTGATGAACGCCAGATCTCTATCGGTGACGGTTGAAGGACCGGACCTGCTCCTTATGACTGACAGCGACGCTGTCGAGAGGGTACTTACAATACTGCTTGAGAACACCTGTCAGCATGGTCCCTACGAGGGCACAGTAGTGGTTCGCTGGCTTCCTCGGGAGCGGTCTATTGAGCTATCAGTGGAAGACAGTGGTGATGGGATTCCACTGGAGCTAGAGTCCAAGGTCTTCGATCGATGGTTCTCGTCAGGCGAGGAAAACCAGAAAGGAACTGGGCTAGGACTGGCAATTGCCAAGAGTCTTGTTGAGAGCCTCGGAGGCGATATTCGAGCCAGACGTTCCTCGCTCGGTGGCGCACTGCTCACGTTCAACCTGCCAATCAGGGACGCCGACTCCGACAGCTACGAGGAGTGCGCCTCCGGGAAGGCAGATCCGCCGAGTCAATGATTTCCTGGCGAATCACTCGGCAACCAGAGGGTGCCCAGTCTGTGCCTTGCGCGCGGGCAAACACCATCTGATTCGCCAACGAATCGTTCAGTCTGCCGGCATGAGCTTCCGTGATCCAAACGATTCACCTTGCGAATCGCGATGATAGAAGTGGGCGCGTTACTTCATTCCGACGCTGCAATTTGCAAAGCGAGTTTCTTTCATAGGCGTTTCGTGGTAACTCGACTTGCGGATCTACCCCTCATTACTACTTCTGGATCTTTGAACCACCGATACTGTCTCAATACCTCCGTGGTGAAATGACGGGCAATCACAACGAGAGAGGCGCCCCGAAGGGCGCCCCCAGAAACGGTCCGAAACAGTTCAATTACTCGACGCTGAAGCTCATCAGCTCCACCGGCACGACGTAGATCGATGACTCGGCAGCGGTCAGGAAGGCTCCGGCCCAGCCGGCGCCGGTGTAGAGCACGCCGGTGGTGTAGTCCTGGGCCGCGGCAAAGGTCCGCCGTCCGGTCACCAGCGAGTTGCCGGAGGTCCAGGTGCCGCCAGTGCCGGTGCTGAGGTCGTACTCCTCAACCGTGTTGTAGTAACTTCCCCAGCCCCCGCCGCCGACCGCCAGCAGGCCCTCGTAGACCCACATCCGGGCGCCTCCGCGTGCGGTAGTCAGGGACGGCATCGCGGTCCAGGAGTCCCCGGCCACGTCGTAGCGGAGAACGTCGTCGAGGTCGCCAACCGAATCCCGTATGCCGGCATAGTAGATGTATCCGCCATTCGCGATCGCACTACCGTAGCCTCCCGCAACCGGGATGGCCGCGCCTGATGACCAGCGCGAACCCGCGGCAGCCGCCGGATCGTAGATGTAGGTCGTGGTCTGATAGGCACTACCATCGTTGCCACCGAAAACGTAGACCAGTCCACCCGAGGCGGTGCAGGTGGGCCCGGACAGCGCCGCTGGCACCGGGTCAGTGGCGATGGTCTCCCATGTGTCGGTGGCGCTGTGGTAGACCTGCATCGTCGAAAGGTAGCTTCCGTCGTAGCCGGCCGGGATGTAAATGTCGGTGCCGATCACCGCCGCTGTGATGTTGGAGGCTCCCGAGTTCATGGTGGCGTTGGTGTTGTCCCAAGTTGTGGTTGTCGGGTCGTAGGCCTGAACAAAACCACTCCGTGCGCCTCCGCTCTCCTCGCCTCCGATCACGTAGAAGATGCCTCCAACCACAGCGCCGGCCGGCCGGGACACGCCCACCGGGCAGGCCGGGATGGTCACCCACGGATTATTGAGGGTTTCAACGTCGCCCATAGTCCCCACCGGCGGCGGATCCGCAACGGTGGTTCCATTGTCCGCAACCGGGTCGGCTGCGTAGCCGGGCACCGCTCCCGCCACCACGATCAACAATAGCCCAATCGCCACTTGTACGTTCTTGAAACGCATCTCCATAGTCTCCTCCCTTGAAGTTCCTGCGAGCGATGGCGCCGTTACCGCCAGTCGCAACCTCGATACGCAATAAAAAAATGAGATAAACCCACTGTCAACATGCCTGCAGTATCAGAGAAAACTATACAACTATATATCACAGACTGGCGAAAACGCGGCCTCGATGAGAACTAGACTCCGGATCGGCACCTCGCTGCAGTCTCAGCGGCGAGACCGAGCCTACCAGCTCGGCACTGTCTCCCGACCCAATGATTCCCTGGCGAATCACTGGATGCTGGCTGGGCACCCAACCTCCACCTCTAAAACACAGAACTACACCCTGATAACCCAGGAATCTATTGGGTTCTCTGCCATCCAATTCGCGAAACGCAATACCGCCGGGCATGTTGCAGAGTTCAGGTAGCAGGGGAATGGGAAATGATGAATACGGACCACGCTGAGTGTGGGGGGAACGAGTCATCAGACGACGCCACCTTCGGGTGTTTGCGCTGGTCGCGCCGGCTGAAGCCGTCGCCTACATTTGAAGGCGGGAGGGGGAAACAGCCGTATTCAACTTTCATCCTCTTCGCACTGCCTTCGCGCTCTTTACGCCTTCGCGGTTCTCTCCTCCCTCTCCTGCTTGCCCTCTCTCCCACCTCTCCTTGCTCCTGTTCAGAATGGCGGCTATGCGGCAGGACGCAAGGCAATACCTCTTCTCCTCAATACTTATCTTTGCGTCCTCCTTCGTGTTCTTCGCGAGCTTCGTGGTTCAAAAATTCACGTGCCTTTCGGTTCGGGAGCACGCCAAACCGAAGGCGAGGCCGATTGGTATGAAAATCGAAAAGCCGCCCGGGTGGGCGGCTTTGCCTGCGTAAGATGGCGGGGCCGACGAGACTCGAACTCGCGACCTCCGGCGTGACAGGCCGAATTCACGGAAAAGATGAGGAGGTACCAGAGGAGACAGAGGGTGATGAGTAGGGATGCAACCCCCTGCCTACCATAGGGTTGTCCCGGGTTATCGCCTTTGATCCCCTTTCATCCACTTCCAGTCCCTACCCCCAATGTAGGCAATTTGGTAGGCAATTGCCTACGCCCACCCAAGCCAGCCCTTTTTTCTTGGTGTCTCGTGTTGTCAAATGACTAAAGGGAGCCAATGTAAGTTCTGACATAGATGAATGACCAACATCAAGTGCGGCCTCATTCACATCAGTCTCAATGATGAGGTTACAAGATAGGCGAAGGGCTCTTGGTTTTTTGCTTGCGGGCGCGTGAATCGCGCAGCGTACTCCATCGCCATATGTAAGTATCTTGGGCTCTTCGACTTGGAATCGATGAGTCGCTT
>JAAESQ010000177.1 GCA_024229275.1 bacterium | reverse complement strand
TCTTCGACGAGGGCGAACGCGGCCCCTCTGATGATCTGCGACTGCAATTTGAGGCGGTGTCTGCTTTCGATGAGGAAGACAAGGCCGTCGCCAGGACGGTCCTCGAAAGTCTCATCCTCCGACACCAGTCGAAACGCTGGGTCCGCGGAGATAAGCCTGGTTAGGCAGCGATCTCATTGACTCGAAGGGAAGGAAACCGGTGAATCCTTTCAGTAGACGCAACCATCGACAAGATGCTGAGGATACGGATATTGATGAGAAAAAGGTGCTGGAATAGGTGCGCCTACACGCGCAGCGGCCAAAGAACGAAGCCGTCAGCGATAGACATTGCTGCGGTGGGCGACCCGCACGACAAGCACGATCAGCTGCTCGTCCTCTATGGCATAAAGGATTCGGTAGTCGCCTTCCCTCACTCGATACAGGGACGGTGACACACCGGTGAGCTTCACCACGCCATCTGGTCTCGGCTCTTCTGCGAGAGAGTCAATGCGGCGGGCGATTCGCCGCCGCATCTCATGGTCGAGCTTCTTGAGCTGGCGCCGTGCTGCCGGCGCGACTTCGATGGAGTAAGCCACTGGCGCTTACAGCCCCAGATCCTTCTTGACCTCATCCCAAGGAACCGTGCCGTGCTTACGTGCTTCGGCGAGCGCCTTCTTGGCCTCGCGGATGTCGATCTGGTTCTCCATGTGCTCGAGGAGTTCGAGGTCTTCGATCGGCACCACGGCAGCGACCTGCTTGCCCCGGCGCGTGATACGCACACGGTCTTTCGCGTAGGCGACCCGATTGATCACATCAGCGAGTTTTTCACGCGCTTCGGTGGTGTTGATACTGTCCATCGACATCTCCAATCTGTACTTATTGTACGTTACGTGCAGATTGTACGCAAGCCTAAAGCGCCTCTTCTCACACTTTCACCACAGGATCCCCAAAACCTATACCGTTACCAAATGTCTGAAACACCTTCATATCTGCGCGAGACTTCAGATCCCTATACCACACTTTCTCTTCTAGACGAGGCCGTTGTCACCGGTACGCGCCACTTCACGCCACAAGCGTTGCGTCTTTTCCTGAAGTGCACCCGTTTCATCACCCTCGGCCTTGCCAAGGTGGCATCGGATTGGTGGCGGCGCGGCGATCCCGTCGCCTCCGGCTTTGCCGAATGCATAGCAGTGCAGACGGAGCTGAAGAAGTCACTCGCGATTTCAGACATCATGCGTACGCGTCTTGAACGCTTCCCGGCTCGGCATCGCAAGCACTACACGCCAGAGGAGCGTTTTAGGATTCTTGTTCTGATGAAGACTTATGGGCTCACCTGTGCCGAGGTCGCCCGCACCTTCCTTATCGATGCCCAGACTATCTCGCGCTGGCAGCGAGAGGCGTTGAAAGAGCCGGAAACCGACACCATTGGGACGCTGGTCAGGGCAGATCCCCCGCTGCGTGGCTACAGCGATGTCGTCAAGCAACTCGTTCAGATGCTCGACGAACTCCAGATCGGCGGCAGCGCGAGAATCGCCCAAATGCTCGCCCGAGCCGGAACCAAGATCAGCCGTGAAACCGTCCGCAGGTATCGCAAAGCACAGAGACCGCCCAAGCCGGCTACGCCCGCTCCGGTCGCTTCTCCTGTACTTCGGGCCAAGTATGTCAACCACATTTGGATGGCGGACCTCACCAAGATCCGGGGGTTCCTGGGCCTGTTCACATTCAAGCTCGTCGTTGTGCTCGACGTCTTTTCACGCTTCCCCCTGGCCTTCGGGGTCTTTCACAGCGAACCGACGACGCAAGAAGTGCTTCATGTCCTCGATCGGGCGATCAGGAGACACGGCCGACCGCGACATTTCGTCAGTGACCAGGGATCTCAGTTCACAGCAGCCGAATTCCGCGACACGCTTGCTGCGCTCTCGATCTGCCAACGCTTCGGCGCCATTGGACAGCATGGGTCAATCGCAATCATCGAGCGTTTCTGGAGGTCTCTCAAAGAGCTTCTTGGGGTCCGGCTCTTGCCACCAATCTCAGCTGCCCAGCTCGAAGCTCGAACCGAACTCGCCCTTAACTATTACGCTGCCTACAGACCTCATCAAGGCCTCGGCGGCGCCACCCCTCTCGAGATATACCTCAACGAAACGCCCGCCGCACAAACCGCCATCCCGCCCCCACGGAAGCATGAGGCGACCGGAACAAGCGACGAGTCGCTGCCATTCGAAGTCATTTACCTCGACCCCGAGCGAAGGCTACCGGTCCTCGTCCCGACTAAGAAAGCGGCATAATCGCAAACCGCCTCAGAAAGAGAACCACCGGATACGTCCGGCTCAGCGGAGCTGCATCTCATCCAAGTTTCCGGGCGTCAAATCGCTCTCCGAGAGACGGTCAGATGTACGACCAGATTCCCTCTTGATGCCAAAATCGCCTCAACTCCACGGAGAATTCGTCGCATTTGTCACCCGCAATTCCCATTGTGGCAATACATGGACCATCATCGACTCCGACCTGCGGCTACGTACGACAGGTCTTTTTCTTTCGCCCCTATAAGTGCGTTTTCGCCAGATTCAGCGCCGGATTTCTGAAAACGCCTTTGCTGATTGCTCTTTCGGGCCTTTTCCTTGGGTGGCAATGGGGGGTCAAGCGGGGGTAAATGGGGGGTCAATGAGGGGTCATTCTTGGCCTTGCCGGGGGTCAAAGTTTCGCCGGAAGGGGTCAAACTCTCAGTCGTACTTGCAAGCAGCTCAGGATCGATGAGGCCCATCAGGAAGCGGCTACCGTCGAGCCCCTTGCCGTTCCAGAGCAGCTCATATACAAAGCTCGCGCCGCGGCCACCGCGGTGCGCGAGCACGTACTCGAGCTGCAGCAATCGGTAGATGTGGCGCCTGACCTGCGGGTAGCTCAGGCCGGTGGCGTCGAGCACCTCGCGGCGAGTGAAGCGGACCTCGGATTGAGTCAGGCCGAGGCGCTCGCACTGCTCGTTGACGAGCTGCCACAGCAGCTCAAGGAAACGACGAGTCTGCGGAGGGAGTTCGTCGAGCGTGCGGCCGAGGACCTCCGCGGCTAAACGATTAGCGAGTGAGATGTCCTCCAGCGTGACCTCGATGTAAGGGACCGCTTGTCTGCCGTCGTGAAAGGTCTTCACCTTTCGCTGCTTCTGTCGCAGCAGCGCGATGGACTCGATCAGGGAGAGGTACTTCTCATGATCTCGCCGAGTCCGTGTCTGGGTGTCGAGGAAGGTCAGGTGAGTGGCGAAGGGATTGACGACGGCGATCGGTTCGAGCAAACGCTGTGCGTTTTGGTGCAGCGAGAGGATGCTCTGGCGCTCATGTCGGGTCTTGAGGCCACCGAGAGTTCGGCGCTCGCGCTGCAGCCGGTGAATCGCTCGCGTCTGCTGCCGATCCTCGTCGACGGAGAGGACGAGGCATCGGTTCATGAGTTCCTCGTCGATGTCGATCGCCGTCGTTGTGAGGACGATCGCCACAGGGCCTTCGACGCGGTATTCGTGGGTCACGAGTCGTCCGGAGGTCGGGTCCTTGCCGGTCGAAGCGATGGTCAGCTCGCCTTCTGATTGCAGGAGCTTCAAGGCGTAGCTCGCCTTCTCGGCACCTTCCTCTTCGGCGATCGCCAGCACCTTGTGGCGGAGGTCGGCCTCGCCCATGTAGAAGAGGGATTGGCCGGTCATCGCCGAGTAGTGGACCCGTTCTTCTTCCGGCAGCAGGGCGAGAATGGAGTTCATCAGCGCGGACTTGCCGGCAGCTGATGAGGACTGAATGAGCAGCGCCAGCGGCTCGGCCAGCTTTCTCGACACAGCGGCCAGGAAGCCGACGAGCTTGTTGGTCTCCTCCCCCACCACGCCGCAACGCTCAAGGTCAGCAACGACCCGGTCGAGCAGATTCGAATCCTCGAGCAGAGCGAGCGCCTCGCGGCGCTCGGCTTCGCTCATGGTCGGCTTCGCATCAACCGGCTTGGTGGCTTTCTCGATGAGTTCGGCCTGGAGTTGTTCGAGTTTCAGCAGGACCTGACCGAGGTCTTTCTTTAGCAGCTCTGGTTTGACGCCGAGTTCAGCGGCGGATTGTTTGAGGAAGGCGACGCGGTGTCTCGCCGAGTAGAGGTCAAGGTTGTCGACGTGGTAGCGATCGCCGGCAGCGACGAGGAGGTTAATGCGTAGGTGCTCGTAGCTGGTGTTTCGGTTCAAGCCGCGGATTCTCCAGCGCCGGCCTGAGAGATGGATGATGATTTCGGTCTCTGAGACTTCGGCCTCGAGGTCTGGTTTCGGAGGCTCCGGGATCGGCGAGGCAGTTATCTCCTGGGTTATCACTTCGGGTTGGGATTCAGATGCAGCAACTAATTGTGGACTAGGCTCAGCCTCAGTGATAACTGAGGTATTCATTGGCTTCTCTCGGGGTGGAGTTGCGGGACGGTTGGGAGGAATGCGGGTGGTGATGGGTCCAGCGAGATGCTCCGCTGAGCGCAGCAGGGTCGCCAGCGCCCTGGTGGCGGGCTGGACCTTGAGCCCGTAGGCGTTGGCATCCATGTTTCGGGGAAAGAGGACGCGGAAACAACTGATGCCTTCCTCGCCGAGTTTGTCGGCGAGCTTCGCGGCGGCGGAGTTGCCGGCGTCGTCGCGGTCATAGGCGATGAGCACTCGCTCAGTACCGCAGGCCTTCATCGCCTCGAGCATCTCGGTGGTGAAGCCGTTGGTACCGAAAGATGAGGTGACGTTTCTGAAGCCTGCGCACCAGAAGGTCAGAGCGTCGATGAGCGACTCGCAGAGGATGATCTCTTTCGATTCGCGCAGAGCGGCTAAGTTGAAGACCCCGCGGTGCGGGCCGGGCAGATAGAGGTGGAAGGCTGTGCCCGGGCGAAGTTTGTTGCTGATCTTCCGGCCGTAGAGTTCGATGACGTGGCCTTGGGCATCGAAGACGGGGATGGTCAGGGAGCCGTTGAGGTGCTCGTGGCCGGTGGTGCGGTAAACGCCAAGCTCGGTGAGGCGGCCACGCAGCTCCGCGCCGTCGGCGCGGTAGCCGGGCTGCAGACGCAAGCCAAGGGTGCGGTTGGCGAAGCCGAGCTTGAAGGTCGTGATCGCCTCGTCGTCGCGGATGCCGCGGCTCTCGAGGTAGGCGATCGCCTCGGGGGATTCGAGCAGGGTCTCGTGGTAGTAGTCGACGACCTGGGCGAGGAGCTCGCCATCCTCGGCGATCCCCTCGACCGGGCACGGCAGCTTGCGGGCCCGGATTCGTTTGGCGCGGCTCGGGGTAACGGTGACCTGGTGACCGTTGCGGAGGATCTCGACGGCGTGACGAAAGCTCACGCCTTCGGCCTTCATCACCCAGTCGATCACCGAGCCGCCCGTGCCGCAAGCGCCGAGGCAGTTCCAGAGGTTCTTGGAAGGGGTGACCACGAGGGAGGGTTCTTTGTCGTCATGGAAGGGGCACAGACCGAGGAGGCTGTCGCCTTTCCGCTTGAGTTCGATGTCGGCCCCTTTGACCAGTTCGGCCAGGTCAACGTCTCGTTTCAGCCGCTCGAGCTCCTCCTGTGGAATCCGCGCCATATCGGCCTCCAGCCAAAAACCTGTCAAGTCACATTCATGATATAGTTATAGCTATCATATATGATCGTTTCGATCAAGCAGTCAAGAAGGGAGGTCTAAATTGATCGCAGCAATCCATCAGGAGTGGTTGATGGCCTTCCCGGAGCGACTGGCGAAGCTGAGAAAGGAAAAAGGGCTCACTCAGCAGGCCCTCGCGGACCGCGTCCATCTGCACGTGATCCAGGTTCGTCGCTACGAAAAGGGCTCGTCGCAGCCAACGCTTGAGGTCATCCGGCGGCTTGCTGTGGCGTTGAGCGTAAGCTCAGATACGTTGGTTTTCGACGAGGACGAACGCGGACCCTCTGATGACCTGCGGCTGCAATTCGAGGCCGTGTCGGCTTTCGATGAGGAAGACAAGGCCGTTGCTAGGACTGTCCTCGAAGGTCTGATTCTTCGACATCAGTCCAAGCGATGGGTCCGCGGTGAGAAGGTCGGCTGAGGATATTGAATCCAAATTTGTGTCTTCAAGGGTCTTGCGCAAATGGCATAAACAAAGCATAATTCAAAACAGCGAACGAATACAGACCATTTGATAGATTGAGGATGAAGATGGTACGAAAGGTCATCAGCTTGTACACCGGCGCAGGAGGGCTCGACCTCGGTTTTGAGGCCGCCGGATTTGAGGTTGCATGCGCAGTGGAGATGGACGACGAGGCAGTCGTCACACTCCGCAAGAACCGCGACTGGCCGGTTATCCATCGTGACATCCACGAGGTGCCATCGTGCGAGATCTTAACCGAGGGTCATCTTGAGGCTGGAGAGGCCGATGCGCTGATAGGTGGACCGCCATGTCAGCCGTTCTCGAAATCGGGCTACTGGGCAAATGGCGACACTCTCAGACTTGACGATCCACGCGCCGGCACTGTGGCTGCGTACCTACGGGTGCTCCGCGACACGCTGCCAAAGACCTTTTTCCTCGAGAATGTGCCGGGTCTCGCTTACCGCGGCAAGAGCGAGGGCATCGAGCTGATCGAGCGCACGATTGAGCAAATCAATCGCGAGCGTGGTGTGGAGTACAGCCTGCGTTATCAGCAGCTCAATGCAGCACACTACGGAGTACCGCAGGTCCGTGAGCGAGTAATCGTGGTGGGCTCGCGGGATGGAACGATCTTCGACTTCCCCACGCCGACACACAGCGAGATAGACGGCGCACGTGAGTTATTGCCAGTCGAGCCGTGGATGACAACCTGGGACTCGATCGGGGATCTCGAGGACGACGATAATCCGGAGCTTGCTGTGCGCGGAAAGTGGTCGGACCTACTGCCATCGATTCCCGAAGGCGAAAACTACCTCTGGCACACGGACCGCGGCGGAGGCGAGAGCATCTTCGGCTGGCGACGGCGCTACTGGAGCTTCCTCTTGAAGCTTTCGAAGCAACGGCCATCGTGGACAATTCAGGCGCAGCCGGGCCCGGCTGTCGGACCGTTTCATTGGAAGAGCCGACGCCTGTCAGCGCGTGAGCTGTGCCGGCTGCAGACATTCCCGGATGACTATCAGATCAATGGCGGGATAACGGCCGTTCAACGCCAACTCGGCAATGCCGTGCCTGCGGCGCTGGCCGAGGTGGTAGCGCGCAAAATGCGACATCAGCTGCTCGGAGACGAAATAGATCTGGCACCGACGCTGATCCCGGACCGCCGGGAGCCGGTGCCGGCTCCAGAGCCGATGGCACCGATCCATCCCGACTACCACCACCTTATCGGTGACCATGAAGCGCATCCCGGCACGGGCATGGGCTATGCAGCACAGGAGCGACGCACAGCTCGCCAGCAAACAGGGACTGAGGGCAGTGCTAGCACTCGGCTGCCGCTTTCTGCAGCGCCGCGATCCAGCTGATCACTACTTCTTCTCTCGCTTAGCGATCCACTTGGCCAGCTTCGACGGCTTCACTTCCTGTGCGCGCCAGAAGGAGTTGAATGCCTCTTCTGTTGGAAAGCCGCCACTTTCGGCTCGTAAAGCCTCGATTCCGGACAGTGCGGCAATGTAGCAGCGGGTACCGCTGGAGCGCTTCTTGGTGGCGACCCGCCACTTGTCGACGACGAGAAGCTCAATGTTCTGAGCGGTGGTATCGACGTAATCATAGAAAGCGATCACTGCCAGATGTGCGGTGTAGCTTCCGTATGGCATTTCGATGTTTGCGACCTTGTCATCGGGATAGTGGTAGTACTCGGCGTCGTAGGTGCCGATGGTGATCGGGTAGTCAGTCTTATCGCCCTTCTTGTTTCGACGCGCGCACTTTAGGTCGACGGCAAACCGGTTCGGATGAACCATCTCGCCGTTAAAGGTGAAGTCGGGGTAGGTGCGATCGCTCGAGGCTGGGATGCAAACAAGGTTGTTGACCTGAAGGAGGCGACGCCGAAGGTAGTGTTTGATCGAGATTTCGAGGACCTTGCCGATGACGGAGGCCTCTCGCGGCAGCGGCTCGATGGAGCCGTCGTTGAGGATCAAGCCCTTGACGTCAAAGTCGTAGCCTTTGAGGAGGTCTCGCAGCAGCTGCTTGAAGCTCTCGACTGGCTGGTCAGGATTGTATGCCGCTGGGCTCACTCGCCCTCCCGTCTCTCACGCGCTTCTGCTTGGGTGATCATACTCCCGCCACAAGCAAAGAGGCCACAATCCCCATTGCGGCAATACAGAAACAATCGAACATCTCAACCAAAAAGATTCTCCACACCAGCTCTAACGTCACCTTCTTCCTTAACAGTGGCGAGCAGCCATACCTCAACAAATGTCAAACCGGCCACGAGACCATCCCGATATGAAGGAAGGTTTATCAGTGAACGGTACTCTGCTAAATACTCTATGTAGGACTTCTCTCCGCTCTCCATCACCAAGCGCGCCAAGGAAGAACGGGTCTTCTCATAGGCTTCACTAACTGGGAGTTTAAGGGCGTTCAGAGCATACCGCGCAGCCTCTTGTGGATTCCCCATAGGGGCAAGCACCATCAAACCTAAAAGGGCCATCTGAACGACCGACACGGATCTCACTTCCTCGGCACTGTGGGCAATCCGCTCGTTCAAGCGCGCAAGTTCGATACCATCGAATGCGGGTAACACTGAACGTTGGGCTGTTTCGAGTAACCCAATATCCCTCGTATCACCCAGAATACCTGTGACGCCGTAAAGACCCCAGCAAACTCGCATTCTCCGATAGCCCTCTTCGGGATCGAAGCGCGCACCGTGGTTCTGGTCACCGTTGCGATTGGCTGCAGCGCACAAGAATCGTCTTGCGTTTTTGAAAAACGGCTCACTTCTTCCAACGTCCCGAAAGATCGAGGCAAACCTAAGACCACTGCTTAACGAAGAAAGCCCTGCCTGATATGGATCAGCACCTTTACGTTGCGACAGGCGTCGCGCCACCTCGATCTGGAGTTCAAAAGCTGCTTCGGCCTCGCGAAGGACATCAACATCTGTCTGCATCATCAATCACCTCTGGCTGTCACTGATCAGCATCATCGTCCTCAACCAGATCCAACATCAAATCAACGGCACCTCCACCTGCCCTACCTCCAACCTCATCGCCAGCCATACCTCCCGCTAAACCACCACCGATAGCGCATGCAATCGCACCCGGCCCGGTCTCAGCACACAACAGCGCAGCAGCGCCAGCTCCAACGCCAGCTCCTATGTTTCCGCCGACCTCTTCGCCAACTGACTTCCCAAGCGACCTAATCAATGAGGAATTCCCTACTAACCAACTGTCCTCACATTCCTCGCATGTTGCCTGCAACTCTGATACCCAAGATCGGTATTCAGCATCCTCTTCGATACCCGCGGCTGCTTCAGACGCATACTGGGTGATCCCCACTATCAGACCAGCGACACCGACCCCCTTTAAAACTCTGCGGCCGATTCCTGGGCCCTTGCTGCCCTCACTGCCTGTCCGAACAAACTCAGGCTCGGCAAACTTGATGCCGGCATCTTTGAGACGCTGTGTTACACCGGACACTGTATTCCCGGGTCCAACACCTGCGACGTGAAGATCGTATTCTCCCGAAGCAAGATCCGCCAACAGTTCAACTTTGTTGGGCAAATCCGATTTCTCGATCAGGGCTGCGGCAGTATCGAGATTTGCCGCTAGCCTCTCCGGCTTCGTAAAGGTCGGCACAGAAGAGACATTCCGGCTGGTGCTATTGCCACGGGGCAACAGGAACTTGTGATCCCAGAGTTCTATCCTCTGAGTTTCAGGGTTATAGGAGATGATGTCTGCCCCACCTTGATTCACGCCTTTCCCTGAAGTCACTGGCCCTTGCAGAATCGTGCGCCCACTCTTCTCTAGAACTCGCTCTAGAACGCGTTCACCATGATAGCCACGTGAATTGCGAGACGCCTGTCGCAGCAGCTTCATGTACCTCTTCATCTGGGCCTCAGTCACCAACCCCATCGGGTCCCGACCTACATGCGGCGCCCATCCAACGAATGCGTACAGATTCGTAGAATCAACAGCCCCGACCGGATCCTCACTCAGCCACGACGCATTCCTCGCGTCGTACCATCGGTTCCTGGCGTACGACAGTCCTGTGACTGGATCTGTCCACAGACCCTGGAAGAGTAAGTTCTGTCCACCGGGGAATCGTCCATCCAAAGTGGCCATTTGATGGCCCCTATGCAATTCCAGGTTAAGTGGCTTTAACTCTAATGAGATAGTCGTACTTTCGCTACTTTTGACCCCGGACGCGAGTTTTTCGGCCCACACACCCCTGAGCGCGTTCTCGAGCGGCCGATCGGAGGTCAGCGGACGCAGTGTTCTGGCTGCGTTCAGGGCCTCGAGTTCGCTTTCTTCGAGGAAGATGCCGAGGGTAAAGATGAGGTGTTCCTCAAAGCCGAGGAGCTCGAAGGGCGACGGCTCCGGAGGCTCGTACTCGGCCAGGAGCTCGAGCGTGGAGAGCTGTGGCTCGAGCGGTGGATCCAGCGATGAGGGGATGTACCTGGACGCGTCAACGGCGGGCGCGATCGCCAGGAGGCTGAGCACGAGAGCAGCGGCTAATCTATGATGACATCTCATCACTTACAGACGATAGTAGAGGATCAGCCGGTTCTGCACCGCAAGGCCTGCATTTCACAGTACAATTGTCAGAGAGAGGCGAAGAATGGAACAGCCAGAACCTAACGTACAGGACCTGATCGAAAAGATCCGCAGTCTCCCGCCGGACAAGGCGGTCGAGGTCGAGGACTTCGTTGATTTCCTCCACCGTCGCGAAGATCATCGCCAGCTGGCAGATGCCACCGCGAAACTTTCAGAAACCTCTTTCCAACGCGTCTGGGATAACCCCGACGATGCCGTCTATGACCAGTTATAGCTTCGGCGACGTCGTTCTCGTCCCCTTTCCGTTCACCGATCAGTCCGGCAAGAAGAAGCGGCCTGCAGCAGTGGTCAGTTCATCGGTGTTACATGACGAGAGTCTCGACCTGGTCATCATGGCAATCACGACTCAGGTGCGGGCTTCGTCGTCCCTAGAAGTAACAGTCAAAGACTGGCAGGGCGCGGGGCTGCTCAAACCTTCCGTCGTCAAGCCCGTCTTCGCAACGATCGAGAGACGACTCGTCATCAAGAAGCTCGGCTCGCTGCAGCCCTCAGATTTCAAGAGCCTGATACAGACCCTCGGACAAAGCCTCGGCAACTGACTCGCCAAGATCGCAAGAGCGTTCCACCCTGACGATCGCAACCATTTGTTACGAACACCGTCTGTGCAGGTTTGAGAATCCGCGCACAGGATCTGAACGTACATTCGGTCTTTTGGATACCATACCGAGATGTACAGAGCTTGTGATTTTGAGCCCGAGCTACCTCTTCCACCTGCTCAGCTTTCAGAGATGGACGACGTGTTAGTCACCAGTACCCGTCACTTCACACCGCAGGCACTGCGCCTGTTTCTGAAGTGCACCCGGTTCATTACACTCGGCCTAGCCAAGGTGGCATCAGAATGGTGGCGGCGCGGCGATCCTGTCGCCTCCGGTTTTGCCGAATGCTTGGCAGTGCGGACGGAGCTGAAGAAGTCACTCGCGATTTCAGACATCATGCGTACACGTCTTGAACGCTTCCCGGCGCGCCACCGCAAGCACTACACACCCGAAGAGCGCTTCAAGATTCTCGTTCTGATGAAGACGTACGGGCTCACTTCAACCGAGGTCGCTCGCATTTTCCTCATCGATGCCCAGACCATCTCGCGCTGGCAGCGGGAAGCGTTGAAGGAACCGGAATCCAACACCAATCGAACGATTCTGGAGGTCTCTCAAGGAGCTTCTTGAAGTCCGGCTCTTGCCACCAATATCAGCCGCCCAGCTCGAGGTCCGAACCGAACTCGCCCTTACCTACTACGCTGCCTACAGACCACACCAGGGCCTCGGCGGCGCCACTCCGCTCGAGATCTACCTCAATGAAACGCCGGCCGCACAGAACGCCATACCGCCACCCCGAAAGCATGAGACGACAGAGACAGGCAACGAACCACTGCCTTCCGAGATCATCTACCTCGATCCCGGGCGAAGGTTGTCGGTCCTCGTTCAGACTGACAGAGCTGCGTAGCTGACAGGCGCCCCAGAAATTTGATCGCCGAACCCGTCCGGCTCAGTGGAGCTGTGAGTCTGCCAGGCTTTCGGGCTTCAATTCGGCTGCTGAATGGCTCTTCGAATCCTATCGATTTCACTCGAATGACGGATTGTTGCTTCAAGTTGCAAGAGAATTTGTCTCAATTAGCCACCCGCAATTCCCATTGGGGCAGTACACCTCCGTACTCGG
>JAAESQ010000176.1 GCA_024229275.1 bacterium | reverse complement strand
TCAAATCCGTTGACTTCTGCCTTGATGCACTCAAGATTCCAAACTAAAATATTCTTATGGAAAGAGTTGTTCACAAGGCACAATCCTTCGAAGAAGCCGCAAAGTGGGACATCCGCCAGCAGGTTTCCATGACGCCTCAAGAGAGGATTCGCGCATCGCGGGAGCTGCGACAGCGAGCGTTCCCCGGACGGACACGGGACGTACGCGAATGTCATCAGAAGTCCTAGATCCCTCTTCGTTCTCCGCCGACATTCAGGACTTTCTTCGTGTGCTCTGCTTTCATGACGTACGCTTCATGATAGTCGGTGGAGAAGCCGTCATTTTCTACGGACACATACGTCTCACGGGTGACATAGACGTTTACTACGATCGTGATCACAAGAATGCGACTCAGCTATTCAAGGCCCTCTCGGTGTTCTGGAAAGGCGTTGTTCCGGGGCTTGGAGGCTCATCAGATCTCGAGATTCGCGGCACGATCTTCCAGTTCGGAGTCCCACCTAACCGAATCGACCTCATCAACCAGATTGACGGTGTGGATTTTAAATCTGCCTGGAACCGACGCACAGAGGTCAAGGCGGGCCGGGGCTCAGAGAGCATCACGTTCAGCTACATCGGTCTCGACGAACTCATCAAGAACAAAAGAGCCTCGGGAAGGCCGAAGGACCTGGATGACCTTCCCTTCTTGATCGAAGCTCGCGATCGAAAGCCAGATAACGGATAAGCCGCTCACGTACAGAGGATTGCGCAGCAGGGTTTCACATCGTGCCAGATGGCTACCCCTCAACAGTTGGTGAGCGTCCTTAGCTGCGTCGGGCGAACACTCAAGGGCCGTGGGTGTTGCTCTTTCGGGGTCCGAGACAACGTGAGAACTCGCCCGGAATCCCCCTCTACGCATTCTGCTCCTTACTCGCGCCCAGAAGGCGCGGTGCCCCTCCAGGATGAGCAGATAAACGTTTGGCAGCTCGGACATCTGCCAACGGCTACAGCTCCTCCCTGCAGCGTGATGGCGGTTCAAAACTCACGCGCCTGACGGATTTGAAGCACCCATAGGCGACGCTTCGGCCCCAACTCATTCGCATCATTAAACATCGCCCTGATGCCGGTATTGCCAAATACCAGCCCGCCTTCGTCAAGAGCCGAATAGGCAATGGCACTCCTGAATGTGCTGTTGGGGTTACCTCTGTCACCTTTATATTCCTCGATCAGGTTTTCACCAATCGCTTCCG
>JAAESQ010000175.1 GCA_024229275.1 bacterium | reverse complement strand
TCTGGGAGCGGCATTTGGTCAGCAGCCAAACCAGTCAAAGGCGTCATAAGCGCAACTGTAAGAATCAGCTTCTTCATAGGAATACTCCGTTCTGCAACGGGTAACGCGTATGGAAACCGATTCTATTCTGAGGCGGCTTAAGATAGCCAAAGGTTTCTCATGCTAGCCTCCATGAATGGAGTCGCGAAGTCGCGTGACCGACCCTGGAATTCAGTTGCCATCCATTCATCTCCGACAAGTGAGGGTTCTATGAGCAAGCGATCTGTTTCGACGTTTCTGCTGTCCGCAGTGCTCTTGATGTCCGCAGCTCAGATTCCTGCGGCCGAGGTCACCAAACCAGATGAGTTCTTCGGCTTCCAACTCGGCGCAGATCGGAAGATCGCGCGCTGGGACGCGATTGTCGAGTACTTCGAACTCCTTGCTGAGGAGAGTGACAAGTTGGTGGTCACGGACATGGGACCAACCGGTATGGGAAATCCGTTCCTGTTTGTGGTGGTGTCTTCGGCTCAGAACCTGGAGCGGCTCGAGCGATTGAGAGAAGTCAACAATCAGCTTTTTGATGCTCGCGGTCTGGATGAGGCGCAGGTCGACGCGTTTGTCGCCGAGGGTAAGGCCGTTGTCTGTCAGTCAATGAGCTTGCATGCCACCGAGATCGGCGGTACCCAGATGGCGCCCGAGTTGGTCTACGACCTTGTTACCCGCGAAGACGAGGAAGCTCAGCGGATTCTTAACAACACCATCCTGTTGTTGATACCGAGCTTCAATCCGGACGGTCAGGTGATGGTCACCGACTGGTACAACGAGACGCTGGGCGGCGAATACGAGGGAGTCAGTCTGCCGTGGCTGTACCACCCGTACGCCGGGCACGACAACAACCGTGATGGCGACTTTCTGAATCTGGTCGAGTCGAAGTACGCAGCCAAGATCATGTATCAGGATTGGAAGCCACAGGCCTACATCGACCACCACCACATGGGAAGTTACGGCGCCCGCTTCTACGTGCCGCCCTACAGCGAGCCGATGCGTCCCTATGCCGATCCCCTGGTGTGGCGTGAGATGAGCCTCTTTGGTGGACACATCGCCTTGAAATTGGAAGAAGCCGGCAAGTCGGGAATCCTCAACAAGGCCCAGTATCCCGGCTGGGGTCATTTCGGTTGGCACTGGATTACACCATTCCACAACATGGCTGGAATGCTCACCGAATCTGCGAGCGCCAAATTAGCGACACCGATCCTCATCCATCCCGACCAACTGCGAGGCGGTGCTCGTGAATGGAGTAAGTATGAGGCCCAGACGACCATCCCGAGTCTTTGGCCTGGAGGTTGGTGGCATCTTCGCGACATTGTGGAGCAGAAGAAGATCTCAGCCTGGGCGATGCTCGACGTGGCCGCACGTCATCGCGAGACCGTGGTACGGAACGCCTATCTCAAGAGCAAGCGACAGAGGGAGCGTGGCGCCGCCGGCTCTCCGAAGGCGTATGTGGTCCCCAGCGATCAACACGATCCTCTGACAGCCGTGACAATGATCAACACGTTGTTGCAGTCCGACATCGAGATTCTCCAGGCAAGCAAAGACTTTAAGGTGGGTGATGTTTCCTATGGGGCGGGCTCCATTGTCATTCCGCTCGCTCAGCCCAAAATGGGTCTCGTACGGAATCTACTCAACCGTACGCGGTATCCCGACAACGACTGGACCCGAGGCCGCGACGGCGCGCCACTCAGGCCGTATGACTCAGCGACCCACACTATGGCCGAATACATGGGTGTTCGGGTGGATCCAATTGATGGCGCAGCCGAGGCAGATTTCGTGACGTTGACAGCGCCGGTTTCGGTGGCTGGCAGAGTTGAGCAAGCTGGAGAATTCGGCTACCTGCTCGATGGCCGACTCAACGCCAGCTACAGAGCAGTCAATCAGCTTTCTGCCGAGGGCATCAAGGTACGTCGCGTAGACGAGGCGTCGCCAGGACTGCAACCCGGCGATTTCATCGTTCCGGCAGGCCGGCTCAACGTTCTGGAGAAGGTAGCAACTGAAACTGGAGTGGATTTCAGCACTTTGAAGACCGCTCCAACCACGGTTCATGAAGTCAAACAGCTTCGGGCCGGGATGTACAAGCGATACTGGGGCGGCAACATGGACGAGGGATGGACCAGACTGACCCTCGAGACATTTGACTTCCCCTACACCTCATTGCGGGACAAGGAGATTCAGGGAGGGGACCTTCGAGCCAAGTACGATGTGATCATTCTTCCCCATGACCGAATAGGCACCCTTATGGGAAAACCTGAAAGCAGATGGGGTGGACCACCGCCAAGTTACCCAGAAGAGTATCGCAGCGGTTTGGGTGATGAGGGTGTCGAAGCTCTCCAGGCTTTTGTTGAAGCCGGCGGAACCCTCGTTGCTCTTGGAGGAGCCACCAAGTTCGCGATTGAGAAATTCGAACTTCGAGTCCGAAACGTTGTGGACGATCTTTCTTCGAAGGAGTTCTTCTGCCCAGGCTCCACCGTGAAAGCAACCTTTGATAACACTCACCCACTTGCGTACGGCATGCCTTCGGAGGGCCTGGTCCTTTTCTGGAACAGTCCGACCTTCCAGATCGCGCCCTCGCAGCACAACGAGTGGTACGAGACCATCGTCCGATTCGGTGACAAGGACCTACTGCAGAGCGGGTGGCTCATCGGCGAGGAACACATCGCCGGTAAAGCAGGGATGGTAGTGGCCAAATCGGGTGAAGGCCGAGTCGTACTCATCGGTTTTCGGACCCAGAATCGTACTCAGACACACGGCACTTTCAAGCTGTTGTTCAATGCTTTGCTAGGAAGCTAGGAAGCTAGGAAGCTAGGAAGCTGGGCGCGGAAGGGGATAGGTGGGCGGCGGAGTTGTCGAACGGCTAACCAAAGGCGTTCGCACCGAGCCCATGTGACACATCGCACAGTTCGGTTCCCCCATTGGTGAGTATCTTTGGTAGCTAAGAGTGCCGGTGGGAAATATGGAAGACGATCTGAAGGTGGCACAGAGGCCGTCCGCGTGTGTCGGAATTGCTGTTGTTATCGCGATTTCAGTGCTAGTTCATGCCGGAATTGGGCATTGCTCCGAGAATGAGAACGTCGAGTATGGAATTGCGGAGAAATATGCCAAGGATTCCGGTATCGAGACCGACCAATCCGTAGTTCTCAGCGAGGGCTTTGAGCAACTCACCATTGCAGATTTGTTGCTCGGTTGGGAATACAGCTCTAACGATTCCAGAATGTCGTTCTCGGCAGACAAGCCGGCAGAGTCGGGTGGCTCGCAGTCTGTCTTCTTCGACGGGTCAGCCGATTTGTACACGCGCCTTCTACCAGGCTACGACCAGCTCTATGTGCGTTACTACGCGAAATTCGAGACCGAATGCAACACTGTGCATCACTGGCCTTGGTTCGGTGGACACAACCCTTCAACGGCCTGGCCGTGGCCCAGGGCAGGAACCAGACCGGTTGGAGACGAACGGTTCTCAACTGGGGTAGAGCCCATGGGCGATTGGTGGGCCTGGGCCTTTTACACTTACTGGATGCATATGCGATCAAGTCCTGGAGGGAACTACTGGGGAAACACTTTCAGCGGCAAGCCCTCGCCACACACAGCAACCAGGGGCGAATGGATCTGCATCGAGTTTATGGTCAAGATGAATGATCCCGTATCGGCATCCAATGGGGAACAGGCATTCTGGATCGACGGCGTCAAGAAGAATCACCTGGGCCCGGGATTCCCCAGGGGAGAGTGGATCTGGGACGGTTTCTGGCCAGATCCATCGTGCACGCCTTCGGGGCCGTGCAACATGAACGGTTCCGGCACGCCCTGCTGCACCGACTTCGAGGGTTTCCAATGGCGCATGGTTCCGGAGTTGGACTTGAACTACTTCTGGTTGGAGCACTACGTAGACGCCGACTCAACGTGTGGGGTCTGGTTTGACGACCTCGTGATTGCAACCGAGTACATCGGACCGCCGGGTGGGCGGCTCTTCTCGGACGGGTTTGAGACTGGCAATACGGAGGGGTGGTCGCAGACAGTGCCCTAGCCCGAAAGCTTGACATGCAGCCATGAGGCTGCATATAATCTGAAGCGTCATGGATAGAGTCTTCAAAGCCCTGGCTGACGCAACCCGTCGAGAACTCCTGGATCGGCTCTACGAGCGTCCAGGTCAGACGCTGACCGAACTCATTGCCGATCTCGGTATGCGTCGGCAATCCGCAACTAAGCATTTGGCGATTCTCGAGTCGGCGGAGCTGGTATCGACTAGGTGGAGAGGTCGCGAGAAACTCCACTACCTCAATCCGCTACCGATTGCGGAGATCGGTCGACGTTGGATCGACCGGTTTTCTGAGCCGAGGGCCGAGGCGCTGCTGAATCTCAAACAAGCCCTGGAGGAGAATGAAGATGAGTGAGAAAGAGTATGTATACGTTGCCCTCATTGCCGCGCCGCCAGAGAAAGTGTGGCGGGCGCTGACGACCGCCGAGTTTACCCGTCAGTACTGGCACTCGACGAGGGTTCAGAGCAGCTGGAAGGTCGGTTCCCGGGTCGAGTTCCTGGTGGAGAACGACGAGGTAGGCTGCGAAGGTGAAGTTCTGGTGTGCGATCCACCTCGCGAACTTTCATACACTTGGAGCTTCCCTCGAAATCCGGAAACGAAGGACGAAGCACCGTCTCGGGTCTCATTCTTGCTCGAGGAACTGACGCAGGGAACCAAACTCACAGTCACGCACGACCACTTTCCGGAAGACTCCAAGATGTATCCGATGATCTCACACGGGTGGCCGTCCGTTATTGCAGGTCTCAAGACCTTGTTGGAGACTGGTCACGGAGTGGATTTTTCGGCCGAGACCTAGGTGTTCGACGGGACTTTCATCGACCTGCCGAGGTCAAGTGATCTCGACCTCTTGGTCGTAGTCCACACCCGGCATTTCGAATCCGTGGTGACGCAGGAACTCGCTGCGGAACTCGTCAATCTCGCTCACGTGCCTCGGTGAGGTGTCGATTATCTGTTGCCACAGCGCGGCAACTTCGTGTTGCACGTCTTCTCGCATCTCCCAGTCATCCAATCGAATTCTGCCCTCTGCGTCGAGTGGTTTCGGATTGGCAGAGTAGAGGTAGTCGCGAAAGAGGCGATACATCTGTTGAATGCAGCCTTCGTGCAGGCCTTTGCGTTTCATCACTGCGTAGAGAAGAGAAATGTACAACGTCACAGACGGAATCACGGCGCTGGCTCGGGTCACGAGAGCTTTGTTGACGGAAATGGTCGCTCGAACATCGTGATCCACGAAGCGGCGATTGATGCTGTCTGCGGTTGCTTCGAGGTGCTGTTTCGCCCGACCCATTGTCCCATCGCGATAGATCGGTGCGGTGATTGAGGGACCGACATATGACAGAGCCAGCGTGGCCGCACCACGGGAGAGCATGTTCTGGTTGTGCAGGGCCTCGATCCAATCCATCCAGTCTTCGCCACCCATGACCTTCACGGTTTCTTGAATTTCGTCCTCAGTTGCGGATTCCGCGACAACGTCGGACAAAGCGCCTGTCTTGATGTCGACGGTCTTGCCAAGGAAGCGTTGACCGATCGGTTTGACTACTGACGAGTACATCTCACCTGTGTCGGCGTCGATTCGCCTCGGTGCAGCGATGCTGTACAGCACGCAATCGACCGGCCCCATCTCGTCGCGAAGACGCTGAATGGTCTCCTCCTTGATCTCGCGTGAGAACGAGTCGCCGTTGACGCTGAATGCGACCAGCCCTGAGTCGTGCGCTTCCTGTTCGAAGGCGAGATTGTTGTACCAGCCTACCGTCGCCGTTCGTCGCGCGGAGCCGGGCTTCTCAAGGAAGACGCCTGCGGTCGCGGCACCGCACGAGAACGCTGACACGATTCGCGCGGCCAGTCCGTAGCCGTTCGAGGCGCCGACGATCAAAATACGTTTGGGCCCTCTGATGGAGGGCTGGCTCGTTACGTAGGCGATCTGCTCTCGCACCTGCTCTCGACAACCATCTGGGTGGGCCGTCAAGCACATGTTGTTGCGGATTCTTGGTTGGATCTTCATGAGGCGTCAGCCATGGTCGTGATGTCGCCCAGCGCGGTCGTGGTCGAGCCACGAGCATTCAGTTCGTTGTCTGAGAAGCTCATCTCTGTTTCCTTCCCTCAGTAGAACTGAGAAACAGTCTCTTCTCGACAACGAATACAGACGCGTTCTGATTTCCCTGCTGGGTTTTCTGTCCGCCGCTTACGCCGTTGCTTTGGAGTTTTCGACCCGGCGCTTCGGTTGCAGCACTTTCGCTGCATGGTCGATCTCCTCCTGAGAGATCTTCTGTCGAAGCTCCTCCATGCGATGCATGACGTGGGCAAACTTCTGCCCCTCGGCGGCGCTGATCCACTCAAGTTGTAGTCGTTCGGGACGCACGCCTGCCCTTTCGAGCTTGTTCCAGAGCTTGTTCACCCTCTTGACGGTCTGGCGGTTGGCGTTGATGTAGTGACAATCGGCAAAGTGACAACCGGAGACTAGGACTGCCGGTGCTCGATGGCGAAACGCCTCCAGAACCATTTCCTCCGAGACACGTCCTGAGCACATGGTGCGAATGAGATGGCCGCTTGCCGGATATTGAAGTCGAGAAATGCCGGCCATGTCTGCACCCGCATAGGAACACCAGTTACAGGCGAATACGACCACTTTGCTCTCTGCTTGGTCGCTC
>JAAESQ010000174.1 GCA_024229275.1 bacterium | reverse complement strand
TGGTGTATGCGTTTGCGCAGTGTTAGAACCACACCCCCACATAGTTTACATAATAAACCTTATCAGACATTATAACATATTGAAAACAGGGCGGTTTTTGTGTCTTTGTCACTTTCTTGAGAAAATATGACCGTCCCGTCACGTAAATAAATGGGACCAACATCGCGGTGGGCTGGTCATGCTTTTGGTTTTCCAGGTACCGGGTCCAACCCAGATAGGTGACACCACCTGTAATCAACGCAACAACCGTGCAAGCCAGGACCGTGGTTACAGTAGCGGTTTTGCGAGATGAGCTTATCGGACGGGAAAACACGAGAAGAGCCCCACGTTTCGCTCCGGCTGCGAGCTACGTCAGGAATCGAACCATTTTCAGGACGGTGCTTAACCTGCTCGGGGGTGCGTCACCTGAGCAGGTTCGGCTCTCACCTCTGGTGGGTGGGATTAGCACGAACAATGTCTTGTCCGCGTCCCAGCTCGTCCGCTAACCCGGATTATTCATAGTGGAGGGAATTCTTGGCCCTTCTTGGGTATCTAAGTTGTTGTGATGAAGCAACTTGTCAATCCAAGAGAGGGCCAACGGTGATTATACAGTCTGTTTGGCAGAAGTCATTCGGTTTCTTCCGTAAGCCGGTGGTAGTTGAGCCCGGTGAGGCGGAGTTGACGAGCGATGCCGGGCTGTTGCCGATTCGGCAGTTCGACGAGACAACCGGCTTGACCGAGCAGTTCGCGGCGGCACTGACCGACTTGCGTTTCGGGCCATCGGTCGTGCACACGATGCGTGAGATGGCCCGCATGCGTATCTACGGCATCCTGGCCGGTTATCCGGACCAGAACGATCACGATGTGTTGCGAAGCGATCCAGCTTTCAAGCTGATTGCGGGCCGTTCGCCTCAGGGTGACGATTTGGCCAGCCAGCCGACGCTTTCGCGGTTCGAGAACGCCATTGATGTGAAGTCATTGCGCCGCCTGCAGGACGTCTTCCTGGACCAGTTCATCGCGTCCTTCGACGTGCCGCCGACGCAACTGACCTTTGACATCGACCCCTTCGACGACCCGACACACGGCGAGCAGCAGTTGACTTTCTTTCACGGCTATTATGGTCAGTACCAGTACCTGCCCAGGGCGATCACATGTGCCGAGAACGACTTGGTCGTCATGCTTTGCCTGCTCTTCGGCACGGCCCATCCGGCGCTTGGGGCTGCCGACGACCTGGAATATCTGGTGACTCGCTTGCGGGCTGCTTTTCCCGGCGTGCGGATCGCCTTGCGAGCGGACAGCGGCTTCGGTGTGCCGGCCATGTACGAGATCTGCGAGCGATTGGAGATCGACTTCACCATCGGCATCGGCATGAACAGCACGTTGAAAAAGCTCAGCGATCCGCTGCTTCAGCACGCGGTCGAGCAGTTCGAAGCCAGCGGCGAGCCGCAGCGTGAGTTCTGTGCGTTTTGGTACCGAGCCAAATCATGGCCGGCTCAACGTTGGATCGTCGTCAAGTGTGAAGCAAACGGCCAAGGCACGAACCGTCGCGCCGTGGTGACCAATCGGCCGGGCGCCTTCGTGTTGCCCGGCGCGGCCTATGACGCCTACGCCGATCGGGGCGAGAGCGAGAACCGTAACAAGGAACTCAAGTGCGGCCTGCTGGCGGATCGGCTCAGCGACGAACGTTACATGGCGAATCTCTTTCGCTTGTACATGCACGGCGCGGCGTACAACCTGCTGGCCCGGCTCCGTCATCTGATCGCCGATCCACCGCCGGAGCCGGAGAATGCCGACGTGCCCGTCGAAGCCCTCGACCACAAGGCGCGTCGGCAGCACCACAACCGCCGCCGCCAGCGCGACCCGCTCGGCGAGGGGCAGCCTTGTACGTGGCAGACGCAACTGATCAAGGTTGCCGCCCGGGTGACCGAGCGTGCTCGGCGTGTGCTGGTAGAACTCTCCGGAAGTTGGCCCTATCTGGAAACCTACCGTCAGGTGAGCGAACAAGTCCTCGCCTTCTCACCGACCGTTCACGATTCCAGTTGAGTTGAGCCCCATCTCAAACATCGCCACCTCCGGCCGGACGCCAAGCTGGGGGAAAGGGGGCCGTATATCCTCCTGGCGCAAAGCACCGCCCCGATCCCACGCAAACCGCTCAGAACTGCTCAAAGACCAAACGCTATGAATAATCCGGGCTAGCGCCCAGCGGCTGATGAATGATCCGGGCTAGAGCTGGGAACTTTGTCCAAGAATCGCTTCGTCCGCATGATCGCGTGGCTCCACTACCAGTCAACGACCGAACCGTCGTCCGGGTCGTACGATTCTCGGTTCCGCCACTCGTGCTCGATCTTGTCGGCCAGGGCGTCTTCGTCGAGTTCGATGCCGAGTCCGGGGCGGGTGGGAATGCGGATGTAGCCCTCTTCGATCGCAAACGGTTCCTTGATGTAGCCCTTTGGTAGCACCTTGTCAGTAAAGTAACCAAAAATGGGTGACAGCCGCGGGATTGGTAGTAGGGTGGTATCCGTCCATGGGGGGGGGTGAGTCCTCCGCGTCCAGG
>JAAESQ010000173.1 GCA_024229275.1 bacterium | reverse complement strand
CGACTGATGTCGGATAGTACGTGGGTGGAATACAAAACAGCGTGCTCTCCGTCTTCAGTGATTTCCCAGAGGACGTCCAATACTTCCGCGCGCACAATCGGATCCAATCCGGCCGTTGGCTCGTCTAACAGTAGTAAGCGCGGTCCGTGCGCCAGTGCTGCGACGAGAGCGAGCTTGGTTCGGTTGCCTCGAGACAGGTCTTTCACTGCCTTTCCCAGGGTAAGGCCGAAACGTTCGGAAAGTTGGCGGGCGCGGTCGCGTGACCAACCTGGGATGATTTGGGCGAGGTAGTCTAGGTTGCGACCGGCGGTCCAGCGCTGAAAGAACCCACTTTCTTCACCGACATAACCGACGTCTCCCCGGTATTCCGGCCGAGTCGGGTGAACAGGTGCTCCGAAGACTTGAATATCGCCCTCGTCGGGTACTACGAGTCCGGCCATACAGTTCAGAGTCGTTGTCTTCCCGGCACCGTTTGGTCCCACCAAGGCGAGTACCGTACCGGGTTCGAGAGTAAGATCCAGCGGACCGAGTTGAAAACCTTGAAAGCGCTTGGTCAGTCCAGATAGGCGCGCGGCGGCAGAATTCGCCGGTTGATGATTCGTCATTTCTTCGCCCCTTTCCCAAGAAGTTCGTCGAGGATGCGGCGCATTTCAGTGGCGCTCAATCCTTCGGCGGAAGCGTGTGCCACGAGTTCCTTGAGTGCTTCAACGAACCGCTCCTCAGCCATCGTGTGTTTCCTCCCCTTTGGAACAGGTGCTACCCAAAAACCTTTGCCTCGCCGGGAGTGCAACAGACCCTCGCGCTCCAAGTCATCGTATGCACGTTGCACGGTAATCACGCTCACTCGTTGCTCGCGGGCAAGACCACGAATTGAAGGTAGCGCATCACCGCCAGTCAACTCGAGCGACAGAATCTTCGCCCGGACCTGGCGCGAGATCTGTGCGTGTAACGGTTCATCGGAGAGATCCGACAGATTGAGGATCATGGCTCCTCCTCAACCTCACGCGGAACCAGCAGCGCTGCTGTCCAGTCGTCCTCGGGTGCCCGGGTGGTGCGCCTCTGCACGCTGTCGAAAAGCCCGGTGAGCCACGATGAAGGCGTTTCGGTCGCCAATTCACGGCAGAGCATCATCTCAAGAGCTTGGTACCCCAACGGTTCCCCGTCGACATCGCGGGCTTCGGGCAGACCGTCGCTGAGCATGAGAACGCGATCGTCGGCGGCGATGTCAACAGTGCGAGAGGCATAGGTGACGTGTTCACGAACGCCCAGCGGAAGGCGTGGTCCTGGCACTGAAAGCGGTCGTGCAGGTTGACCAGGGCGAAGTAGGTAGGGATCAGGCGCGCCGGCGTTGGCTAATTCCACCAGCCCTTCGGATGGGCTGTACCTTACGGCAGCTAGTGCGACAAATTCCCCACGACCGAGCTCAAGTGCTAGTCGACCGTTGAGGCGAACCAACAGCTCAGCAACTCCACCATCGGCATTGACAAAAGGCAGCATAGCCTTCACAGAGGCCATGATGAGACTGGCCGCGAAGCCCTTGCCTGCGACATCGGCGACGATCACATCTACACTGCCATCGGGATGTCGCAAGATGTCGTAGAAATCACCTGCAACGACTCTGGCCGGCAAGCAGCGTGCAGCCACCTCCCAGCCGGGACCGGCGACCTCAGGGGGAGGTAGAAGGCGGCGTTGTACGTCGCGAGCCATCTCGAGCTCACGTTGGCCGAGTTCCTGTGCCACCAACTCTTCGAGTTGTAAGCGCTCAACCAGATCTCGTCGGCGCTCCGGAATAAGCTCCGCGACTTTAACGTCGCCTGAAGGTGCTCCATCGAGCAGCCCATCGGCAACGAGGAGTTCGAAGGCGGCCTCCACCGTCGATGGTGCGACTCGGTATTGGCGCGCTAACTGGCGGTGGCCAGGCAGAAGCTGGCCTGTTTGAAGTTCACCACGCACAATACGGTCGCGGAGCTGGCGCGCTATCTGTTCGCGCAGAGGTTCTGGATCCCCGGGGGCGAGATGAAGGAGCAGTGGAGGTGCATTACTGTTCATAATCAATATATACAGTATGTCACATACCGTTCCTTGTCAAGGGTGTGGCGTCCGATGAGGGACGCGTGCCCCGCAGAGGTTTGATCTCAGAGTTCAGGAACCCTCGTCGATGAACTAAGCCATACCACCCGCATGGCGCTTTGGAGAATGAAGGAATATCGTGGGCGTACCTTCTCTAGCGTCTCAGCCTGTCAGTCTGCCCGCCGTCCATTGCGAGCGGCTGCATTGGACAGGTCACGTCTTGCATGTTGGTCCCTGTGGTTCGAATGTCGAGAAAGGTAGAGGTTGCATAGGTGACGATTGAGGTGATGTTCTTTTGCCTGTCTGTGTCCATCTCAGAGAACTCGACCTCGACCTGAAATGGTTGGCCTGCATGGAGGCTATTTCTTGGAATTGTGAACTCTCTCGCATCAAAGGTCAGTGACGGGCTTGCGAACGCGTGACCGCTATGGACTGTCTTGACGCCAAAACAGTTGCCCATGATCACGTAGATCATGTCATCAATGATGTGGTTGGGATCTGCGGCTCCGTATTCGAAGTCGTTCCAGGTCACACGCAGATCTTCGTTCGGGTCAATGGCAGTTGGGTTGGCCACTCGTCCGTGCTGATGAAGCGTGATCTCGATCGGCGCAGGATTGCGTGACTCCCGACCGTGTTTCGAGAACGTGACCGGCATACCGCGAATGCTTCCGTGCGGTGTATCAAAGTCGAAATAGTAGGTTCCGTCCGGGTATTCCTCTTCCAGGGCTGCAATTGAAGTATGTCGGTTCCCTGCGAGAAATGGCACCTCTTGGCTGCCGAAGAGTAATCCACGGCGGGCGTCTCCGGGGCCTGTCACTCGTCCGTTTGTTACCTTTCCACCTTCATTGAGAAAGATCTCGCCAAAGAACACGGTGTTCAGAAGACTGTGGGCGCCATTCGTCGACTGACGGTAGTTCCTCGTCTTGCCGAGAAGTACGAATTGCACGTCCTCCTGTTGAGCGCCCGCGGTTGAAGGCAGGAATGCAACGACAACGAAAAGAGCAAGTGCAATCTTGGACATCGATGAACTCCCTTTGGTTCGACCGTAGCACAGGGCGGACCACCCAAAGCAGAGAAATGAACATGAGCACCAGATATAATGAATCGGCCTACGGCGGTAACAAATAGGGTTCTGGCGGCAAAGAAGGGAACAGTTGGTGGTCGATCGAGCGCAGGAGGACAAGCGACTCACCGAGCTCATGACTAGCTACCAGAAGGGCAGCATGGATGACTTCGCCGAACTCTACTCCATCATGGAGAAACCTTTACGACGCTTCCTTTGGAGCTTCGTGCGGAATTCCTCTGCCGCCGAGGACCTACTTCAGGAGACCTTCCTTCAGGTTCATCGCGCTCGTCACACCTACACGCCGCCACGTCCTCCACGACCTTGGCTCTATGCTATCTCCCGCCACGTTGCTTTGATGCACCTTCGTTCAAATCGCCACCGCAAGGAGGATCTTGCGCATGAGGATCTGCCGGAAATCCCGGTATCTCCAGAGATCGACCAGATTGCAGATCGCACAACCGTGAAGAAATACCTCACTCGTCTTCCGCAGGCATCGCAGGAGGTGTTGATCTTGCACCACCTGATGGGCCTCAGCTTCGAGGAGGTCGGGGCTGTTGTCGGGGCCTCGGCAGGAACCGCGAAGGTGCGGGCCCATCGGGCCCTTAATACGCTCCGCGAGAAGCTTTACAAGGAAGGACTGCTGAAGTCATGAACCATCCGCTGCCTGAGAGCTTGAAAAAGGCGATCGAGCAGGACGCGAGATCTGTGCGCCCCTTGGCTCCGGCGTGGAAGAGGGCGATCGGTGTCACTATTGTCGCTGCGGTTGTTGTCATCGGATCGCTGGTCCTCATCGGACCGCGACTCGACATCAGCGAAATACCGGCATGGCTGAGTTGGGGGAGCTGCATTGTGCAGCTCGGCATCGGCATGATTCTGGTCGGATTGGCTCTCCGAGAATCGGTCCCTGGTACAGCTCTCCCGATCTCTCATGCAGTCTCGGCTGTTGGAATCGCAGTCATTTTTCAGCTATTAGTCGGCGTGTTGACGTGGCTCTACACTCCTGGCATGGCGATAAACCCTTGGGCTCTCGGTCCCGGTATGGCGTGCCTCCGCAACGACAGTATGCTCGCGCTACCGACATTCATTACGACATTGGTCTTGGTTTTCACCGCTTTGCCACTTCGTGCACCCATGGCGGGTCTTCTCGGAGGCGCTGGAGCTGCAATAGCTGCAGACGCAGTCAATCACCTTTTGTGTCCTGCTTCGGATATGCGCCATATTGTGATGTGGCATACAGGTGCCGTTGTGTTGTTCATGTTTGCTGGCTACGTTATAGGTCTAGTCTGGCAGAGACTTCGTTGGCGCTCCAACTAGGGTGGAATTCAGTCCCTACGCGCGACGTTTTCTCTGCTTGACAACGGAACATGCGCAAGGCACATTTGCCAGCGACAAGGGCATGGAACGGTTGAAGGAGAATTGAATGACCCAAGACATCGATTTTTCAAAGTTGTCTCTGAAAGACGCCATTGATCTCGCAATCCTCGTCGAAGACGAGGCCGAGGAGAGGTACAACGAATTTGTCGCTCAGATGAAAGCGCACCATACCGATGATGCCGCCAAGTTCTTCAAGTTCATGGCTGGAAACGAAGCCAAGCACGGCGAGGAGCTCCGCAAGCGACGCAATTCGTTGTTTGGGAACGAATCGAGCCAGGTTGATCGCTCCATGCTGTGGGATGTTGAAGCGCCGGACTACGACAAGGCCCGAGCTTTCATGTCGATTCATGCAGCTCTCGAAGTGGCTCTCGACGCAGAGACGAAGGCATACGAGTTCTTCGACAAGGCGTTGGCTCAGATCAGTGATGAGGGTGTGAAAGAACTCTTCACCGAGCTTCGCGAAGAAGAGATCGAGCATCAGGATTTGGTCAAAGAACAGATGGCCAAGTACCCTGCCGACAAGGGTTTCGACGCTGACGACTTCGTCGACGAGCCGGTCGGCAATTAGGTCAAAGGCGGCCTCGCCAATCGGCCGCTCCATAGAAATGGCAATCAGCATCGATCACACCGCGCAGACCTCAAAGCCTGGCGTGGGTGTGCTCGTTGCCAACCTCGGCACGCCCAGCGAACCAACCCCTGGTGCGGTTCGCAGGTATCTGCGACAGTTCCTCGGCGATCCTCGGGTTGTCGAGGCGCCCCGCGCTCTGTGGTGGCTGGTGCTCAATCTGGTGATCCTGCCGTTGAGACCGCGCCGTTCGGCAGGGCTGTATCAGAAGATCTGGACGCCGCAGGGTTCACCACTGCTGGTTTCGACCGAACGGATTGCACAAGCCCTCGCGATTGAACTCAAAGAATCATCCGGAGAGTATTTTCAAGCCGAAGTCGGCATGCGAGATGGGTCGCCCAGTCTTGCAGTCGGGCTCCAGCGATTGGTTGCCGCCGGATGTACTCGGGTGTTGTTGCTGCCGCTATATCCACAGTACTCCGCGACGACGACTGCATCGACCTTCGACGCTGTTTTTCATGAGTTACAGCGAT
>JAAESQ010000172.1 GCA_024229275.1 bacterium | reverse complement strand
CTGAGGTCCAGATTCCCTGTTGGAAGGGGCGCAGCTCTTCTACGTCTGCGGCGCGAGATCTCGTGTGAGGTATTCGATGACATCACTCGCCGAGTAGCCTTCGCCCCAACCTTTGACCAATTCGCAAAGCTGGTTGAAGCAATCGCCGACGGTAACCAGTGGTGGCTCGAAATAGCCGTCGTTTCGAGGAATACCCAACCCAATGTTTGCCATCAATCCGTTGCACAAGCACTTCCGCCCTTCGAGTTCGGACTCTCCTCCGCCTTTGGCGAGGTAGCTGTTCTCAGGCTCGGAGGGACAGCGGTAGCCGATCTCTCCGTCATCCTTCTTGTAAAGATGACGAAGAAAGCCGAGGTTGCAGACGCGAGGCCGTGTGAGATAGTCGGCAACTTCGGACATCGTGCCTTCGAGACTGAGAACCTTGAAGGGGAAACCCGTGGGTGAGGCAAAGACATCGGTAACGACTTTGCCGATACCCTCGGACGCCATGCGCAGTGCGGCCTCCTTGACGGTCTGAGCCAATCCGGATTCGGTGCAGAAGGCGAAGGCTGTACCGACCTGAATTCCTGCGGCCTCGAGCGCGAGCGCCTCTTTCAGCTTGTTCACGCCACCCCATCCTCCGGCGAGATAGAAGGGGAGGCCGAGGGCGCTGATCTTGCCGAGATCGACTTCGTCCCTGTCGCCATAGATGGGTTCGTCGTTTGCATCGAGTTGCATCGCACCGCGTGGCGGTGCGTTGTGACCTCCAGCGGTCGGGCCTTCGACGATCAACCCGTCGACTTTTCCAGTGGCTTTGCGCACCATCGTCGTGGCTAGCACGTTGGAGGCAACGATGGGGTAGAAGGCTGGCCGAGGCAGTTCAGGGGGAAGGTTTCTGATCAGGTTCTTTGGGCTCAGATGCGAACGGAACGAGTCTTCGGAACGCGCCCCTTCAACCTGCAGTGCCATCGACACGTCTTCATGCCGGATGAGCTTGTCCAGAATTGCCGGAACCTCGCGAGGCACCCCGGCGCCCATAACGACATAGTCGACACCTGCCAGCATCGCTCCATACAAGCTCGCCAGGACCGGCAGCTGAATTTTGGTCAAGAGATTGATGCCAACTGGATTGTTATGACCTTCTTTGGCCAGATAGACCTCAACGAAATTGGCGGCGATGGTGTCCTGAGCCAATTGCTCGGGCTCATTCAACTTGTGAACCTTGGGGAGTTTTGCGACGGCACGCTCGAGCATGGTTTCGGCAAAATAGTCCCGGATGATCCGATCTGCGATTTCCTGATCAGGAAAGGCAGCCAGGGCGCGGCGGGTATGTCCACCTTCATCGCCCTCCTGGAGTCGGCGCGCCATGATGACCTCAGTTGCTGTGCCTGATACCACTCCGAGTTCGCCCTCAACGGAAACAGCTCGAGCGAGCTGCCAGTTGGATACACCGGCTCCCATACCGCCCTGGATGATCTTCACGAGTCCTCCTCGTCTCGCCTCCATGAATCTGAGTCGACGCTGCTCTCGCAGGGGCGAAGAACTCTGACTAGAAGCTGCAGACGTTATTGTCTTACCGAATGGGATCATAACAGGTTGGGTACTATGAGAAGGGAGATACCATGAAAAAGGTCGTTATCGTCATCGGACTGTTGGTCCTTGTGGCAGTCGTTTGGAAAACAGGAGTCTTCGAGCCCGCCGCAGCGAAGGCCTATAAGGCCCACCGCAAAGCTCAACTCGAGGCGCAGGGTTACAGCCGCGATATTGTATCGCCAGCCAAGTGGACGCTTGAGATCGAGAGCTGCATGACCAACGGGGACAAAGCAGAAATCCTTGCGGTCGAAAAGACAGCCACGATTCCTCCAAATGCCGCTTCGTTGGCCTTTGCGACGATTGCGACGCGGCACATTGAGGCGACACTCGAACGGAAGAACGGTCGATGGCTGATCGCGTCGGAAGAGGTTGTCAGCAAAGACGTCAGTACTTACGAGGATCGCAAGGCCGCGCGGGAAGGTGGGTGAGGAGGACGTCAGACAGAACGCAGCATTGTGCGAACTCGGCGGGAGGAAGCCACTCCTCCAGCCTTTTAGCGTCCCAACTACCTCGCTTTGCCTGCAAGGAAGCCCATCGAAGCCTCGGGTTCGCTAGGACAACCCTGAATGCAGGCCCCACAATTCGTGCACCCAGAGTAGGAGCTCATATTCTTGGGATCGATGTTCCACGAGCAAACCGTGACGCAGTTCTCCCCACATGCCATTGGTCGGCATGTCCGCTGAGTCCATCCGACCGTGAGAGTTCGTGGCCAACGCAGCAGAACCAGCATCGTGCCGACAGGACAAAGAGTACTGCACCAGAGGCGACGAGGGAGAGCAAGCTCAAGAACAAAGAGCCCGCCGAGTAGGCTGAGGTTACCGATTCCAGCACCGCCGAGAAAGATGACTTCAAGGGGGAGAATAGTGATCAGTCGCGGTGCAGACACGGTCGCGACTAGTGGAAGGCCCAGCAGCAGCGACCCGGTCATGAGGGCGGCGAGCACGGACCAACGAAGTGGAGAGAGCCAGTGCGGTCGCGGTTGATGGCGACGGCGAAGCAGCTTCGCGATGATCTCAGAGATGAATCCCCAGGGGCAGATCCAGGAACAAAATACCGGGCCGAGAATCACGGCGAGGAGGATCGGGAGGACCACTCCACTTGCGATACCGATGCTGATCGCGCGGGAAGCAAGGATGCTTGAAACTCCCACCGATGGATCCACGAGAGTCACCGGGCCGAGACTGAGAGAAGCGAGAGTTCCTAGGACCTCAACCTGGCCGAGTCGGTTGGAGAAGGGCAGGGCCAAGAAAAAGACCACGAAACAGAGCTGCGACAGCCGCCTCCACCGCGTCCATTGCACATGGTTGCTCGATCCCATTTACTAGAGGTTCCGAACGACTCGAATTGCCTCCGGCTGGGCCGGACAGGCCTTCACGCAGAGGCCACAGCCAACACAGCTCTCGGTATCGACGACGGGTTCTAGAGCTGCGTTCTGCCGGATGGCTGTTCCTTGAAAAGGACAGATGTCGACACAGGCGCGACAAAGAATATCAATGAAGGCGTAACAAGTATCGGCATCAACAACCGCCTCACCCATGTTGACTTCTTGTTTGGTGACGGGCTCAAGAGCACCTGTCGGGCAAACCTCGGGGCAGATCATACACAGATAGCAGGGAGTCTCTCGGGGGTGAATCACAGGTGTTCCTACAGCGAGGCCTGCTGACCAACTCGCTTGGCGGATGGTCTGATACGGGCATGAAGAAGTGCAGCTCCCACACTTGATGCACCGCGCCAAAAACTCAGCTTCGGGAAGGGCGCCCGGCGGTCGCAGTTGCTCGGGAAAGAACCGTGTGAAGAGCGATCGTCGGGTGGAGGTCACTCGTCCTCAATCTTGTCGGATTGTGAAGCCGATATACCTTCAATCGCACCCGAGCGTGCGTCGGCAACCGGATCATCATCCCCGTCATCGCGGCCAATAAAGGTCGGAAAAACACCAAGAATGTCTTCATCTCTGCGCACGAGTTCTTGTACTGCAACCTCGAGAGCTCGGCTTGATCTCGCGGACCAGACGGCAGCCAGCCGGCGATCTCCATCACCACCGACGATCTTGAGTTCAGCGATTTCCTCCAGGCGACACGCCACAAACGGACCCTGGCCCGGGCGAGTCTCGATGACTACTCCAGCGACGACCGCAACACCATCATCCGGCAAATCCTCGGGCCCGAAGCCGGACCCGTGTCGGTGGCGGCCGTCAGGTGTCATGCCTTCTCCAGCTTGACGCCGCAGATCTTGAATTCTGGCTGCTTAGACCCGGCATCAAAGGCATCGATTGTGAGTTCATTACAGAGGCGATCCTTGTCGTGCATATGAACGAAGACCATGCCTTCAGGCGAGTTGTCAGTTATGAGTGCCGGGAAATCCATGCTCGCGCGCCTCGACGTCACTTTGACAGCATCGCCTGTCTTGACTCCGAGCTTTCTGGCGTCGGCGGGGCAGATTTCGAGTTCTGCCCGTCCCTTGGCGTGTTTGAGCTCTTTGCAGTTCATGGTCATCGTTCCGGTGTGCCAATGCTCGATCACACGTCCGGTTGTGAAGTAGAAGGGGTACTCGGCATCGGCCGGCTCAGCGGGATCCTGCTGCGGCCGGAGCCATACCACCGCTTTCTTGTTGGGTTTGCCATAGAAGCAAATCCGCCCTGGCCAGTCAGCTGGCACGCTGGGATCGTCTCCTTTGACGTATCTGCGCTTCGTGCCGGGGTGGTCCTCGGTAGGACAAGGCCACAGCACACCGTGGTCCTTCTCGAGACGTGCACGGGTGATGCCCTGGATTTTGTACGGGGTGTCAGAGCCAAGAACGAGGAGTTCTTCCCATGCTTCTGCCGGGTGTTTCCATGGCAACAGTATGCCGTGCCCAGTTCGACGAGCAAGATCAACCAGAATGTCAAAATCTGGACGTGCTTCACCCTTCGGTTGCAGCACTTGCGCATCGAGCTGGTAGCGTCGCTCGGTGCATCCAAAAACGCCCTCTTTCTCCGACCATGCAGCTGCCGGCAACACGACGTCGGCGAGTTCGGATGTTCTCGTTGGATGGTAGATCTCTGACACAACTACGAAGGAGTCCGGGCTCGCCATTGCCTTGCGATAGCGTTTCGCATTCGGCAGAGTCTGGCCAGGGTTGGTACACATGATGTACATGCACTTTATGGCGCCTTCGTCGAGTGCTCGGAACATATCGATGCAGTGCTTGCCAGGCTTTGGTGCAATCGTTCCCTCGGGAACGCCCCAGATCTTCTCGACCTGTGCTCGATGATCTGCGTTGGCGATGACCCGGCCGTAGGGGAGTAGGTGTGACAAGGCACCACCATCGCGTACACCGCCGCATGCATTGGGTTGACCCGTTAGTGAGAAGGGCGTACTGCCTGGGACCCCAATCTTGCCGGTGATGAGGTGAAGGTTGTGACAGAGGTTGTTCGCCCATACACCCTTCGTGCGTTGATTCAAGCCCATCGTCCACATCGACATCGTTCGCCGGCCTTTGGCTCCGAAGAGCTTCGCTGCCTCAACGATCTTCTCGACAGGACAGCCGGTCACTTCGGCGGCATGCTCTGGGGTGTACTCCTCGAGAAATGCCACGTAGTCGTCCCAACTCTTATTGGCTGCTTTGCCCTGACCAAATCCCACATTCTGCTTGATGAAATCTGGGTCAACAAGGTCATGCTTGACCATATAGTGAGCCATAGCATTGAGGATCGCCAGATCTGTGCCGGGCGTGAACTGAAGATGAAGGTCTGCGATCCGAGCTGTGGGAGTCACACGAGGGTCGACGACGATGACTTTGACGTTGGGATCTGCTTCTTTACGTTGCACGATGCGACGGAAGAGGATCGGATGGCACTCAGCGGTGTTTGAACCGATGATGAAGAACACATCAGCTGCGTCGATATCTTCGTAGCAGCCCATCGGCTCGTCCTTGCCGAATGTGCTGACATAGCCGCCGACGGCAGATGCCATGCAAAGACGCGGATTGCCCTCGACGTTATTAGTGCCGAATCCGCCCTTGAAGAGCTTGTTGGCGGCGTAGGTTTCCTCAGTGTAGCCCTGTCCGGAACCGTAGAATGCGATTGCATCCTTGCCGTGTTTTTCGATCGTCTCAGTGAATTTGCTGGCGATCAGAGTCATCGCCTCTTCCCAGGATGCTCTTTCGAGCTTGCCGTTCTTGCGAATCAATGGGAAGAGTGCACGATCTGGTGCGTCGATGATTTGGGGTAGGAGGAATCCTTTGAGGCAAAGGAATCCAGCGTTGTGATTCTCTTTGTCTCCCTTGACTGCGATCAGCTTGCCGTCGCGAACGCCCTTGTAAACTCCGCAACCGGTACCGCAGTAACGACACACGCCTTTGGTCCACTGGATACCTCCGTTGGCCATGGACTCGGCAAATGAGGTGGTCGGTTTGCCGAGAGCCGCAAGAGCCGACGCTGCCGCGCTCGTTGCCAGGAACTCACGTCTAGATACGGTCATTTCTCGCCTCCCTCGGTCTCCTTTGGCGCCATCAAGTGCGGAGTAAGCGGATGTGGCGGATGACAAGAGAAACAGCTCACATCGCCAGCGGTGGCCACTTGATCCGCATGACAACCCAAGCAGCGGAAATTTTCTGGTTTCTTCGTGAAGTCTGAACCGATAGACCCATGACAGACGAAACACTTCACGTTGTTCTTACCGTGCCTGCCGGCGTACCAGTTCTTGAATACTTTTGGTGTCATTTCCGCATGGCAGACGTCACACGGAACGTCCGCATCTACTTCGAAGTGTTCAGAGGCACCGTCGTCGGCAGCAACCGACGTCATGCCGGTGACCACCACGAGAGAGGTGATGAACAGTAGCGCAACAACCTGACGAGATCTCCTCATCGCTTCCTCCCTTTCCTGAGGCCTATTTGCCAAGCCTCAATCCGCCGAATGAGTAGCGAACAGTGGTGCGCAACTCGTACGCATCATCGAGATACTCGTTCGTTCCATTGATCAGGTAGCCAGCGCCATCGCCCGCAAAGAAGAT
>JAAESQ010000171.1 GCA_024229275.1 bacterium | reverse complement strand
GCGGCTCGGCAGTGCAAGCCCCAGTCGATGACGATGGCGTGCTCGGTGCAGGGTTCCGATACTCCGTGTATGGCCCGAGCTATGACCCGGGACCGGGATACTGGGCGAGTGTTGGCCGGCAGATGGCTGGCTCCTTCGAAGAGGCTGTCCCTGAGGCCGTGTGGATCGTTGGGCGTCTTTTCAAAGAGGGCTGCCAGCTGAGCTTTCCGGTCGAGGCAAGCGATCCGCTGATTCAAGGAGTTGAAGAGGACAGGAACGAGGAGGTTCTCAGCCTCTTTGATGCTCAAGGCTTCAGGGTCTGGCTTCAAGTCGAGCCTGGGAATGCGCCTGTCGATGAGCTTCTGCGTCTGGTGATGGCACGCTACGGGCACCATCCATCAGTGATCGGTGCTGGAGTCGATGTTGAGTGGTATCAGTCCGTGAGCCAGCCCGATGGCAAGGCGGTAAGTGATGCTGAAGCCCGCGCTTGGCTTGACGTCGTCCGGTCTATTAATCCTGAATATCGACTTTTCCTGAAACACTGGGAGATCGGCAAAATGCCGCCAAACGAGCGTGATGGACTGATGTTCATCGACGATTCCCAGATGCTTCCCTCGCTAGAAGCCATGGTGGCTGAGTTCGCTGAGTGGGGTAGAGCGTTCGCGCCTGCACCAGTGGGGTTCCAATACGGATACCCGCGAGACAAAGAGTGGTGGGGTGAGCTTGAAAATCCGCCGCAGGATATCGGCGCCGCGATCGTCGCGGATGTGCCCAACACGAGGGGGCTCTACTGGGTAGATTTCACGGTGTTGGAACTGTTTCCCCCGCAGCAGATGGAGTCGCCCGTTGTTGTCATCGAGGATGAGTCTTGATGATCGGGAAGCGGCGTGTAGTATCGGCCATCGCTGGTGCCGTATGTGTCGCTGTGGCTTTGGCTCTGAGTCTGAGCTGCAATACAGAACCCCCATCGAGCACCATCGATACAGCACAGATTGTCGGAGTGAAGATCTATGGCCACGACGGCGATCTCCAGACTCTCTTCGATCGTTGGCAGGTTCTTGGTGTGAGCACAGTCTTTGTCGGAGAAGAGCTTGCACGCCGAGAAGATTTTCGCTTTCAAGCTGAACGTACAGGGACCGACCTGTTTCTGATCTTTCCCGTGTTCCTCGCCATCGATGAGGTGATTGACGACCCGAGCCTCTATGCCGTCACTGCGGATGGTAGCAAGGCGGTCGATGATTGGGTTGAGTTCGCCTGCCCGTCACGGGAGGATTTTCGGACGCAACGAATTGAAGAGGCAGTTGCGCTTGTAAGAGAAGTGCGACCGGCCGCACTGAGCCTGGATTTCATTCGATACTTTGTCTTTTGGGAAATGGTCGGGCCCGGCCAGGATCCGCAGTCGTTGCCGGATTCGTGCTTTTGTCCACATTGTCTCTCTCGTTTCACCGATGAGATGGGGCAAACGATTCCTCCAGGAGATTCGGCTGAATCGGCAGGTTGGATCCATGAACATGCGTTGGATGATTGGGTTGAGTTCAAGCGTCAATCGATCATTGGCATGGTCGAGGAGATCGTCGCAGCTGTACGCGAGGTCCAACCAGAGATTGCTATCAACCTCCACGCAGTGCCATGGCGCGAAACCGATTTCGATCGAGCCGTCGTCCGCATCGCCGGGCAGGACCACTCCGTACTGGGCGGAATGGTGAATTACCTCTCGCCGATGTGTTACTCGTTCATGCAGTACCAGCCGCCCGAGTGGATCGCTTCAGTCGTTCAGGATCTCGATCGGCAATCGGCATGCCCAGTGTTGCCGAGCATTCAGGTTGGTACAGCGTACCGAGAGGGCAAGGAATTCGGCGTGGCGGAGTTCGAATCTGCTTTGCGGGCCGCGTTGGAACCCCCATCCGCGGGAGTAGTTTTCTGGTCTTGGGATGCCATTGCTGCTGAACCAGAGAAAGAAGCTGCGATCGCGCGAGTGTTGGCGGAGTAGGTTGAAATCCGGAATTCAGAAGGCGAAACCAAGCAATTGTGAGCGTATCCACGCCACGTTTGCGGCGGTGACTCCAGGAAAGACACCAAACCTCTATACCTGTCACCCTGAGCGGAGTTGAAGGGTCTTCCGTTGAAATTAGCAGTATGTATGTTGTTGTAATTCAGTGGATTGCTATCTGTAGCGGGAGATCCCTCCACTCGCCTATAGCTCGGTCGGGATGACAGTAGGGGATGATGTTTTTGGGAGCGGAGCGCGGCGGAGTCGAATGGATCTCTCGTTCCAGTAATGACCGCCTCGATTACGGCGAAGCCTTCGGCTGCATATTGCTGAATTCAAGGGGAAAGTCTTCAGTCGCTTGAGTTTCTCCGTGCTCGTTGCCGAAGGATGGTCTCAAGCTGATTGCGGCTCTTGTTGACTGTCTGGAGCAGTTTCCCAGCATCTTCGGCGGGTAGTGGACGCGAAAGGTAGTAGCCTTGGATACGGTCCGCCCCCATCGAATGAAGCTGTTCGAGTTCCTCTTCTTGCTCTACGCCTTCGACCACCGTCACTTTGCCGATGGATGAGGCGAGAGTGATGATTGTCCGAACGATCTCTCGGCTGTCCTCATCCTTCAGCATTCGCGAAACAAAAGAGCGATCGATCTTCAGTGCGTCGATGTGAAATCTGCGGAGGTAGGCGAGTGACGAGTAGCCGGTGCCGAAATCGTCGATTGCTATACCAATGTTGAGTTTCTTGAGCTGTTCGATCATCGCACCGGCATGGCCGGCATCTTCCATGATCAAGCTCTCCGTGATCTCGAGATTGAGGCTTTGTCCGTAGAGACCAGTCTTCCTGAGAATGTGATCGATCTGCGACACCAGATCGGCTTGCATGAACTGGATCCCGGAGACATTCACGTTGACGGTGAGGGGGTCGTTGCGCCGGAACTGAACCTGCCAGTTTCTGAGTTGTTCACATGCGGTCTCGAGGACCCAGCGGTCGATCTGGATGACGAGACCAATCTCCTCGGCGAGTGGAATGAACTCAGCAGGAGACACCAAACCGCGTTCGGGATGCTGCCAACGAACCAGTGCTTCGAAGCCGGCGATGCGACCGCGATCGAGAGCGGCGATCGGCTGGTAGTAGACTTCAAATTCGTTCATGTCCATCGCACGCCGGAGATCGTTTTCCAGGCTCAGTTCGGCAACGACGGTCTGGTGCATCTCTTGATCGAAAACGGCAAATCGATTCCTGCCGGCTGCTTTGGCCCGGTACATTGCGGTGTCGGCGTCTCGAAGGAGGTCCTCGGGGCTTTCGTATCGATCGCTCCAGACAGCGATTCCAATGCTGATTCCGGCAAAAATCTCGATTCCGCCGAGGTCAAACGGAGCGGAGAACTCCTGATGTACTCGCTGTGCGACCGCGGTTGCCGATCGAATATCGACGATGTCCTCGATCAGAATCACGAACTCGTCACCACCGAATCGAGCCACCGTGTCGCTCGGACGGAGAGCACTTTCCAGACGTGTGGCGATGGAGCGCAGGAGTCTGTCGCCCTTGATGTGGCCGAGGCTGTCGTTGACGTTCTTGAAGCGATCGACGTCGAAGAACAGAACTGCAAAAGTGAACTGGGGACGACGAGCTACCCGGGAAAAGACGTGCCGCAGGCGGTCGGTGAAAAGACCCCTGTTTGGCAATCCCGTCAGGGGATCGTGGAGTGCCTCGTATTGGAGTTTCTGTTCGGCGAGCATCTGTGAAGTGATGTCGGTCTGCAAACCGATGACATGCTCTGCCTTGTTGTCCTCACCGCGAATCGCGAAGCCACGCGTCAGGATCCAGCGGTAGGAACCGTCCATGAATCGGAGGCGATGGCCGTGATCGAGTTCCTTGATCTTGCCTTCGACGAAATTGTCCAGGTCGCTCTTCAGCGCATCAATGTCGTCCGGGTGGACAAGATTGAGCCAGTGGTCTTCGTCAAGGGCGATCTCCATTTCCTCTTCGTAGCCGAGCATCGCCATCCAGCGTGAGGAGTAGCGGATCGCCGATGCGGGGACATTCCACTCCCACCAGGCGTCGTTTGGCCCAAGCGCAGTCGGGACTGAGGTCGCCAGATGGCGTTGCTCGGCGCCATTCGACTGCCTGAATCCAGGCTCCTCTCGGATCCGGCGTTCGGCGATTGAGATACTTAGCGCCAGCTGAGCTTCGGTCGGTGTTCCCAGAAGGACGTCATCGGCCCTGCATGAAACGATCGCTTGATTGCCGTTTTCGCCGGCGGATGAGGCTATCACCAAGACGTAGGAGCGGCCACCGCTCACAGGCTTCCGGAGGCTGCTGATGGCGGCTGTGGCTGCATCTGCGCCGAGCTGCCAATCAATGATTGCCAATGATGGACGTGTGGGTTGTTCCTCAGACACTGCATCGTCGGCATCGCTGCGGAACTCGAGCTGGTGGCCTAATTCCTCTATCGCTTGTCCGATGGTTGAGCAGAACTCAACGTCGGGCGACACCACCAATACTCCCAGCTGAATAGAATCTTCATCCATTACAAAGCTAGTCTATCAACGATCTGGAGGGGGGCGTTCATTCCGGGCTATCCGCAGTCATCAAATGTCGATCTAGAGAGGGATTGTTGCGTTTCGTGCCACGTCGCAGATGGCGCGGACCTGTGTTTCATCGGTGGTCGAAATTTCATACTCTGATGCGTCCGGATCGGACCCCATGAAGACCTTTTCGTTGCGGTACTGCATGGCGCTTGGGACCTGAATTGGAGCGTAGACGTGGTACTCGCGGGCTCCGGTTCGCTCGATGAGGTCGGGCAGATTGTGCTGATCGATTCCGACTCCAGGCATGATGATGATGCGACCGGCTGCGCGCTCGACCAGCAGGGACAACAGTCCCAACCCTTCGACGGCAGAAGGCCGATGGCCCGAGGTGAGAATTCGATCGATGCCGAGGTCGATGAGCTCCTCCAGTGCCTCAAGTGGGTCGGCCACCATGTCGAAGGCGCGATGGCAGGTAAAACTGAGGTCGCCCGCGGCCTGTTTGAGCATTCTCATCACGGGAATGTCGATTCGGCCCTCGGGCGTCAGTGCGCCGGACACGATACCGTTGGCGCCGAACTCGAGGACTCGTTGTACATCACGCCTCATGATCTCGAGTTCGACACCGGAGTAGAGGAAATCTCCGCCTCGGGGGCGGATAATGACGTTGACGTCTACTTGAAGACGCTTCAGAGCGATTTCGATAGCGCCGAGGCTGGGTGTAGTGCCGCCCTCGAGAAGGTTGTCGCAGAGCTCAACGCGGGAAACGCCACCCATCTGGGCAGCGATGGCAGATTCCACTGAACCGACGCACGCTTCAATCAGAATGTCTTGACTCATTTTCGTCTTACCTCGTCTGGGAGTACGAATTATTCGGCGGTTGGGCTGTTGAGTCGCATAGCCTGGCCTCAATGAGATGTGGGTGACTGAGTTTCTGCTTCGCGAATGACGCATGCTTCGGGCTGCTGTGCTGCCGCGGAACAGACAAGGCGTTTGATCGAATCGACGATCATCAGTTCTGTCTGACCGTGTGGGTGTCGAGCTTGTTCCAGCTTCTCGAGACGAGTTTCAGCCCACGAGAGTTCTGCGTTTCCCAAGTCTTCAAGAAGATTGAGAGTTTCCAGACCAATCATGGCGGTCTCGTGCAGCTGGATGGCCATCGGTAACATTTCGGCAAGTGCGGGAGTGCTTTGCAGCTTGGGTGCCAGCGCGTCGTGGTTGGCGGCCCAGAGTTGTAACCACGATCTGGCAGTTGCATACGCAGCTTCGTCATTGAAGCCTGCATCTATGACCCGTTCTACCGCTTGCCTGAAAAGACGAGCCGGTTCAGCGTCAGGCCATGCGACATCGACGAGGCGTGTGAGAGGTGAGAATTGGGTGTGTTTGCGCTGCTGCCCACGGCGGTAGACCTTGACTGGTTCGAGAGTGCCGAGCAGCACGCCGAGCGCTTCGATGTCGCGACAGTCACAGAGGCGGCGCAGCATCATCGGACGGTTCTTCTCGTGCTGAAGGCCGTGTTCTTCAAGGAGCCGGCTGATCACGTCGAGACGTCGGTACATATCATCAACATCACGCACTGAAGAGGGTGACCAGAAACGCTCCGCGATCGCGGCCGTACGTGGCCAGATTCGTGAGTCGACCGTTTCTGGAGAGACGTACTCGGCCCACATGGTTGCTTCTCCGCCGAGGATGCGTTGCCGTTCTTCGGGCGCGAGTGGGGCGTCGTCAGGCAGAGGGTCGTTGAGGTAATGGAACTGAGTAGACTGAATGAGATCAACGTAGTAACCGTTGGACAGAATTCCTGAGTAGCCGTTGGTTGCGGCTTCGTACAGAGACTCGCGCCCGCGCCATGATTGAATGACGATGTTGGTCGGGAGTTCAGGCTGTAGGATCTCATCCCAGCCGATCATCCGTTTGCCGTTGCGACTCAGGATTTCGAGAAGGTGTTGGTTGAAGTAGCGCTGCAGAGCAAGTGGTTCGTAGAAGCCTTTGGCCTCCATGAAAGATCTGATCTGCGGATTGTCAAGCCAGTGCTTGCCGGTGTTTTCGTCACCGCCAATGTGCATGAACTCGTCGTCGAAGATCGTTGCCATTTCGGAGAGGAAGGCATCGAGGAAATCGTAGGTCTCTTGTTGTGTCGGGTTCATGCTGGGATCGAAGATGCCCCAGCTGCGCTCGATCGCATAAGGTCCTGCAGCGCTTCCCATCTCGGGATAGCCGACGAGCCACGAAGTCGCATGGCCCGGGACGTCGAATTCGGGCACGACCCGGATTCCTCTGTCCGCTGCATAGTCTTGGATCTCTCGAATCTGTGCTTGGGTGTAGTAGAGGCCGTCCGACCCGAGCTGGTGGAGTTTCGGGAGTGACTGGCATTCGACCCGAAAGCCCTGGTCCTCACTGAGATGCCAGTGCAGCACGTTGAGTTTGACAGCGGCCATGCCGTCAAGATTCCGTTTGATGACCTCGATCGGCATGAAATGCCGAGCAGCGTCGATCATCAGTCCTCGCCACGGAAACCGAGGTTCATCACGGATGGTGACGAAAGGAACTTGGACTCTCTGGCCACGAATGGCGACGAGCTGTAGAAGCGTCTCCAACCCTCTCAGGGCGCCGATGTCGGATTCGGCGTCGAGACGAATGCCGGTCGCTGAGATGTCCAATCTGTAGCTTTCGTCCTCGCCTAGAGCCAGCTTGCCCCTTCGCTGAGCCGTGACGAGTAGTGTGGC
>JAAESQ010000170.1 GCA_024229275.1 bacterium | reverse complement strand
CCCGCGTCAACAACTGCCCTGCAGGCTGCCGGTCGAGATAGCTCTGTTTAAGCCGCAGAATGTGACGATAGATCGCCGATCGCATTCTCACAATGGTCCGCTGCCCCCCCCAGGCCAGGGCCATGACGTACACACCTTCGAGCACGTAGTTCAGCAGCACTGCACCGAGATACAGGAGGGAAAGGGTCAGCAATCCATCAGATATACCGGCAACGACGTGATCGTCGATGGCTCTCTTGAGTAGATAAGGCTGTACCAAGCTGAGTAAGGCCGCAGCAGGTGTCAGAACAACAGCAAGTCCGAAAGCCCAAGAGTCGGGCTTAAGAAACGGCCACATGCGTCTGATGAGGCCTTGCTCGCCATTCATGAAGCCACCTCACCCGCACCACCGACAGCGTCACGACGACGCTGCGCGTCCCACGTATCGCGATAGACGCCTTTTCGCGAGATCAACTCGCGATGACTCCCCTGATCTACGATCCGTCCGCGCTCAAGAACCAGGATTAAATCGGCATACTGCAAAGCGGACAGGCGGTGGCTGGCGATAAAGACAGTCAACTTCTGGGGTTGCCGAGCAAGGTCTGCAATCGTCGCGACGAGTTCGGCCTCTGTCTCGTGGTCCACCGCAGAGAGCACATCGTCGAGGATCAGCAGATCACCCTGCCGATAAAGTCCCCGCGCCAACGCTACGCGCTGCCGCTGCCCACCGGAGAGCATAATTCCACGCTCTCCAACTACGGTCTGGAGTCCGTGAGGTAACACCTCAAGATCGGTATTGAACGCGGCCATCGAAAGAGCTCGATCGATCCGTTCCGGACTCGGAGGATCATCCAAGCCCACATTTGCCGCAACCGACTCCGAGAACAGGAACGGCCGCTGCGGAACCATCGCAAGTCGCTCCCGCCACGCATCCAAATCGAGGCAAGTAACGTCATGGTCGTCGACAAGGACCGATCCTGGTGGTGGATTGTAGTGTCTCGCAACGAGTCGAAGCAGGGTGCTCTTGCCGCTGCCCGTCCTGCCAAAAAGGCCAATCACTGCCCCTGGATCGATGCGAGCGCTGACATTTTCCAGAACCATTTGTTCTGGTTGATCCGGGTAGGCGAAACTCAGGTCCCGAAACTCGATTGAAGGACCCTTCCCACGTTCGAGCACCAAACCCTCGTCTCCCTCTGGCCGCTCGATCGGTGCATCCATCAACTCAAAAATGCGATCCAGGGCAGCACGACCGCGCTGCAGAACCGATAGCATCCAACCAAGTGATCGCAGCGGGGGAAGAAAGACTGTCAATAACGCAGTGAAAGCGGCCAGGTCTCCGACTGTGAGACGACCTTCCAGTACCAAAGGTCCTCCCACAGCCAACAGAGCAAACATCGCGATACCGCCCGCGAGCACTAGAATCGGCAACGCGATCGCCCGCACCAATGCGAGCTTCATCCCGGTACGCAGCCAACTCTGATTGCGCTCTTCAAATCGCTGAGTGAACGCGTCTTCGGCTACGAAGCCCTGAATCGTCGCCATCCCCTGAATCGAACCCAGCACATGCTCGCTGATCTCGCCGAGTTGCTCCTGATTGCGAAGGCTGAGATGAAATAGCTTTCGGATGCCCCACTGGACGACTGCCATTCCAGCCAATACTGGAAGTAGAACCACCAAAGTGAGACGTGGCGACAAGGCAAGCATCTTCCAGCCGGTCAAAATCACAGCAAATGTCACGTTGATGATCTGCAAACCGCCATAGCCCACCATCGTACGAACCCAGGAGATATCGTTGGCAGCGCGGCTGACAATGTCGCCACGTTGATGCTCCGCGTAGAACGACGGCTGAAGCTTGAGTAGCCTCGAAAACAGATCACGACGTAAGTGGTACTCAACGTGACGCCCCGGATTAAAGATCAGAATCCGCGATAACGTTCGCACTCCGATCAGCGCCAAGCCCATCAAGGCAATAGCCCCGACGTATCCGCCCAGTGGCTGCGAAACTCGTAATGCGTCGACTGCCTTGCCGATTTCGCCAGGGATGCTGACCGCCAAGAGATTCGTCAGCCAAAGAAAGGCGCCGCCGGCGAGATAGCTCCAACGATATCGCCACGCGTATTTCCGCAGAAGCTTGGCGATTGGTGTTGCGAGGAATCCCGCTCGCTGTTGTTTCGTCGACAAATCTCCCCGCGCGCTCACTCCACCTCCATGGCCCACCAATTCAACCGGCGCAGTGCTTCGCTTCTTCCAAACGAATGAACGCCAAGTAGAGCGCCGCCACCGGCAGAGTGTACGCCAAACGCACATAGAGCAGGGTCATCCCCTGCTCTATTTCTTCGGTGACCGGCGCCGCAACACCTCAATGCTCAACTAGTCGATCTCTACCACCGGAACGTAGTACGGAAGTTGCCACGCAAGCAGGCAACCCACAACCACGGCAAGAGCGAACACCAGGGCGAGCGTCGAAACCAACTCAGCCTTCACCGAGGGAGACGGATCTCGCGACAGAAACACAAAGCCAAGACCGAATACTGCTGGACCAAGCAGCAGACCGAACGCCGAGAATCGGGCAAAGTAAACGCAGATCAGCGGTAGCTCTGCAACTCCGTACCCTGCCAATCCAGTAAAAGCCTGAAGCTGCATTCT
>JAAESQ010000169.1 GCA_024229275.1 bacterium | reverse complement strand
CCCCATGCCTGCTGCCCCTACTCGCTCGCTCCAACTCAGCAAAACTCCCACGACATAGGCGGCGAGGCCGGATCCGAGTGTTACTACGATGTGCATGACGGCGCCTAGATCGCGCCAGACCTGGGCTATGAGAGCGACAATGCCGATGAAGATGACACCACCGCCAATGAAATAGAGAACTCCCGAGTACCGTTCTTGGCGGCGGGAGACTTCACCGGTTTCCACTCCACTGGCCTCACGATAGGCAGTGACGATCTCGTCCTCTGAAATTACACCTGCCGATGCCAGCTCTTTGATCGCCTTAATAACAGCAGACTTGTTCATCACTCCAAATCCATCACCCATCCCAGGAAATTGAATCCATAGTAGTACCCCGGATCTGAACCGGTCGCCACATTGAGCTTCGTCGTAGAGGTTTCCTTTTGGAGATAGCGAACTCGGTAGTCAGCAGTAGAGAAGATGGGGAAAAAGAACTCACTCCTGCGCCCAGGCACAACGGTGTAGCCATCAGGTGAGATCGGTGCGCTACCCAGTTTCAGTGACGAGGCTTCCTCGAACGTAAGCTGCTTGCTGACATTTGTCTCGACGATGTGCCTGTAAAAGCGAAGCTCGTAGCCTGGAGAGGGCGGCGCATAGTGCTGTTCAGCCTCGAGTTCCTCCCTCACAAGGCGGCCGTCTTCGACTAAGAAACGCTCTTCTCCGTAGTCTGGATTGCCAACCATATATAGAAAATCGTGACGAGGAGGATCCACATTGGAAAACAGGCGCGGTAGAAGAATTGCCCCGGCCACAAATACGATCATGAGCACTGGAACCAGCAGTCCAATGATGAGCGCGATGTCCTTTCGCCGTGAAGTATCCATGACTGCTCAGACCTCCAGCACTCTTCTACTGCTCGATTTCTCCTCCCATCATCACTGACGCTTCGGAACCATGCAACCGAGAGGACAACTATTCAACTGCCCCACGCCGACACATTGCCCGATTCAAACCCATCGGCAAAAATCAGATCGCCCGCGGAGCCCGCGAGTTCTGCGATAGCCGCAAGGTTCATTCGTAGGATCTGACGTCCCATATCGATTGTGATTTTGTCCGGTGTGTCGGTTGTTCGATGGTAATGAGGATACTGAAACCAGTCGTTTTCGATCGCAAGTACAGCAGCAAGCCCCTCATCCAGATACGGCACATGATCAGAGCCCCAAGCCGACATGGAAGTTGAAATCGTCAAGGTCGTGTATTGAGCCGCGGCGGCAGACAGGGCATTCATCAATGAGGCACCGGGGCTCTCCGTCTCAAGCAGGCAGTCGAGCTCTGAGTCAGCAGTGAATCCGATCATGTCCATGATGACCGCGCCCCGAAGCTTGGAATCGTCACCTGAAGCCAGAAGCTGACTAACGTGATCCAAACTCCCATAAAGGCCCTGTTCTTCGCCTGAATAGCAGATAAAGAGCAGGGTTGCTTCAGTTGGATTGTCAGTCAGAATCCGAGCCAACTCGAGTACACCTGCGCAACCGCTGGCGTTGTCTTCGGCGCCAGGCGCCGCCACCGATGGGTTTTCCGAGGTCGCATCGTAATGCCCCCCAACGATGTACCAGTCATTCGGTCGTGCTTTTCCGGGAAGAGTGGCGATGACGTTATAGGCGGTCTGACTGGAGACCGAGAACGATGGAGTTGTGACATCGAGACCGGGGAGTGCCTCGAACTCTTGAACCAACCAGTCGCGAGCGTTCAGAATATCCGGACTGAGAGTCCATCGGTTGTAGGTAGTCAGGGTTGAAAGATCGGAAAACCAGCGATTGCCATCGATCTCGTCTACCAGCTCGGCAATCGCGGCTTGCGGTGGAGCCTGCCACCGTCTCTGAGTTTGATTGGCGAACTCACGGACAACCGCATGATTGACAAGGTCCGGGACGACCGGCTTCAGTTGAAGTAACGGATTCCCCCAATCTCGGGCCATAACCGTCTGCTGCCATCCCTCAACCTGAGATCGGCCGACCAACACGAGCGCCGATCGACCACCCTTTGCCACCAGCTCAACCCCGAGTTCTTCAAGCTGTGCGAGCCTGAGTCCTCTGGTGACGTAAAGACCCCCAGCGTCCAGCTGCGGGTAGAACTTGAGGGGGTTGTAGTTTTCACTGATGCCGGCGATCGCACCCTCACCACAGACCAGCATCTCGCTGTCGAGTTCGAGCCACCAATCAATGCCTG
>JAAESQ010000168.1 GCA_024229275.1 bacterium | reverse complement strand
TGTGTCGGGCCGAAGCACGGTGGTAGCTGGATCGTGAGTCCTGCAGACCTCGGGAGAGCGCCGCGCGGTGGACGCGCGTAGATCTCGAAGGCGGCCAGGACATTAACGAAAGTGACGACCATCGGCATATGTCAGTACGAGGGCTGGCGCTTCACGCGCAGCGAATCGGGAAGGTCATCGCATCACCATCGACGTGGTACAGGCTGGTGAGAGAAATGGGTTGGAGGCGACCTCGGAACCGCGTCTATCCGGCCAAACCCAAGATTGGAATTCGAGCAAGCGCTCCAAACGAGCTCCTGCACCTGGATGTCACGATCATTAGGTTGCTCGATGGCACGAGAGCCTACCTTCATGCCGTGATTGACAACTACTCCAGGCGGATCTTGTCGTGGACTCTCGAAGACCGCCTTGGCAGCGGCGGCACTTGCCGAATCTTGCGCGAGACCGCTCGTCAGATCAGTTCTTGCTCCCGGCGCACAACCGTCGTCGCCGACTCGGGAAGCGAGAATGTCAATGAAGAGGTCGATGATCTGTTGAAGGGCGAGGAGCTTACGCGGGTCCTGGCTCAGGTCGAGGTGACCTTCTCCAACTCGATAATCGAGGCATTTTGGCGGTCTCTGAAGCACTCGTGGATCTACCTGCACACCCTCGACAGTTTCTCCGCTCTCGGTCGTCTCATCGAGTTCTACGTATCGGCCCACAATGAGGTGATGCCACATGCGGCATTCGGCGGACAGACTCCCGACGAGATGTACTTTGGGGCCGGCGACGCAGTTGCTGCTGAGCTTGCCGCCGCACGCCGCACTGCTCGTGAGGAGCGAATGAAGGCAAATCGGGTAGCGGCGTGCAGCGTGTGCTTCGGGGAGACGGATTCGAGGGCGTTGCTATTGCAACGGCCTCGCTCCAGAATGTCATGAGACG